>NZ_JABFAW010000007.1:199810-236271 GCF_017168375.1 Kocuria sp. KRD140
TCCCACATCCATGGGCTCCGCCCCGACACATCACGCCCCATCCTGCGGCTTCTACTGAGCTAAAGCAGAAACGGGCGCCCTCAGCTGCTTGTGCTCCACTAGGAATTCGATGCGGTCGGCACAGAGGGCGGGTGAGCCGCGGAGTAGGGCGCGGCAGAGCTTGGCAGGGAAGTCGCGACTGCAGCAGGGCCCTGGGACGAAAGAAGGGGCTCCCCGGATCATGTCATCCGGGGAGCCCCTTCGGGATGATCGCTCATCCCCGTGGGTGGCAGGTGAGGGATTCGAACCCCCGTAGGCAGTGCCAGCTGATTTACAGTCAGCCCCCTTTGGCCGCTCGGGTAACCTGCCGAGAGCGCACAGAGCGCATTGCACCCCCGCCGTGCGGGAGCACCTCAACATTACACAGCACACCCCCCGTCCCCCAAATCAGCGCGGGTGCCCCCAGAACTCCTGAACGGCCGGGAGCGTGACATCGGTGCCCCCACGCGGGTGACCGCGAACTGGGCGGGGAGCCCGATCACCACCGATCCGCCCGGTTCCGACACGAATGCGCTCGTCGCGGGCAATTAGGCTGGTGGGTGACATCACGCACCCAACACACCCAGGAGGACAACCGTGGCTTCGGAAGCATCATTCGACGTGGTCAGCAAGGTCGACAAGCAGGAAGTGTCCAACGCCCTGAACCAGGCCCAGAAGGAAGTGGCCCAGCGCTACGACTTCCGCGGGGTGGGCGCGGATATCGACTTCTCCGGCGAGAAGATCCTGATCAAGGCTAATTCGGAGGAGCGTGCCCAGGCCGTCCTGGACGTCTTCCAGTCCAAGCTGGTCAAGCGCGGGATCTCCCTGAAGTCCCTGGACGACGGCGAGCCCTACGCCTCCGGCAAGGAGTACCGCATCGAGTGCTCTATCAAGGAGGGCATCGCCCAGGACCAGGCCAAGAAGATCACCAAGCTCATCCGTGACGAGGGCCCCAAGGGTGTCAAGGCCACCATCCAGGGTGATGAACTGCGCGTCTCGTCCAAGTCCCGTGACGACCTGCAGGACGTGATCGCGCTACTCAAGGGATCGGACGCGGAGGTCGACCTGCAGTTCGTGAACTACCGCTGACGTGACCCGGCCCCGGCGCTGCGCCAGCACCGCGTCGGCCCCACGCCCGTCACACGCCGGTCGGCATCCACAGACCAGGAAGCCGTGAGCCCCGAGCGGGGATCACGGCTTCTTCCGTACGGGGTTCGCCCCCCCCGGGCACCACGGCGGACACGCGGGCCGCAGTCGTGGGACGACGCGACGGGCCGGTCGCACGCGACGCCCACCGCGACATCGAACCCCGAACGCCGCGTCAGCGGCCGTAGAACCCGCCGTTGCGCGCCATGTTCTGCAGCCGCTGCACGCGGTCGTCAGTGGAGGGGTGGGTGCGGAACAGGCCGGAGACCGCACCGCCGCGGAACGGGTTGGCGATCATCAGGTGGGACGTGTTGACCACCTTCTGGTCCTCCGGGTTCATGGGCCGCTGGGACGCGCCGCCCTCGATCTTGCGCAGTGCCGAGGCGAGCGCAAGGGGGTCGCCGGTGAGCTTGGCGCCGTCCTCGTCGGCGTCGTACTCGCGCGTGCGGGAGATGGCGAGCTGGATCACGGTGGCCGCGACGGGTGCGAGGAACGCCATGAGCAACCCCACGAGCATGTTGCCACCGCGGTTGTCGTCACCGCGCCCGCCGCCGAAGATGGCCGCGAACTGCAGCACCTGCGCGGCGGACGTGATGAGTCCCGCCACCGCGGCCGCCACGGACGAGGTCAGGATGTCCCTGTTGTACACGTGCATGAGTTCGTGGCCGAGCACCGCGCGCAGCTCGCGTTCGTCGAGCATCTGCAGGATCCCCTCGGTGCAACACACCGCGGCGTTGTCCGGGTTGCGTCCGGTGGCGAACGCATTGGGGCTCATGGTGGGCGCGATGTACAGCCGCGGCATGGGCTGCTCCGCCCGGCGGGAGAGCTCCTCCACGATCCGGTACATGGCCGGTGCCTGTTGCGGGCTCACGGGCACCGCTCGCATGGACCGGATGGCGAGCTTGTCCGAGTTCCAGTAGCTGTATGCGGTACCGATCAGCCCGATCACCGCGAACAGGATGATGAAGAACGAGCTGCGCGTGGCCCCGGCGATGATCCAGCCGATCGCCAGCAACACCACCCACATACCGCCCAACAGCAGCACGGTCTTCAGTCCGTTGTAATGACGGTGCATTCAGTGTTCTCCTGTGGGGTCTAGCGGGGCAAGAAAATGTTGAGGGATACCGACGGTACCAATGCGGACGGCGGCAACGGCGGCGCGGGCAGTGGGGGAAATGTGGGCAGCGGGGGCAGCCCGTCGAGGCAGATGATCTCCCACCCTCCCAGTCCGAGCGACACCTCGCAGCCGTTGACAGCGCGGGAGCGCCGTGAGTGCAACTATTGTGAGTGGCTCAGAATAAGAATAGAATGGACCCCATGGAGACCACCGTTCAGGCTGCACCGCACCCGTCGCGGGATGCGTGGACCTCGCATCTGCGCTCGCACGGGCGCAGGGTCACCAGACAACGTCTTGCCGTGTTGGACGCCGTGTCCGCGGTTCCGCACGCCACCGCCGAGGACACCGTGCAGCAGGTCCGCTCCGTGCTGCCCAACATGTCCGTCCAGTCCGTCTACGTGGTCCTCGCGGACCTCGCGGCGATCGGGATGGTGTCCAAGTTCGAGCCGCCCGGATCCCCCGCTCGCTACGAGATCCGCACCGGGGACAACCACCACCATGCGTACTGCGTGCGCTGCGGAGTGGTCCAGGACGTGCCGTGCGCCGTGGGCCATGCCCCGTGCCTCACGCCGTCCCAGGACCACGGCTTCGAGCTGCTAGCCGCAGAGGTCGTCTACCGGGGTGTGTGCCCCCGCTGCCAGGAAGAGCTCGCGGCGAGCGCGACCGAGGCCCGCTGAGCCACGCTCTGACACCGGCCCCCTGACGCGCGGCCCCTGACATACAGCCCTGGCGCACCCCCGGACACGCCCCGCGGGTGTGGAAACTGCGGACGAGATGCGCCGCAATTCCGACCCACCGACCTCTCAGTCGCGAGGCTGCGAGGTACCGCCCTGTTCGCGCTGCGTGACGAGCTCCAGCATCTCCCGCAGCTGCGCCGTGGGCAGGGTGGCCACGGGGGCCATGGCATTGAGGCAGATGGCCGCCGCACCCGATTCGAGCGCGAACTCCAGGATCTTCCGGGACGGGGCCGAGCGCACCGTGAGCGCCGGGTCGAGGGCGGCCACCTCCGCCGCGGACGTGAAGACCAGCAGGGTGTCCGGTGCGGCGCCCTCCTCGGAGGGTTGGACCATGACCGGGATCGCGTTCTCCCCCTCGTCCCGGGTGCCGAGCATGAGGTGGCCGTTCGGGTTGAGCAGGGCCCCCAGGACGTCCGCCATGGCATTGTCCAGCAGCGCTTGCTTGAGTGCCTCGTTGTGGGGTGAGCGGCCCACCCACTCGATCTGCTGGCGGGGGATCCGCAGGGCGTGTTCGGACGCCGGGTCCACCACGATCTCGTCGTACTGGGTGTCCTGCACGACCATCTCGATCATCGCGCTCGCGCGCTGGCGCAACAGGACGGGTTCGGCTAGATCCGGGTTCTTGTTGCTGCGGGTGAACATCTCGCGGGCCTGCTCGGCGGTCGTATACACGGCCAGTGCGCGACCGCCGTCGGGCTGGGCGACCGTCTGGACCCGGATGTGGGACTGCGGCCCCACGGGCTGACCGTCCTCCCCCGGGACCAGGTCCGATCCGGAGATGTCCAGCAGCACGGTCCCGGCCAACGCCTCGCGCAGGGCCCCGGCCAGGGTCCGCTCCCCGGGTTCGCGAGTGAACGCCTCGGCCGCCGCGCGCAACCGGGGGTGCACGTCCCCGTGGGAGTCGTCCTCGGAGGTCGGTGCGAACGGCAGCTCGACCCCGGCCTCATCGGCCAGTTCCAGGGCCCACAACGGCGTGCGCTCCTGGGTACGCGGGAACTCAGTCAGCTGAGCCAGCACGTCCCGGCCCGTGTAGGCGCCCTCGTCCGCGTAGGGGCGGGGCAGCTCCCGGAAATTGTAGGACGCGCTCGTGTGCAGCGTGGGCTCGGGCCACCCGCTCGCGGCGATGCTCACGGACGCGGTGAACCAGCTCCCCCGCCCGGGCACCGCGCAGCTGCGCTGCAGTTGCGCGATCGTCTCCAGCACCGGGCTGTCCTGCTTGATGGGCCCTGCGGCCCCGGGGATCACGGAGCCGTCCCTGTTCTCGACCACCCGCAGATGGACCCGCCCGCCCTGGGGCTTGAACTCCACGAGCATGGTGTCCCAGCCCGGTTCCGTGCGCAGGACGGACATCACCCATTCGCCCACCCGTGCCACGAGTTCACGCTCACCGGGTGCGGGGGTCGTCGATTCGGGCCGAGGCTCAGAGGTCATGGTGTGGTGTCCCTTCGACCCGTGAGCCACGGGTCCGCTCGCTGTAAGATCGCGCGATCTCCCCCGGTCGCTGCCGGGCGCCGCACGCCCCCAGCCTAACGAACCGCTCGCGTGCGAGGCCCCAACACGGCCGCGGGGTACGACGTCGCTCGGTGCGGCCGCGGCGTCGTCGTCGGGTACGTGCCGCGGGCGGATACAGGGGCCCCACAGGCACCGACGTACCGTCCGGCGCGCGCTGGCGTCCGCGCCAGTTGTTAGCCTGGACCCATGACGAAAACTTTGCAGGAGTTGATCGACGCGTCGATCTTCCTTTCCACCGAATACCAGGCAGTGCTGGCGGAACTGTCCCAGGGCGCGGAGTGGGACGTGGACTTTTCCGCGCCGTCGTTCACCCTGCAAACCACGCCTCCCGTCACCCTGACCCCCTACCTGCTGGGCACCGAATCGGCGTCCCGCGGGTCCTTCGTGTGGTCGTGGCAGGAGCTCGGGCACTTCAACCCGCGCGTGGTCTCCGCCGCCGTGCAGGCCAAGCATGCCGGTGAGCGTCACGAGGTCTCCGAGCTGACCACGGACGAGCTGCCCCTCGAGGACGGTCTGGCCCGCCGGCTGACCCTGGCCGCCAAGGCCGTCACGGGTCTCTACGCCCACTACCCCGCGCGCGCCGGTGGCAACATCACGGCGTGGTTGCTGCTGGACGGCCCCGAGTTCGAGCTGCCCCGACTCACGGAGCAGCGCATGATGCAGGTCATCGGGGAGTCCCTGACCACGGACACCGCCGTGGACCACAACCTTGCCGTAGCGAGCTACGCCAAGCTGCGCGGCGCCCACGTGGAGTGGGACACGGACGCCACCTGTGTGGTCACCGTGCACGACGGCGCTCAGCGCTTCTGGTTCGACGACCACCAGATCACGGGCGTGGAACCCGCTGAGCCCTCCGTGGGCGAGGAAGAACTGCGCGAGCTCGAACACCAGGCGCAGACTCACCGCGAGGCCCTGCTCGAGGACCGCCGTGCCGCGGTGGCCCAGGCCGAGCAGCTCGGTGAGCAGCAGCGCGTGGAGTCCGCCGAACGCAAGCGGCGCGAGCGTGAAGAAGCCGCCGCAACGGCGTCGTCCGCGTCCGAGCGGGAGGAGCCGCTGCCCAGCGAGCTGTCCCGCGAGGAGATCGAGGCGCCCGAGCCCGAGCAGCCCGAGGGGGACGTGGCCGTCCCCGCGAGCGAGGTGCGGGACCCGGACCGCCCGTTCGACCAGGAACCCACCTCCGGACCCGCCGAGCCGGGTCGCGTGGAGACCACGGTGCTGCCCGGTCCCTCCGGGGACGCGGCCACCGCCGGCCCACAGGCCTCCCCGCACCCCAACACCACGGCCATGTCCCGGATCCCGGACCCCGAGTTCGCCGCGGCCCAGCCGGGGATGCAGGACGAGGACGCGGCGCGGGACACGCGCGAACCCACTGCGCCGGAACCGAGCGAACCCGCGACGGAGCAGCCAGTCCTGCGGGACGTCTCCGAGGACACCGTGGCCCGCGAGCGGGCCGAGCGGGAGACGGTGGTCGCCCGCGAGACCGTCGCCGGCCCCGGCGCTGCTGAGGACGACATCTCCGCCCCCGCCGTGGTGGACGGCCAGGAGGTCGAGACCAACGAGCAGGCGGAGAAGAAGGGCAAGAAGAAGCGCGGTTTCCTGAGCCGTTTCTTCGACCTCTGATCGCGAACCGACGCGGCGGTCACCGGGGATAGGATCGGACGGTGACTGACAACGCGACTTCCGGCCCGGGCCCTCACCAGCAGAAGAGGGCCCGGGCCGGTTTCGGCTACGGGTTCGCCGCGTACGGGATCTGGGGGTTGCTGCCCCTGTACTTCGTGGTCCTGGCCCCGGCCACGGCGTACGAGATCGTGGCCCTGCGCATTGTCTTCTCCCTGGTGGTCTGTCTGCTGATGCTGGCCGTGACCCACTCCGTGGGCCGGTTCATCCGGTTGTTCCGGGACGGCTCGGCGGTGCTCGCGCTCACGGTGGCCGGTGTGCTGATCGCCGGGAACTGGTTGCTGTACACGGTCGCCACGACCACGGGGCACACCCTCGAGGCGTCCCTGGGGTACTTCATCAACCCGCTCGTGGCCATCCTGCTGGGTGTCCTGGTGCTGCACGAAAAGCTGCGCCCCCTGCAGTGGACCGCGATCGCCGTGGGTGCGCTGGCCGTGGTGATCATGGCCGTGTTCTACGGCGCGGTGCCGTGGCTCTCACTGGGCCTCGCCTTCACGTTCGGCTTCTACGGCCTGGTCAAGTCCCGCGTGGGCTCGCGCTATCCCGCGCTGATCACCCTCACCGGGGAGACCGCCATGATCACGCCGCTCGCGCTCGTGGCGGTCGCGCTGCTGGGCGCCCAGGGACAGATCACCCTGACCTCCGGGGGCACCGGGCATTTCCTGTTGCTGCTGTCCTCCGGCGTGATCACCGCTGTTCCGCTCCTGCTGTTCGGCGCCGCCGCCGCCCGGCTGCCCCTGAGCACCGTGGGCATGCTGCAGTACATCGCACCGATCGGCCAGTTCATCCTGGCCGTCCTGGTCTTCCACGAGGAGATGCCCCCGGAGCGCTGGGTCGGTTTCGGCCTCGTGTGGCTCGCCGTGGTGCTGCTCGTGCTCGACGCCGTCCGCGCCCCTCGCGCGCCCCGTCTCCCCCGCCGCTGAGCGCACCAGGTCTCACCGCCACTGACAGCACCCGATCCCCCGCCGCTACGCGCACCCGGGGCCCGGAACGAGAAAAGGCCACCCCTGACCAGGGGTGGCCTTGTCTCATGGGACCGTGTGAATCAGATCCGCGACTCGGGAGCCGCGCCGGCGTTCACCCGGGATCCCGGGTCACCGTCGGTGGCCGCGCGGTGCGCGGCGTCCTCATGGGAGCCCTCCGACGGGGTGTCGAGCTCGTCGACCTCCTCGGGCGAGCGCTTGATGTTGATCAGGGCGAGCAACAGCCCACCCCACACGGTGACCATGGCCACGATCATCATGACGACGGACATGGTGCTCATGAGAGTTCTCCTTCCGAGCGGCGGGGCTGGACCTGGGCGGACGACCGGCCCGCGGCGTCGCCGACAGGGTCGGTGTGACCCGATCCGGCGTGCGCCCACGGGGCCTGACGCTGCACCACGGTCCCTTCCTCGATGGCGCGCAGGGAGAAGTCCTGGCCCAGTGCGGGGGTGCGGGTCGCGGTGTCCTGGTAGTGGGACAGGGGCTTGTGGCGCGCGAGGGTGCCGCGGTCCACGTAGGCGTCCTGGATGGCGGGGGCGGGGCTCGTGAGGGCCTCCGCGGTGCGCCGGGACCAGGGCAGTCGGGACAGCAGGTAGGCAAAGACGATCAGGGCCACGGCCATCCCCCACCCGAACGTGTTCACGAACCACTGCGGCATGTCGTTGTAGCCCTGGGACACGGTCTCGGTGAGCTGGTCGATGAGGATGTAGCCCAGGATCACCGGGGTCACACCGCCCACCATGATCATCCACGTGCGCCCGAGCTTGAAGGACGAGACCGAGTTGATGTGGTCACGCAGCGTGGGCAACGCCGAGAAGCCCGCGGTGAGCAACAGCACGGACACCAGGGCCGCGGCCACGATGCCGAAGTTGTTTACGAACGCGTCCACGACGTCCAACAGGTTCAGCCCCGTGGTCGTGGGGAAGAACAGCAGGGAGATCGCGGCGAGCGGGATGACCACGAGGGCCACGGCCGCGGGGCGCGAGAGCCCGAGCTTGTCGCGGAAACCGGCCACGATGACCTCCACGATGGAGATCAGGGACGTGAACCCGGCGAACGACAGGGCACCGAAGAACAGCACACCGATCAGCGTGCCGAACGGGGCCTGGGAGATGATGGCCGGGAAGGCGATGAACGCGAGACCGATCCCGGACGTCGCGACGTCGGCGACTTCCGTCCCGGAGGCCGAGGCCATGAAGCCGAGTGCTGCGAACACGCCGATACCGGCGAGGATCTCGAAGGACGAGTTCGCGAAACCGACCACGAGTGCGGAGCCGGAGAGGTCCGAGCGGGGCTTGAGGTAGGACGCGTAGGTGACCATGATGCCGAAACCCACCGAGAGGGAGAAGAAGATCTGCCCGTAGGCCGCGACCCACACGGAGGAATCACCCAGTGCGGACCAGGACGGGGTGAACAGGGCATCCAGACCCGCGGCGGCACCCGGCAGCGTCAGGGCCATGCCCACCATGATCAAGAACATGACCACGAGCAGCGGGATCAACACCACGTTGATCTTCCCGATCCCGTTCTGCACGCCCATCATCAGCACGATCAGCAGCACGAGCCACGCGATGGCCGTGGCGATGAACACCGGCCAGATGAAGTCGAAGCCGATCGTGACCTCGTCCGAGACCCGCATGTAGTCGCTCATGAAGAAGGTCGCGGGGTCGTCCCCCCACGCCTTGCTGAACGAGAACACGGTGTACTGCATGGCCCATCCGATGATCAGGGCGTAGTACACGGCGATCACCACGCAGATGGCCAGCTGCCACCACCCGATGGTCTCGAGTTTGGGGTGCAGCCGTCGGAAGGACAGCGGGGCGGACCCGCGGTAGCGGTGACCCACCGCGTAGTCGAGCATGAGCAGCGGGATACCGGCGGTCAGCAGGGCCACCAGGTAGGGGATGATGAAGGCGCCGCCGCCGTTGTCGAACGCGACGTACGGGAACCGCCAGATGTTGCCGAGCCCCACGGCGGAGCCGATGGCGGCGAAGATGAACATGGTGCGCCCGGAAAATGCTTCCTTCGCGGCGCGACCACGTGTCGTGTCTGTGGACATGGATGAACCTCACGCGGGACGAATCCCATCGGCGCGCACGCGGAAGCCCTCGTGGCGCGCAAGTGGATTACGGATGCGCCAAGCTTACTGAGAACTCAGCCCCTGCGATGCACCACGCCGTGCGCGAATTCGATCAGTGCCGCTTTGGCCACGGAATCGTCGAGCGGTTCGAGGGCCGCGATGGCCTCGTCCGCCCAGTCGTTGGCAATCTGCCACGCCTCCGCAGCCGCGGGGTGCTCGGACACGGCCTCGACGGCGCGGGCCAGGGCGGCGTCGTCGGACAGGTCCCCGTCCACGAGCTCGAGCAGCTCGCGCGCGGAGGCCGCGGCGGCCGGGTCGGAGCCGGCGGCGTCGCGGCGCAACAGCAGGACCGGGAGGGTGTCCACGCCCTCGCGCAGATCCGTACCGCGTATCTTGCCGGAGACGTCCGGGTGGCCGGTGAGGTCGATGATGTCGTCCGCGAGCTGGAACGCGAGTCCCACCTTCTCGCCGTAGACGACCATGAGATCCACCACGGAGCGGGGCCCCCCGCCCAGCAGGGCGCCGTACTGACCGCTCGCGGCGATCAACGAACCGGTCTTACCGGAGAGCACCTTGATGTAGTGGGCCACGGGATCCTCGTCCGGGGCGGGACCGGTGGTCTCCTGCAGCTGCCCGATCACCAGGCGCTCGAACGTGGTCGCCTGGATCATGAGGGGTTCCTGGCCCAGGGCGGAGACCATGGCGGAGGCACGTGCGAAGATCATGTCCCCGGTGAGGATGGCCACGGTGTTGCCCCACACCGTGTGCGCGGTCTGCACGCCCCGGCGCATGGGGGCGGAGTCCATGACGTCGTCGTGGTAGAGGGAGGCCAGGTGGGTCAGTTCCACGACCGCGGCGGCCTCGATGACCTCGTCCGTGACCTCACCGGCCACTTCCGCCGCGAGCAGCGTGAGGAGGGGTCGCACCCGTTTACCGCCGGCGTCGAGCAGGTGCCGGGCCGTGACGTCCGCGATCCGGTCCGCGGAGTGCACGGACTCTGCCAGCCGCTGCTCGATCCGATCGAGGCTGCGCAGCATGAGCGGGCCCAGGTGGGAGTCCTGGGCGATGAGCTCGAACCCTTCGGGCAAGCGCAGGGAGTCATTCGGGCGGCTGGGGTCAGTCACGATCCACCACTCTATCGACAATTCAGCTCGCGGGGGTCAGTGCGTCCAGCACCGCGATCGCGCGATCGGTCACAGTCCGGGCGGGCCGGTCCGACAGTTCCGTCATGACCCGCACCGCGAAGCGCATCATGGCCGGGACGCTCATCCCCGCCCGTAGGCCCGCGGTGAGGATCGCCGGGTGGCCGATGAGCTCGGCGAGCGCCCGGCCCTGCGTGAAATGGGCCCCCCATTCGGCGCGCACGAGCTGCGGGTAGCGGGCGAGCGCGTTCTCCCGTTGCTGGGGCCCGTTGGCCTCGGCGGCGTCCACGATGCACGACGCCGCGAACAGCGCGGACTCCATGGCGTTGGAGATCCCCTCCCCGTTGAACGGGGACACGAGCCCCGCGGAGTCCCCGACCAGCATGAGCCCGGGAACGTAGTGCGGGGTGCGGTTGCCGGCCATGGGCAGCGCGGCCGAACCCACCCGGCCCACCTGGTGCTCCGGGTCGAAGGTCCACTCGGCGGGCATGGACGCGGCCCAGTCACGCAGCACCGCGCGGTAGTCGAGCTTGCCGAACGCGGGCGAGGTGTCCAGGATGCCCAGGCCCACGTTCGCGGTGCCGTCCCCCACACCGAAGACCCAGCCGTAGCCGGGCAGCAGGGAGCGCTCGGGGTCCGTGCCGTCCGCGAGTTCGAGCCACCCCTCCATCCAGTCGAGCTCCGAGCGCGGGGAACGGTAGTACGTGCGCACGGCCACGCCCAGGGGCCGATCCGTGCGCCGGTGCAGACCCGCGGCCACGGCGGTGCGGGTTGAGTTGCCGTCCGCGGCGAGCACGAGGTCCGCGCGGTGCTCCTCCGTCTCGGAGGTGCGTCGCCCGGTCGCCGGGTCCATCACGGCTGCCTGCACGCCCACGATCCGCCCGGTGTCATCACGCAGCACGTCCCGCACCGTGCGGTGCTCGACCACGTGCGCACCGGCACGCCGGGCGTGCCGCACGAGGTCCTCGTCGAAACCCGCGCGCGTGCGCACGAGTCCGTAGGACGGGAAATCGGTCAGTTCGGGCCACGGGACCTCCACGGTGCGCCCGGACGCCACGAGTCGCAGTCCCTTGTTGGCCTTATAACCCTCCGCGGCGCCGTGCGGCAAGCCCATGAGCTGCATCTGGCGCACGGCCCGCGGCGTGAGCCCGTCCCCGCACACCTTCTCCCGCGGGTAGCCGCTCTTCTCGAGCACGGTCACCGCGATCCCCTGGCTCGCCAACCAGTACGCCGCCGTGGCACCGGCGGGGCCTCCCCCGCTGATCAAGACCTTCACTGCGCCGCGGCCCTCCGCTTCCTGTGTTCTTCCTTGTGATGTCGGCGCGCCCGCGTGCTGGACGGACCACCCGCCCATTGTGTCATCGCCCGCCGACGCCGCTGTCCCCGCCGTCGTCGCTCCGCCCGCGGACTCGGCAGGAAGCCGGGCCGGTCCCGGTCCCACCCGACCGACACCGCCGCGCCCACGCGCGCGTCCTATGCTTGAGGACGATGACACCCGAGTTCCCCGCACCCCGCCTGAGTGCGCTCACCCTTCCCCTGTCCGAGGTTCCCGCGGCCGCGGAGTTCGCCCGCAACCCAGACGTCCGGCGGTTGCTAGGCAGCGCGGACCCGGCCACGTGGATCATGCGCGGCAAGGGAATCGTCGGCCTCGGTCGCGTGGCGGCCTACCGCGTGCGGGGCGGGACCCGATTCACCTCCGCGCGCGTGTGGTGGGACGAGCTTCGCCAGGACGCGACCGTGCATGACTTCGTGCAGCACCCCGGCACCGGTTTGCTGGCCTTCGGGGCGTTCGCGTTCGCGCCGTCCTCCACGGTGGACTCCGGGCTCATGGTCCCCGAGCTCGTGATCGGCACCGACGCCCACGGCGCGTGGCTCACCCTGATCTCCACCGGACCGTCCGAACCCACGGTCGAGGACGTCGACGCCGCGTGGCGTCGCCTCGTGCGCGCCGCACCCGCGGTGGCGCGGCCTGAGGAACCGGACGCAGCGGCGTCGTCGTACCCCACGGCCGTGCCCGGGACCCTGGACGAACAGCGCTGGATGGAGGCCGTCGCGGACGGCGTGGGGATGATCCGCGCGGGGGAGCTCGACAAGCTCGTGCTCGCGCGGGACGTGGTCGTGGACACCGGGCGGCCCATCGAACTCGGTGCGGTGCTGGGGCGGTTGAGCGAACGCTTCGCCACGTGCTGGACGTACTGCGTGCGCCTGGGCCCGGAGCAGGAAGGCTCCGAGCAGGAGGGCCCGGACGACGGGGAGGGTGCGGGCCGGTTGCTCGGCGCGACCCCCGAGATGCTCATCCGGGTGCATCGCGGCACCGCCACGGCCCGTGTGCTCGCCGGGACCCTGGACCGCCAGGACCTGCCGGACGGCGCCAACCCCGAGGACTTCGCCGGTACCGAGCTGGGCGGGTCCGAGAAGCAACAGCGCGAACACCGCTTCGCCGTGGACTCTCTGATCACGGGGCTGTCCCCGTACGCGGATGAGGTCTCCGGCGGCGAGCACCCCTTCATCCTGGCGCTGCCGAACGTGTGGCATCTCGCGTCGGACGTCACCGCGCAATTGCGTGCGGGCGTGGACGGGACCCTGCCCTCGGCCCTCGAACTCGCGGAGGCCGTCCACCCGACCGCCGCGGTGTGCGGGACGCCCACCGAGACCGCCGGGGCCGTGATCGAGGACCTCGAACGCATGGACCGTGGGCTCTACGCCGGCCCTGTGGGCTGGCTCGACGGCGCGGGTAACGGCGAGTGGGGCATCGCCCTGCGCGGCGCCGTGCAGCTGGACGCGCACCGGGCGCGCGTGAGCGCCGGCTGCGGGATCGTGGCCGAATCCGATCCGCGCGCCGAGCTCGCCGAGACCTGGGCGAAACTGCGCCCCATGCTCGAGTCCCTGCCCGCACGGTGGGACCGGGAGTAAAGGGATTCCGGGCCGATCCGGGCACCCCGTAGTAAAATCGCCACGAGTTTCACCCGGAACCCCACATCTCCCCGAGGAGCACACATGTCAACCCTGCGCCGACTCGTTCCCGCGCTCGCCGTCCTCTCCGCCGCAGGCTTGGCACTGACCGGTTGTGAATCGACCTCCGGGGGCGGCTCCCAGGCCGGTGGCTCCGACACGTTCACCGTGTGCACCAACTCTCCGTACCCGCCGTTCGAGTTCGAGAAGGACGGCAAGATCGTGGGCTTCGACATGTCTCTGGGGGACGAGATCGCCAAGGACCTGGGCCGGGAGAAGAACGTGGTGCAGGCGAACTTCGAGACCCTCGAGTCCGGAGCGGCGCTGGACACCGACCAGTGCGATGCCGCCATTTCCGGGATCACCATCACGGACGCCCGCAAGCAGTCCGTGGACTTCTCCAAGCCGTACTTCAACGATCAGATCGCCCTGCTGACCACCAAGGATTCCGGGATCCGCGACTTCGACTCCGTGGGGGACAAGACCGTGGGCGTACAGCAGGCCACCTCCGGTGAGCAGTTCGCCAAGGACAAGCACCTGAAGACCCAGCAGTTCGAGGACGTGGAGCTCATGTTCCAGTCCCTCGAGTCCGGTGGCGTGCAGGCCGTGTCCGGGAACATCTCCACGCTGTCCAAGCGCGCGAAGGACAACCCGGACCTCGAGGTCGTGCAGACCGTGGACACCAACGAGAACCTGGGCGTGGCCGTGAAGAAGGGCAACACCGAGATCCTCGACTCCGTGAACAAGACCCTGGACCGCATCACGAGCGACGGCACCATGGACAAGATGAAGAAGGAGTGGATGGGCCTGTAGGCTCCACTCCCCGAGAGCAGGACATCCGTGCCGGGCGGTGTGACACCGCCCGGCACGCATATGTGGGCAACCCACGGACAGGGAGACATCCATGGCCATGACCACCCGGCAGCGCGCCAAGCTGTCGCGGGGCATCCAGTACGCCGTACTCGTCGTCGTACTGGTAGCACTCGTGTTCCTCGCGGACTGGAACGTGCTCTACCAGCGCGTGTTCAACCCCGAGGTCGCACTGAACCAGTTCCCCGGGATCATCACCGTGGCGCTGAAGAACACCCTGATCTACACGGTCCTGGGCTTCGTGGTGGGCCTGACCCTGGGTGTGGTCCTCGCGCTCATGAAGCTCTCCTCCGTGGCGCCCTACCGGTGGATCGCGACCCTCTACATTGAGTTCTTCCGCGGCGTGCCCGCGCTGCTCGTGTTCCTGGCCCTGGGCTACGGCATCCCCCTGGCCTTCGGCTTCCGCTTCAACCACTACGTGACCGTGATGATCGCGCTCGGCGTGGTCGCCGCCGCGTACATCGCCGAGTCCCTCCGCGCAGGTCTGCAGGCCGTGCCCCCGGGGCAGTACGAGGCTGCCCGCTCCCTGGGCATGTCCCACACCCGCGCCATGGTCACGATCGTGATCCCCCAGGCCCTGCGCATCGTCCTGCCGCCGCTGACCAACGAGGTCATCCTGCTGACCAAGGACTCCTCCCTGGTCTATCTGCTGGGCATGGGCGTGCAGCAGTACGAACTCACCAAGTTCGGCCGCGAAGGCATCTCCGACGCCGGCGCCGGGCTGACCCCGCTCGTCGTGGCCGGCATCTGCTACCTGATCATCACCGTGCCGCTGGGGCTTCTGTCCCGCCACTTCGAAACCAAGACCGACCGGGTCAAGAAGTCCTAGGAGCTCCCAGTGTCCACTTCCGCAGCCTCCCCCGATCCCGCATCCTCCGACCCGTCGGCGACCCCCGGGTCGGATCCCGCCCGGGGTTCCCAGCACGACGCCGCCTCTACTGCAGGTCCCAGCTCTGCCGCGACCGGTCCGGGCCGTTCCGCTGCCCGGTCCCCGGGTGTATCTCGCGCGTCCTCCGACGACGCCGCTGCCGCGTCCGACCGGGGCCACTCCGGTTCCGCCGCGGTGCACGTGCGCGAGCTGCACAAGTCCTACGGGGACCTCGAGGTGCTGCGCGGGATCGATCTGGACGTGGCCACGGGCGAGGTCGTGTGTCTGATCGGGCCCTCCGGTTCCGGCAAGTCCACCCTGTTGCGCTGCCTCAACCTCCTGGAGTCCCCGCAGTCCGGGACCATTTCCGTGGGCGGGTTCACGGTCACGGACCCGGATCTGGACGTGGACGCCATGCGCCGCCGCGTGGGCATGGTGTTCCAGCAGTTCAACCTGTTCCCCCACCTGAGCGTGCTCGAGAACTGCACGGTGTCTCAGGTCAAGGTGCTCAAGCGCTCCAGGGAGGAGGCCAAGCGCATCGCCCTGGCGAACCTGGAACGCGTGGGTCTGGAGGCCAAGGCCGGCCAGCGGCCCACCCAGCTCTCCGGCGGTCAGCAGCAGCGCGTGGCGATCGCCCGGGCGCTGTCCATGGACCCCGATCTGATGTTGTTCGACGAGCCCACCTCCGCTCTCGATCCCGAGACCGTGGGCGACGTCCTCGCGATCATGCGCCAACTCGCGGATGACGGGATGACCATGCTCGTGGTGACCCACGAGATGTCCTTCGCACGCGACGTCGCCGACCGCGTGGTGTTCATGGACGGCGGCGTGGTCGTGGAACAGGGCCCCGCCCGCGAGGTCATCGGCTCACCCCAGCACGAGCGCACCCGCACGTTCCTCTCCCGGGTCCTCAACCCCACCACGGTGGACACCCCGGAGTAATCCGCCCGCCGACTCCCATGAAACGGGGCCCCGCCCCCGTGATCCCGCAGCAATGGGCAGGGCGCTCGACGCCGCGTGGAAGCACACGACGACGCCGCCGCTGTTCGGGAAGAACAGCAGCGCCGTCGTGGTGGAACACGGGTGCCGAGCGGGTGCCCGACCGGATCGGTGGATCAGACGCGATCCGTGACAGGGATGTCGGTGGCGGACCCCGGGATGTCCTGGGTCTCGAGGATCTCCTCGGCCTTGGCCTTGGCCTGTTCCACCGTGCGCTGACGCGGCACGAGGATGGTCACGAGCGCACCGAACAGGGCCACGGCACCGAAGATGTAGAACGCGGTGGCACCTCCCAGGTTGGCGGCCAGGCGCCACCCGCCGATGAGTGGGCCGAAGATCCCGCCCAGGCGGCCGGAGCCGGAGTCCCCAGGCCACGCCGGCGGCACGTGCGTTGGTCGTGTAGTCGTTGGACGTGAAGCCGTAGATCAGCACCTGGGTACCCAGGGTGCCCACACCGGCGATCGCGATGACGATGAACAGCACCGGCAGCGGTTACGCGAAGGTCATAAGCGCCAGGGTGATGGCCGCGAGCACGAACGTGGTGGCCACGATGCGCTGCGGGCCCGAACGGTCCGCGAGCTTGGAGGCGAGCATGCCGCCGATCACCGCGCCCGAGTTGAGCACCGACGTGGCGCTCATGACTCGACCTCGATCCTGACCGAGAGTGTGACCCATGGCGCCGGGAGCAACCCCTGGGTTTTACCAGGGGTGCCTCTTTCCCGGATTGTGCATGAATCGGCGTGAGTGAAACACGCACCCTATGAGGAGGACGCCTATTCACCGGCGTTCGCGGTGGTCCCGGCGGGGTCGGCCGGCATCCCTCGGGGCGCGCATCCCGCGCCGATGCAGCGCGCCCACCCGATCACGACGTCATGAGCGGCCCCTGCGGGAGGCGATGAACCGCGGTCAGCCCCGGTTCACCATCCCGGAGGGCCGCACCGAGATCACTTCGACCTGAGAATCCCGCGTGGCGTCCACTGCCGTGCGCACCGCCGCGGCAATCTGCTCGGGGCGGATCCAGTCCTCGGGGTGGTACTCGTTGCCCATGTACGCCTGCAGTTCCTCCTGCATGTCCGTGGCCACGCGCCCCGGGTGCACCGAGCTCACGCGCACGCCGTTCTCGCGTTCCTCCTCACGCAGCGCGTCGGTCAGGGCGCGCAGGGCGAACTTGGTCCCGGAGTACAGCGCCGCCGACGGGCCCGAGGTGAACCCCGAGCCCGAGTTGATGGCCACGACGTCACCGCCGGCCACGCGCAGCTGGGGCAGGGTCAACCGGGTCAGCTGGGCCACGGAGATCACGTTGACGTCGAAGATCCGCTCCCACTGCTCCCGCGTGGCCTCGTCCACCCGCGCTTGCGGTGCGATCCCGGCCGAGTGGACCAGCACGTTGAGCCCCTCGAACTCGTCCCGCAGGGGTTCCCACGCCGCGGCGACCTCCTCGTCCGAGCTCACGTCCGCGGTGAACGCCCGGGTCCCCGGACCCAGCCCGGCGAGTTCGTCGCGGACCCGCTGGACGTCGGCGGCGGAACGTCCGCCCACGAAGACGATGTGGTCCCGTGCGAGGTCCTGCACGATGGCCCGGCCGATGCCGCGGGTGGCGCCCGTGACGAGCGCGGTGCGGACGGTGGTCGTGTGAGTGCTCTGCTCAGTCATGACGCCATGCTAACGAGCGCCCCGGACACCATGGGCGGCGCATACGGCCGCGGCCGGCCCGGGACGGTACGCACGGCGCACGGTGAAAAGCATGTGAGCGCCGAGTGGCATTCACTCCCCCGCGCGATGCTCCCGTTCGGAGGGCTCGCCCTCAAGGTACTCCCGCACCGCTCGCGCACCGGCGTCCCTGGCGGCCACGTTGAAGTCCCGCAGGCTCTGCCGGTCCAGTGTGACCTCGATGACCCGCCGGCCGGCCACGGGTGCGGCGAGCGCGGCGGCGAGTTCGATCGCGGTGTCCGCGCTCACGTACTGGACCCCGTACGCCGCACACAGCTCCGCGATCCCCACCGTGTGGGGGGTTCCGAAGAAGCGCTCCACGGTCGCGGTGTAACGCGGGTCCCGGCCCAGGTCCCCGTGTTCCAGGGTCTGGAAGATCCCGCCGCCGGAGTCGTTGACCACGATTATGTGCAGGTCCGGAACGCGTTCGCCGGGTCCCAGGAGCAGTCCCCCGGCGTCGTGCAGGAACGTCAGGTCCCCCATGACGGCACGCACGGGCCGCCCCGTCCCCAGTCCCACGCCGTGCGCGGTGGCCACGGTCCCGTCGATCCCCGCGAGCCCGCGGTTGGCGATCACCGCCAAGGGCCCCCGGGCGCGGGCCACGAGATCCAGGTCCCGAACGATGTTGGAGGACCCCGCCACGAGTACCGACCCGTCCGCGCACGCTGCGTCCCACACTGCCCGCGCTACGTGCAGGCGCGTCAGCGAGGGTTGGTCGTCCGCGAACCGCAGCACCGCGGCGTCGGCGGCGGCTCCCGCCTCGCGCCACGCCTCGAGCCACCCGGGTTCCGCGGGTCCGACGGCGCTCGCTGCCTCCTCGAACGAGCCCGCCGCGTCCTCGGGGCGCCTGCCGTGCTCGAACCACGGGGCGGGATCGGGTCGCACGGCGATCACCCGCACGTCGGGGCGCTTGAGTAGCGCCGAGACACGGCGACTCAGGGTCGGGCGGCCCACGAGGATCACCGAGTCCACGCGCTCACCGAGGGGTGAGTCCAGCACGCTCTCGTAGGACGCGATGGCGGCCTCTCCCGCGCGCGCCTGGGACGAGGGTTCGGCGAGCAGGGGCAACGAATGCTCCAGCGCGAAACGCTCGGTGGTAGGCCCCGCGCCGTCGCCGGCAAAGATGAGGGGATGTGCGGTGCCCGCGGTCGCCGAGGGTGCCGGGGGCGCCGAAGACTCAGAGTCGGAAGACACCCGCCGCGCGGCATTGGAACGCATATCCGCGCCGTCGGCCTCGGAAGTCACACGCACGGGCTCGTTCCATGGCGCCGACTCCGTGATTCGCACCGACTCGGCGGGCGGGAGGAACGGCTCCAGGAGCACCGACCACGGGTGCACCCGGATCCGCGCGGCACCCCCGGAACGCACGGGCCGCACCTCACTCGCGAGGTCGCGGGCCCAGCTGCGCAGGTGACGGTGGTCGTCGTTGCACACGGGGTACAGCGGATCACGCAGGGCCACGTTCACGTGCACGGGTCCGGGCGGATCCTGCTCATCGCCGGGAAGGGCGGCCAGGATGTGATCGAGCAACGATTCCACGTCCTCGCACTGCTGCGGCCATGACAACTGCGGATCGTCCGGGGGTAGCAGGTCCACGGCCGCGCGCACGAAGTTGGCGAACATCCCGGGTTGCCGCGTGGTCTGGTTCGCGCCGGTCCCGCGCAGTTCGGGCGGGCGGTCCGCGCTGAGCACCACCAGGGGGACCCCCGCGTGGGAGGCCTCCATGACCGCCGGGAGCAGCTCACCCACGGCCGTCCCGCTCGTGGTCACCACGGCGCACGGCAGGCCCGTGGAGCGGGCGATGCCGAGGGCGGTGAAGGCGGCGTCGCGCTCGTCGATCCGCACGTGTACCGACAGTGCACCGCTGGCCTGCGCTGCGGCCGCGGCATATGCCAGCGGCGCGGAACGCGACCCCGGGGACACCACGAGGTGTTCCATCCCGCGCATCGCGAGGGCGCGCAGGACGGCGGTGGCCGAGACGAGGCTGGGGCTGATCACGCTCCAGAGCGTATCGACCGGCACCGACACGCACAGCGGCCCCGGTGCCACGCCGTCGTCGACGACGTGGACCGGGGCCGCAAAGGTCACTCAGGGACGGCTCAGATGGCCCACTCCCCCGCGTCCGCGCGGAGGTTACCCAGCACACCCGGGGTGTTGACGCTGTTGTCCTGCACCATGCCCGCGGCCTGCGTGCGACCGGACTGTGGGTCGATGAGCAGGAACGAGCCCAGCGCGTGCGACTGCGTGTACGCAGTGGTGAACAGCGGTTCGGCCACGCGCACGGTCACCCGGCCGATATCGTTGAGCTCGAACGACTCCACCGATTCCGCGGCGAGGCTCTCGAGGTTCAGCCGCCCGTCGAGCGAGCCCACGATCCCGCGCACCACGCGCGTGGTGTGCTTGAGCAGCACGCGCTGGCCCTCGCGCAGGGGCTTCTCGTCGTCGAGCCAGCACACCACGGCCTCCACCGACTTGGTGCCCGACGGCGCCCCGGCCGGTTCCGCGATCAGGTCACCGCGCGTGATGTCGATCTGGTCTGCGAGCGTGAGGGTCACGGACTGCCCGGCCACGGCGTACTCGGCGGGAGCCCCGGCCACGTCGATGCGCTCGACCGTGGTGGTGCGCCCGGCCGGTTGCACGGCGACCTTGTCCCCCACGGCCACCGAACCGGAGGCAATCTGGCCCGCGTAGCCGCGGTAGTCCACGAACTCCGGGGACAGTGCGGCGGACTGCGGGCGGATGACGCACTGCACGGGCAGCGCGAACCGTTCCGCCTGGGTGAGCTCGGACGAGTCCGGGAGGTTCTCGAGCCAGCTCAGCAGGGACGGACCGTCGTACCACGGGGTGTCCTGGGAGGCCTCGACCACGTTGTCGCCGCGCAGCGCGGAGACCGGGATGATCCGCAGGTCCAGCACACCCAGTTCGTCCGCGAGTTCGTGCAACTGTCCGCTCAGTTCCCGGAACGCTTCTTCCGCATCGGGCAACAGGTCGATCTTGTTGACCGCGATGATCAGGTGCGGCACCCCCAGCAGGGCCCCGACAGCCAGGTGGCGCCGGGTCTGCTCCATGATCCCGTGGGTGATGTCCACGAGCACGATCAGCGCGTCCGCGGTGGAGGCACCCGTGACGGTGTTGCGCGTGTACTGCACGTGCCCCGGGCAGTCCGCGAGGATGAAGCTGCGCGCGGGCGTTGCGAAATAGCGGTAGGCCACGTCGATCGTGATGCCCTGCTCGCGTTCGGCCCGCAGCCCGTCCGTGAGCAGCGCGAGGTCCGCGGCGTCCAGGCCGCGGGACTGGCTGACCCGTTCGATCGCGTCGAGCTGGTCCACCAGGATGTTCTTGGTGTCGTGCAGCAAGCGGCCCACGAGCGTGGACTTGCCGTCGTCCACGCTGCCGGCCGTGGCGATCCGCAGCAGGCTTGCTCGGTTCTCGGTGCTCATCTCTAGAAGTAGCCCTCTCGTTTGCGGTCCTCCATGGCGGCCTCGGACACGCGGTCGTCCGCGCGGGTGGCCCCGCGTTCGGTGAGGGTGCTGGTCATGACCTCAGCCAGCACCTCCTCCGCGGTCGTGGCCGGGGACTCCACGGCACCCGTGCAGCTCATGTCACCCACGGTGCGGTAGCGCACGGTGCGCTGCTCCACGGTCTCGTTCTCCCGCGGGCTCACGTACTCACCCACGGCGAGCCACATCCCGTCGCGGCTGATCACGTCCCGCTCGTGGGCGTAGTACAGCGGGGGCAGGTCGATGCCCTGCTCGGTGATGTAGGACCAGATGTCCAACTCGGTCCAGTTGGACAGCGGGAACACCCGCACGTGCTCACCGGGGCGGTGGCGCGTGTTGTACAGGCTCCACAGTTCGGGGCGCTGGTTACGCGGATCCCACTGGCCGAACTCATCGCGCAGGCTGATGATGCGTTCCTTGGCGCGGGCTTTCTCCTCATCACGCCGGGCGCCGCCGTAGACGACGTCGTGCTTGCCCTCCGTGATCGCGTCCAGCAGGGGAACGGTCTGCAACTGGTTGCGGGTGCCGTCCGGGCGCTCAGCCAGGCGGCCGTCGTCGATGTAGTCCTGGACCTTGGCGACCTCCAGACGGATCTTCAACCGCTCCACGGTGCGGTCCCGGAACTCCAGGACCTCCGGGAAGTTGTGCCCGGTGTCCACGTGCAGCACGGGGAACGGGATGGGGGCCGGCCAGAAGGCCTTGGCGGCCAGGTGAAGCATGACCACCGAGTCCTTGCCGCCGGAAAACAACAGCACGGGGCGCTCGCCCTCGGACGCGGTCTCGCGGAAGATGTGGATGGACTCGGCCTCGAGACGCTGCAGCTGGGAGAGTGTCACGGACTCGGAGGTGGTCGTGGTCATAGGTGGATCCCGCATTCTGTCTTGCCCACACCGGACCAACGACCGGCGCGGGGGTCTTCTCCGGGCGCGACCTTGCGCGTGCACGGTGCACACCCGATGGACGGGTAGCCCTGGCCCAGCAACGGGTTGACCACCACGAGGTTCTGCTCGGCGTAATCGACCACGTGGTCGAAGCTCCAATCCACCACAGGGTTGAGCTTGACCATCTGGTGGTGCTCATCCCACTCCACAGGCGCGGCGTTCGCGCGGTGGGGTGTCTCCTCGCGCCGCAGCCCGGTCACCCAGGCCTCGTAGCCGGCCAGGGCCTTGTCCAGCGGCGCGACCTTGCGCATCCCGCAGCACAGGCCCGGGTCACGGTCGTGGAGCTTGGGACCGTACTTGGCGTCCTGCTCGGGCACGGTCAGCTCGGGCAGCAGGGTCCGCACGTTCACTGGCCAGTCCGAGGCGAAGCGATCGCGGGTCTCGAGGGTCTCCGGGAAGTGGTAGCCCGTCTCCAGGAAGAGCACGTCCACGTCCTTGACGTGATTGCTCACCAGGGCGGGGACCACGGTGTCGGAGGCCATGGAGCACGCGACCGCGAGCTTCTTCCCGAAGGTCTCGGCGGCCCACGCGAGCACCTCGTCCGGGTCCGCATCCCGCAGTCCGAAGCGCTGCTGCGCCTCCTCGACGAGCGCCTTGAGCTCCTCGACGGAGCGGGTGCGTCCGGGGGAAGCGGCCGCGGGGTCCTGCTCGATGGTCGTGGTGTGAGCGGACGACGACGCGTCCGCCGCGCCGCTGTTGCCTGCGGTGTCGGTCCTGGTCATTTCAGTGAATCCTCCTGGGCGTTCAGGGCCCACTCGGCGAAGCTCTGGTGGGCCTCGCGCTCGTCGAGGAACGTGCGGGTGACACGCTCCACGTAGTCGGACAGGTCATCTGCGGTGATCTTCAGCCCGCGCACGGTGCGACCCAAACCGCCCTCCTCGCGGTCCGGGGAGGCCAGGCCGCCGCCCAGGTGCACCTGGAACACGTATTCCTCACCGATGTACTGGCCCTTGAGGCCGATGTCCGCGGTCTGGATACGCGCGCACGAGTTGGGGCACCCGTTGATGTGCAGGGAAATGGGGGTGGGGATCTCCACATCCTGGAGGCGCTGCTCCATGTCGTCGATCACCCGCGCGGCAAGACCCTTGGTCTCCACGAACGCGAGCTTGCAGAACTCGATCCCGGTGCACGCGATCGTGGACCGGCGGAACGGGCTGGGCTTGGCGTGCATCCCCCACGGGCGCAGCGCCTCGATCAGGGAATCCACGTTCTCCGGGGCCACGTCCAGCACCAGGACCTTCTGGTGCGGGGTCAACCGGATCCGGCCGGAACCGGCGGCCTCGGCGGCGTCGGCGAGCGCCACGAGGGCGTCACCGCTCAGGCGACCCGCCGTCAGCGCGAAGCCCACGTACTTCTTGCCGTCGTTCTGCTCATGAACCCCCACGTGATCCGCGTGACCCACGGCGCGCTCGGGGGCGGGACCGTCCGGCAGCTCGCGACCCAGGTACTCGTCCTGGAGCACCTGGCGGAACTTCTCCGGGCCCCACTCGGCGAGCAGGAACTTCAACCGGGCCTTGGTGCGCTGCTTGCGGTAGCCGTAGTCGCGGAAGATCGCAGTGACCCCGGCCCACACGGGCACGACGTCCTCCGGCGCCACGAAAGCACCCAGGCGCTCCCCCAACCGCGGGGACACGGACAGTGCACCGCCCACCCACAGGTCGTAACCGGGACCGAGTTCCGGGTGGTTGACCCCCACGAAGCTGACGTCGTTGATCTCGTGCACCACGTCCAGGGTGCGGCTGCCGGTGATCGCGGTCTTGAACTTGCGCGGCAGGTTCACGTAGTCCGGGTTGCCCACGAACTCTGTGCGCAGCGCCTCGAGCTCGGACGTGGGATCGATGATCGGATCCGCCTCGACGCCCGCCACGGGGCTGCCCAGGAACACGCGGGGGGTGTCACCGCACGCCTCGAGGGTCGTGAGCCCCACCGAGTCCAGGCGTTCCCACATCTCGGGGACGTCCTCGATGCGCAGCCAGTGCAGCTGGATGTTCTGCCGGTCGGACACGTCCGCGGTGCCGCGCGCGAAATCCCGGGAGATGCCACCCAGCACGCGCGTCTGCTCCGTGGTCAGCTGTCCGCCGTCTAGGCGGATGCGCTGCATGAAGTACTCGTCCGAGAGCGATTCGGCGTCCAGCTTGGAGGTCGACGCACCGTCCACGCCCTGCTTGCGCTGCGTGTACAGGCCCAACCAGCGGAACCGCCCGTGGACGTCGTCCGCGGGGATCGAGGCGTACCCCGTCTTGGAGTACGTGTCGATGATCCGCTGCCGGACGTTGAGCGAGTTCTCCTCCGCTTTGAACTCCTCGTTGTGGTTCAGCGGCGTGCGGCCGCTGACCTTCCACTGGCCCAGATCGGTGCCCTTGCGGGGTCCGCGCACGCGGCCGGACGCCGCGGCGGGTGCCTTGTCCTGGGTGTCGGCGGAGGGTGTCATGGGTGCTCCTTGGGTGAGGGGGAGGCAAGTCGCTCCAACGTACCGAGCAAGCCCTCAGTGCAGCGATTCACCGTCACAAACCCGTCACATAGCCGGCATTCCCCCTGGTCACCCGCGGGTACAGGCCGACGTCGCTCGACCGGCACCGCGGCGTCGTCGCCCGCTGTCCCCGGGCACGACGACGCGGGCGGAACCGCGGTCCCCGCGATCCCGCCCGCGCATGCGTGCGGTGGTGCTACCAGCTCAGCCCTCGAAGGACTTGGGCGCCTGGCGAGCGCGGCGCTTGAGCTCGGCATTGCTCTTGCCCTGGTACCCGCGGTACTTGGGGCCGTTCTTGCCGTTCTTGCGGCGCTTGTCCTGGTTGCGGCCCTTACCCGGCTTGTCGCTCACGCCACCGGGGAACTCGGGCTGGTCCTCGCGGTTCTTGTGGAAGACCTGGACCACCGCGGGGCGCGGCATGGAGAACTCGCCAGCCCCGGCGCGCGTGGGCAGCACGTAGTCGGGGAAGTACGAGCGGGGCTGCTCGAACGTGCCGTCCTCACCGGGGTGCTGCACGGCCACGTAGACCATGCCCTCGGTGTCGTGGATCACGGGACCGCACGTCTCCGCGTCCTGCGGCACGGCCAGGAACTGCTGCACGCGACCGCGATTGGCACCCTGGAGGTCCACCTTGAACAGACCGTCGTTGTAGCCGATCTTGGAGGGCGCACCGTCCGTGGAGATCCACAGGTTGCCCGCCTTGTCGAAGGCCACGTTGTCGGGGCACGAGATCGGGGAGACCTTCTCCTTGGGGAACCCGCCGAAGTACGTCCCCGAATCCTTGGTGGGGTCACCGCACACGAGCAACAGGTTCCAGTCGAAGCGCGTGGCCTGGGGCCGGTTATTGCGCTCGGTCAGTTCCAGGATGTACCCGTCACGGTTGCTGGTGCGGGGATTGGCCTCGTCCACGTCCGCCTTGCCGGGCTTGCCGCGATCGGAGTTGTTGGTCAGCGCCGCGTACACCTTGCCGGTGTGGGGGTTGGGCTCCACATCCTCCGGGCGGTCCATCTTGGTGGCGCCAGCCTTGTCCGCGGCGAGGCGGGTGTAGACCAGGACCTCCTCCACGGACATGCCGCGGACCATGGACTTTCCACCCTTGAGCAGGGGCAGCCACTCGCCGGTGCCGTCGAACTCGCCGTCGCGGGGCAGCTGGCCCGTCCCAGTGATCTCGGGGGCCTGGGAGTTGCCGCGCAGCCGGGCCACGTAGAGGTCGCCCTCGGAGAGCAACTTCATATTGTGGGCCTTGTCGCCCTTGCGGTATTTGCGGGACGAGACGAACTTGTAGATGTACTCGAACTTCTCGTCGTCACCGGAGTACGCGACCACCGTGCCGTCGTCACCCACGCGCACGTTCGCGCCCTCGTGCTTGAAGCGGCCCAGCGCGGTGTGCTTGATGGGCGCGGAGTTGGGGTTCTGCGGGTCGATCTCCACGATCCAGCCGAAGCGGTTGGGCTCGTTCTTGTACCCCTCGATCCGGGCGTCGAAGCGCTTCTCTACCTCGGGCCAGCGGCGGGACGGCATGGTCGTGGGGAAGCCGTAGCGCTTCTCCTCGGCGGTGCCGGAGGTGATGAAGTACTGGTGCACGTTCTCCTCACCGGAGAGCACCGTGCCCCACGGTGTCACACCGCCCGAGCAATTGTTCTGGGTGCCCAGCACGCGCTTGCCGGTGGGGTCGTCCTGCGTCTTGAGCAGATCGGACCCCGCGGCGGGCCCGTCCATCACGAACGTGGTGGTCAGCGTGATGCGACGGTTGCGAGCGCCACCGCGCACATAGGTCCACGGCTCCCCCACCTTGGTGCGGGAGATCTCCACGACCGACATGCCGTGCGCCTGGATCGCGGTCTTGACCATGTTGGTCAGGTTGGTCTTGTCGTAGCCCGCCGGGAACATGGTGTTCTCGTTGGTGTACTCGTGGTTGTTCACCAGCACGCCCGTGAGCCCGTTCGGGTCCGGGATGATGTCCAGATAGTCCGAGTTGAACCCGAACTGCTTGGCTTGCGCTTCGGGGGTTTGGTTCTTGGGGTCGAACTCCGGGGAGTCGTAGAACAGGGGGTCACCCCAGCGGATGATGGGCGACCAGTCGTAGCCCTTGGGCACCGAGAGGTCGTCCACGGTCATGTCCACGGGCTTGATGGGCGTGAAGTCCAGGCGGGCACGGCCCTGACCCCAGTAGGCGTAGGTGGCCTCGGCCGGCTGGGCGGTCGCGGCGACCACACCCACGGTCACGGCCCCGGCCATCCCCAGACCCAGGGCGGCACGGCGGCTGACGGCTGCGGAGATAACGTCGTGCACGTACTCGTTGCCGGATGTGTTCGCGTCCGGGGTCATGCACTGGCTACCGCACTTGAGTTCACACGTGAGCGGGCTTCGCTTGCCGTTGACGTGGCCCAGCATGGGCAACAGGCGACGGCGTTCGGGCGCTTGGGTCATGGCGTGGCTCCCTGGGTGGGACATGCGTTGATGCATGTCAGCGAGTGGTTCCGCTGCTCAGCCCACCATCACGGCGTGATCGCCACGCAACCACCGGGCGAACGACGGGTTAATTGCGCGTCCGTCACGGACCACCTTCGGGGCCCCGCGCGCCGCGTGCCGCATTGTGGCGACTTTGGGTCCCGGGCTGCATACAGGGGCGGGTTTCAACCCCCGTTGACGTGCTGGGGCAAGTTCGAGCCACCTCGGCCCCTCATCATGGATCGGAACTGCTGTACGGGGGAGGTGACATCTGATCTGGCTTGCCCGTCGGGCGGCCTGGAAGGATATGCACCATGCTCGCTGCATATCCCCGAGAGTTCCGCGAAGACGTCGTTCGTAAGGACGCGTTCTGCGGGCGGATCGTGGGCTACTCCATGGATTCCCGTATGAAGGCCCGCCTCGCGGTGAACGCACTGGTCAATGCGGCCACGCGGCGCGGGAATCTTTCTTCGCGTTGCTGCAGAAGAACGTCCTCGATCGCCGTCGCTGGCGGACCCGTGACGAGCTGCGGATCGCGATTATCACCTGGATCGAACAGACCTACCACTGGCGCCGTCGACAGGTTCGCCTGGACCGTTTGACCCCGATGGAATGCGAGACCATCATGAACCCAGCCGTGGACCTCGCGGCTTGACAATAGAACTGTCACCTCACCGTGCAGCAGTGCCCATGCCTACATGGAGGATTTGAAAGCGCTGCACGGCAACCGTATCGAGGTTCACCTGGATGATCGGGGGAGAACTCTGGATGTCGCTGATCTCGTGAGCAACGTTGCCGATGGCACCGAGCTGTACATGTGCGGACCCATTCGCTTGATGGATGCTGTTCGCAGGGCGTGGTCCGATAACGGCCTGGACCCTACCAATTTGAGGTACGAGACGTTCGGGAACAGTGGATGGTACGAGGCCGAGCCCTTCGAAGTCCATACTCCCCGATTGAACTTCAGGACCACCGTGAATTCGGATGAGTCGATGCTCGAAGCGCTGGAACGCGGAGGTGTGGACACCATGTCGGATTGTCGCCGGGGAGAGTGTGGTCTCTGTCAGGTGAAGATTCTGGAGCTTTCCGGGGAAGTTGATCATCGAGACGTCTTCTATTCCGACCGCCAGAAGGCCCCGAACGCCACAATGTGCTGCTGCGTCTCCCGCGCAGTAGCAACTCGACCGGATTCAACTCCGGGAAACCCCGCACAGTCAGCCCTCGTAACCATCGACGTTCCCTGAAAGGCATGTTTTGGACATTCGCCGTAAGATCGACATTTCCAAGATGTCGGCATATCAATGGGTCATTGTTGCACTAGCCGCGTTTCTCAACGCCCTCGACGGGTACGACGTGTTGGCAATGGCCTTCACCGCGACCTCCGTCTCCAAGGAGTTCGAACTCACAGGAGCCCAGCTGGGCTGGCTGCTGAGTTCCGGTCTGATCGGCATGGCTGCTGGGTCACTCTTGCTGGGCCCGTTCGCTGATCGCTTCGGACGTCGCAAGATCTTGTTGGTCGCGGTTGGCATCAATGCCGCAGGTTTGTTCCTTTCCGCCACGGCGAACTCCGCCCTTGAGCTGGGCGCATGGCGAGTCATCACCGGGCTGGGTGTGGGCGGCATCCTCGCAACGGTTACGGTCATCACCAGCGAGTACTCCAATTTGAAGAATCGCGGCATGGCCATCAGTATCTACACCGCCGGCTACGGGGTGGGTGCCACACTGGGTGGAATGGGCGCCACCCAGCTGATTCCCGCTTTCGGATGGCGCTCCGTGTTCCTTGCCGGTGGCCTTGTGACATTGTTCGCAGCCGTTTTGATCCTGGTTATCCTGCCAGAATCAGTTGATTACTACCGTGTCCGACGCCCCAAGAATGCCGAAGAGAAGGTGGCTGGAATTGCCCGACGGATCGGGCTCAAGGGGGACGTTTTCCTGGGGGATGCACCCACCACAACCAATTCGTCACAGGGTAGCGTGACGCAGCTGCTTGGTGGCCGGTACCGGGTTTCGACCATCCTGCTATGGGTATCGTTCTTCGTCATCATGTTCGGCTTCTACTTCGCGAATTCGTGGACGCCGAGACTTTTGGTTGAATCCGGGATGACGGAGCAACAAGGCATTGTGGGGGGCCTGATGCTGACCATGGGTGGAACCTTCGGTTCGCTGATCTACGGTGTTCTGACCATTCGGCGTAACGCGCGCAACACGCTCGTGGTGTTCACTATTCTTGCGGCCGTGCTATTGGTGGCATTCATTACTACTACATCAATTCCGGCTCTCGCATTCCTGAGTGGTGTTGTCGTGGGAATGCTCATCAACGGCTGTGTTGCGGGACTCTACACCGTGGCGCCTCAGACGTATGCGCCGGAGGTGCGAGCAACCGGTGTCGGATGGGGTCTCGGAATTGGCCGGGTGGGAGCCATTCTGGCACCCATTCTGGTGGGCACCCTCCTCGACGGCGGCTGGTCACCGACCCAGCTCTACATCGGGGTTGCGGTCGTGGTAGCTCTAGCTGCCTTCGCGGCCTCGCGCTTGAAACCCCATATCGATACTCCTTTGGTTGAATCCGCCACCGAGGAGCCCACTCCGGCTGCCCGTCGCTGAACCGGACTTGCCGAGAAGGGGCCAATCCTACCCATGCGTAGTGTCGGCCCCTTCCGCCGTCTAAACGTCCCCGCCCCGCAGCACCTCGTACGTGCGGGAAATCCGCTCGAGCCACCAGTCACGGCGCGGGCCCGTGACCGCGTGTTCCGTCACCAGATCCTCCGAGACCGCCACGTCCCGCACCGGGAGGTGGCCGTCCACCGGGCGCAGGGGCTCGGCGGTGACGTCCGCGGTCATCAGGGACAGAGTCCCGAGCCCGCACGCGTACGGCAACTCCGGTAACGCTGCGGCGAGTGCCACGCCCGCCCGGATCCCCACCGAGCTGTCGATCGCGGAGCTGACGACGGCGGGCAGCCCGGCCTGCGCCACGATCTCCAGCGCCCGGCGTACCCCGCCCAGGGGTGCGACCTTGACCACGATCAGATCCGCCGCGTCGGCCCGAGCCACGGCCAGCGGGTCCTGCGCCTTGCGCACGGATTCGTCCGCGGCGATCAACAATTTGTTCCCCGCGTCCCGCAGCCGACGGCGCACGTCGGCCAGCCCCGGCACGGTGGCCACGGGTTGCTCGGCGTACGCGAGCTCGAACTCGCTCAGGGTGGTGAGTGCGCGTACGGCGTCCTCCTCGCTCCAGCCCATGTTCGCGTCCACGCGCAGTTGCGCGTCCGGGAGGGCGGCGCGCACGGCGGCGACGCGAGCGACGTCGTCCGCTAGGCTCTGTCCGCGTTCGGCGACCTTGATCTTCACGGCGTGCACCGCGCCGCCGTACCCCGCAAGGACCTCCGGGACGCGCTCGGCGGGGACGGCCGGGACCGTGGCGTTGACGGGCACCCGGGTGCGCACGGGGTCGGGGAACCCGGTCCATGCCACCTCGATGCCCGCGCGCAACCACGACGCCGCTTCGGCGTCCTCGTACTCGGGGAAGGGGCCGAACTCGCCCCAACCCGCCGGGCCGTGGAAGACCACCGTTTCCCGGGCGGTGACCCCCCGGAACCGCACGCGCATGGGCAGGGAGACCACCCGAGCGGTATCGAGCAGATCGGACAGTGGGGGTATGGGCGTCACCGAAGAGAGCATGGCCCTAGGGTACGTGTCCGCCTTGATCGAAACGTCGGTTACTGTCCCCTGTTTGGCGTTACTGCATAGAGTTTGAGCCCATAACTTTTTGTGTAAATGCATTTGTTTACATGCGAAACGCACCTTTATGCCGCTGCGCGCCGGAAGTCTTCCCTCGACACCCCACACCCCGTGGGCCGTTCGGCCCACGGAGCGTTCGCAGTCGCAATTACGTGCCACAACGCATGGTTGTGCCCGACGTATTCTGGAGGGGTCACAGGTGTCGTGAGTCCGGGGGGATGATCGCGACACCACAGGGGGAATCGGGGGATTCGTGTTGCATGTCTTTGCGCTGTCCGAAATCGCGTCCGTGGGGGAAACGTTGCAGGCGTTCCTGCAGGGCGGCAGCCGCGTGCTGTTGATGATCGCCATGGTGCTGTTCCTGGCGTACCTGCTGTTCTTCCTCAGCACGGTGTCCATCGCGAGCGCCATCACCACGTGGCACCAGATCCGGCGCAGGCCCCGTCAGGCCGCGCACCCGCGCGAGATGGCGCCCGTGACCGCCGCCGAGGACCAGCCGTACCAGGAGCTGCCCGCGCGCGGTCGGCACGCGCTGAAGGTGAAGGGCTGAACCGTGATCCTGGTCTTCGGTCATCGTATCGACCTCATCCTGGTGCTCGCCGTGGTCCTCGTGGCCCTGAGCGTCCTGTACGGCATGTTCATCCTGGTGCTCTCCCGCTTCGAACCGCAGCGCTCGCAGCACCGTAGGGTGAAGATCGCCACCGTCCCCGGCCACCACAAGGTGGTCTTCGTGATCCCGTGCCTCAACGAGGAACGCGTCCTGCGGCCCAGCCTCGAGCGGCTCGTCGGCTTGGACCACCCGGACCTCCAGATCATGGTGATCGACGACGGTTCCGACGACGGCACGGCCGAGATCGTGCGCTCGTTCCCGGACCCGCGCGTGCACCTGTTCCAGCGCACCCTGCCCCACGCCCGCGAGGGGAAGGGCGAGGCGCTCAACGCCGCCATCCAGTACCTGCGCACGAGCGATCTGATCGCCGGGACGTCTCATTCTGACGTGGTCGTGTGCGTCATGGACGCGGACGGACGTCTGGACCCGCACGCCCTGGACGACGTCATGCCCCTGTTCAAGGACAACCGCCTGGGCGCGGTGCAGATCGGCGTGCGGATCAACAACCGCCAGCAGAACCTCCTGGCCCGGATGCAGGACCTCGAGTTCGTGCTCTACACCCACGTGTTCCAGCGGGGCCGCCGACACCTGGGCAGCGTGGGACTCGGCGGCAACGGCCAGTTCGTCCGGCTCTCCGCGCTCGACGGGCTGGGTGTGTCCCCGTGGTCGCGCAGCCTCACCGAGGACCTGGATTTGGGCGTGCGACTGCTCATGGACGGGTGGCAGACCGAGTTCGTCTCCACCGCGTCCGTGCACCAGCAGGGACTCGTGGACGTCAAGCGCTGGGTCAAGCAGCGCACCCGGTGGTTCCAGGGCCACCTGCAGTCCTGGAACCTGGTGCCGTGGGTGCTGCGGGACCTCACCGGCAGCCGCCGGGCGGATCTCTTGTACCACCTGACGAGCCCGTTCCTATTGCTGCTTACGTCCTTCCTGTCCCTGGCGTTCGCCTTCTGGGTGCTGGACCTCGCGGTCGGGATCGTCACGGGTCACGCCGTGGTTTCCGGGTGGTGGCTCTCGTCCTACCTGATCGCGTTCGGACCCGCGCTGCTCTACGGGCTGGTGTACTGGTCGCAGGAACGTCACAGCGGTCTGAACCCGGTCAAGGCCGTGGGCCTGGTCCACCTCTACGTGCTCTACGCCATGCTGTGGTACGTGGCCGGCTGGAAGGCCGCGTGGCGCGCGGTGCGCGGCCACAACGGCTGGGCCAAGACGGAACGCGTGGTCGAGAACCAGGAGCAGGTGGACTCCTCGGCCCGGGAGCTCACGGTGGAGGCCCATGCATGAGGAAACGCGGCGTCGTCGTACTCGTCGCGACGATCGTGCTGGTGCTCGCGGTGATGGCCGTCATGAATAACCTGTGGCGCGTGCAGCCGTGGGCGGACGGGGAGGTGCACGGGCGCTGGCAGGTCATGTACACGGGCTACGGCACCGTGAAGGGCAACGACCGGCAGGTGCTGCTGGAACCCCACACGGCCGAGGCCGCCATCGTGACCCACGGGGCGCTCGTGCACACGGTGGAGGACTACGACGACGCCGACTTCGCCGTCACGGTGCGCACCGAGGAGCAACTGCGCCGCAATGACGAACCCAATGCGTGGGAAGTGGGCTGGGTGCAGTGGAACCTGCGTGACAACGACCACTTCTACGCGGTGGCGCTCAAACCCAACGGCTGGGAGATCTCCAAGCAAGACCCGGCCTACACGGGGGCGCAGCGGTTCATCGCGTCCGGTGGGGACCGGACCTTCCCGGTGGGCAGGGACTACCGGGTGGAGATCACGCAGGACTGGCCCAGGATGACGGTCACGGTGGACGGGACCGAACTGGCCACCGTCACGGACGAGGAGACTCCCTACCGAGGGGGCGCGATCGGGTTGTACACGGAGGACGCCAAGGTCCTGTTCCACGATTTCGAGATCATGGGGCAGGGCTGACGGGATCGTCCGCGCCGGGCTGGCGCGGACGGTTGCGGGGTGCGCACGGCGTGCTCTACGACAACACCGGTGCCGCCGCGGACGCCAACGCCATGTACGCGATCGCCACGGGCAACCTGCTCACACACTTCGGGAAGACCGAACTCAAGCCGGTAGCCGACTACACGGACGCCATGGTCGAGAACTACGACGCCGCGGTGTACATCGGCGCAGACCACCACGTCCCGCTCCCCCATGCCTTCCTGGACGACGTCCGCTCCACCGACAAGCCCGTGATGTGGTTGGGCCGCAACATCGAGGCCTTCGCGGGTCCCGACGACGCGCAGAACGCCCAGTTCCGGGACAAGTACCGCTGGGACCCCCGCGCCGCGACCACGGTGGACAGTTCCAAGGTCACCTCGGTCGAGTACCAGGGCGAGAAGGTGCACCGGGAGACCCAGGGTGCCCCTGAGATCGTGGTCCCGTTCACGGGCACGAACGACAAGGTGGAGGTCCTGGCGACGTCGCAGTGCACCGAGCGCGGTAAGCCCACCTCGTGCACGCCGAACGGTTCCCCGGAGGCCCCGTGGGCCATCCGCTCCGCGAACCTCACCTATTTGGCCGAGGTGCACCTGGACTACATCGACGCGAACGACGTGTACCTGGTCTACACGGATCTCTTCTACGACCTCGTGGGTTCGGACGCCCCCGCGGTGAAGCAGGCCGCGGTGCGCCTGGAGGACGTGGGCCCGGAGTCCAACCCGAAGGACCTGCGCCGCGTGGCCCAGGACGACGTGGACGAGTGGAAGGACCGCCTGGACGCGGGACGCCCCGTGATGGAGCACGCCGGTCTGGGTGAGCCCACGATCTTCGAGACACCGCACTACGGCGGTTCCGTGAACTCGTACGTGGCCATGGCCCAGGAGTACGACGCGCGCTACGAACAGGGCGACTACTACGCGGGCATCCTCACGGGGCAACCCTCCGAAGCCGGTAAGTCCTACAGCCAGCAGTTCCCATTCACGATGAGCGATATCTACGGCGGAACGGTGTACCCCGAGAACCTGGGCAACATCACCGAGGGCGAGCAGAACAACCATGCCGCCCGCACCCCGGAGTTCCTGGTCTCACGGGCCAATGCGAACCTGACCGTGCGCGAATCCACCGAGCTTCTTCTTCCACCCATACCTGGACATTGAGTACCTCAAGAAGACGGTCACCGGCATCAAGAAGCTGGGGTACGAGTTCCGACCGGTCACGGAGCTGAAGTAGCGTCCGGGTCGGCGCCCCCGGGCGGGCACCCTGGACCCAGAACGCGCGAACACCCGGCCAGGATCACTGACCGGGTGTTCGCACGCGTGTGAACGTCAGGGGTGGGCGGCCTTCGGCGGCCGGGAGCCCCGCACGGTGATCATCCCACCGCGCCCGGGCCCACCGAACTCACCAGGGGTCCGTTCACCCTCGGAGCGTCACTCGCTGATCTCGGAGTTGCTCGTGGGGTCCTCGTCCACGCCCATGCCCGGAACCTCGGGGTTGGCGGCGTTGGACTTGACGGCCTCCTCGATACGCTGACCGATGTTCTCGTCCACGTTCTTCCAGTACTGGAAGGCGTTCGAGAGCACCGGCTCCTCGACACCTTCGAGGGCGCCGGCCACGGTCTGCACGAACTGCGCGCGCTGCGCGTCGTTGAAGACCTCGCGGATCAGGGTGCCCGGCTGACCGAAGTCGTCGTCGTCCTGACGCAAGGTGTAGGCCTCGCGGACCAGAGCGCCGTCGTCCTCCCAGCCGTTGTCCACAGGACCGGTCTCGTCCGACCAGGAGTCACCGAAGGAGTTCGGGGCGTACACGCGACGAGCGCCGGAGTGGTTGTACCACATGTGGCCCTCGAAGTTGTAGGTGTGCACCTCGTTGATCGGGCGGTTGACCGGCAGCTGCTGGAAGTTGGTGCCGATGCGGTAGAGCTGGGCGTCCGCGTACGCGAAGTTGCGGCCCAGCAGCATCTTGTCCGGGGAGTTGCCGGTGCCGGGAACCATGTTCGCCGGGGAGAACGCGGCCTGCTCGATCTCCGCGAAGAAGTTCTCCGGGTTGCGGTTCAGGGTCATGGTGCCGACCTTGTGCCGCGGGTAGTCCTTCTGGGGCCAGACCTTGGTCAGGTCGAAGGGGTTGAAGCGGTAGGTCTTGGCCTCCTCGTACGGCATGATCTGCCAGTACAGGTCCCACTTGGGGAACTCGCCGTTCTTGATGGCGTCGAAGAGGTCGCGGCGGTGGACGTCACCGTCGGCACCGGCCAGGCGCTCGGCCTCCTCGTTGGAGAGGTTCTCCACACCCTGCTGGGAGATGAAGGCCCACTTGACCCAGAACTTCTCGCCCTCGGCGTTGACCAGCATGTAGGTGTGCGAGCTGTAACCGTTCATGTGACGCCAGGTCTTGGGCAGACCGCGCTCACCCATGAGGTAGGTGACCTGGTGTGCGGACTCGGGGTTGTTGGTCCAGAAGTCCCACTGCATGGTGCCGTCACGCAGGCCGGAGTCCGGCAGGCGCTTCTGGGAGCGGATGAAGTGCGGGAACTTCATGGGGTCGCGCACGAAGAACACCGGGGTGTTGTTGCCCACGAGGTCGAAGTTGCCTTCTTCGGTGTAGAACTTCAGGGCGAAGCCACGGACGTCACGCCAGGTGTCCGGGGAGCCCAGCTCGCCGGCCACGGTGGAAAAGCGGGCCAGCATCTCGGTCTTCTTGCCCGGCTGCAGGAAGTCCGCCTTGGTCCACTGCGAGACGTCCTCGGTGATCTCCAGGGTGCCGAACGCGCCCGCGCCCTTGGCGTGGGGACGACGCTCGGGAACGTTCATCCGGTTGAAGTGCTGCAGGGTCTCCACCAGGTGGTGGTCGTGCAGCACGATGGCTCCGTCGCGGCCCGTGGTCAGCGAGTTGCGGTCGCTGACAGCGGGAATGCCGGCCTGGGTCGTGGACCCGGTGGCGTGCGGGGTGGGTTCCGTCATCGCGTACTCCTTGATCTGTCCCTTATACACATCT
>NZ_JABFAW010000007.1:236371-245866 GCF_017168375.1 Kocuria sp. KRD140
GCTCAGGGGTCTAGACGGGCACCGCGGTCGCACCGGCCCGCTGGGCCGAGCAGTCGGAACACACGCCTTGGTAGACGACATCGGCCACGTGGATGCTCATCCCGTGGGTCTCGCTCGGGGTCAGGCATGGTGCATGCCCCACGGCACAGGCCACGTCCTCGATGCGCCCACACACCGTGCACACGGCATGGTGGTGGTTGTCGTCGACCCGGGTTTCGTACCTTGCCGGGGAGTTCGCCAGGTCCAGCTGGCGCAACAGTCCGGCGTCCGTGAGCGAGTGCAGCACCACGTAGATGGACTGCACCGTGATCTCCGGCAATGCCGTGCGCACGTCCGCGAGCACCTCGTCCGCGGTGGCGTGCTGGTGGCGCTCGAGCGCGTCCAACACCGCCAGTCGGGGCTTGGTGACCCGCAGTCCGGCCGCCCGGATCCGATCGGTCCACGGCACGGGCATGACGGCGCCGCCGCCGTTCTCCCGTTCCCCGGGCTGATCGGTCAGAGTGGTCGAGGTCATAGCTTCACTATGTCATGTTTTGAGTTACTCATCAAAAGGTTGCGGGGTGTGCCGGACGACGTAGGGGTGACGGGAGGGTGAACCCTCGGGGAGGGCGGCTTCCCCCTCCTCACCCTCTGGCGCCGCGGCAAACGCTCTCCACTACATCCATGCCGCGATCCGCACGGTTTTTCCTTGTTTTCTGGTCGTTCTGCACCACAGATGTTCCCACCCGCTGTCCAGCGGCGCGTCCGTTCGCGCGGGCCATCGACGACGCCGCCCGCGGCCTCCGCGGCGCCCAATGGCGGGCGGCCGTACTACCTGTCCGGGTGCTTCACGGCAAGGTACAAACCCGCGAGCCCACAGAGGGTCTCCAACAGGGGCAGGTCACACTGTCACGAGTTCGTGCACCAGACCCATTTGGTTCCCCTGGTCGGCCGGCACCAGATCCGGGAACCTTCAGCTCACAAAAGGCGGCGAAGAAAACAGCTTCTCATTGCCCCCCTCGTAGACTGCACGGTAGACCCCCGCCCCACCGAGTAAGGCAGCCACCCACCGTGTTTAACCACGCGTCCTTCATCTGGGGTGCCGCGGACATCCTGCGCGGCACCTATAAGCAGCATCAGTACGGGGATGTGATCCTGCCGTTCACGGTCCTGTTCCGCCTGGACGCTGTGCTGGCCCCCACCAAAGAGGACGTCCTCGAGGCCATCGGCCCCACCTACGTGGACACTGAGCCGCCCCTGGCGATGATCCGCAACCGCACCAAGCAGGCCGGCAACGAGCACACGTACAACTTCTTCAACCGCTCCCGCCACACCCTCAAGACTTTGCAGGGTGACCCCGACAACCTCGAGGAGAACCTGCGGGACTACGTCAACGCCTTCTCGGAGAACGTGCGCGAGATCTTCCAGAAGTACGAGTTCGAGCAGACCATCTCCGGCCTCGCCCAGCACGATCTACTCCTGCAGGTCCTGCAGCACTTCACCAAGGCCAACCTGCACCCGGACGCGGTGTCCAACGAGCAGATGGGCCACATCTTCGAGGAACTGATCCGCAAGTTCGCGGAGGCGTCCAACGAGACCGCGGGTGAGCACTTCACCCCGCGCGAGGTCATCGACCTCATGGTCACGCTGCTGCTCCACGACGACGAGGAGCTCACCACCCCCGGCATCGGCCGCGACGTCTACGACCCCACCGCGGGCACCGGCGGCATGCTCTCCGCCGCCGAGAACAAGATCAAGCAGTTCAACAGCGAGGCCTGGGTCAACCTGCTCGGCCAGGAGATCAACCCCGCCTCTTATGCAATCTGCAAGGCGGACATGGTGGTCAAGGGCCAGCCCATCGACAACATCGTCCTGGGCAACACCCTGACCAATCCAGCCTTCGAGAACCGCACCTTCCACTACTGCCTGTCGAATCCACCGTTCGGCGTGGATTGGAAGCAGCACCGCAAGGCCGTGGAGACCGAACATCAGATCGCAGGGTTCGCCGGCCGCTTTGGCCCCGGCCTGCCCCGCGTCTCGGACGGCTCGCTCCTTTTCCTGATGCACCTGATCTCCAAGATGCGCGAACCCAGCGCCACGGAGGAGAACCAGTCGGCCGGCCGCGCGGCCATCGTGCTCAACGGCTCCCCCTTGTTCACGGGCGGTGCCGGTTCCGGGGAGTCCAACATCCGCAAGTGGGTGCTGGACAACGACTACCTCGAGGCGATCATCGGTCTGCCCACGGACATGTTCTACAACACCGGTATCTCCACCTACGTCTGGGTGCTGTCGAAGGACAAGGCCCCCGAACGCCGCGGCAAGGTCCAGTTGATCGACGCCACCGGCATGTTCGTGAAGATGCGCAAATCCGTGGGTTCCAAGCGCAAGGAACTCTCGAAGGAGAACATCAAGGAAATCGCCGACCTCTACGCCGCGTTCACCGAGTCCCAGCACTCCAAGATCTTCCGCACCGAGGACTTCTTCTACCGCACCATCACGGTCGAGCGCCCCCTGCGCCTGAACTTCGCGTTCACCGCCGAGCGCATCGAGCGCGTCATGGCCTCCAAGCCGGTCGCCAAGCTCCCCGAGGACGACGCCGCCGCGCTCCGTTCCGCCCTTCACACCCGGTCCCAGCGCGCGGCCGGTGAGGTCAGTACCAACAAGAGCGCGTTCACGTCGGAACTTCTCGATGTCCTGGTCGAGGCCGGGCTGCAGCTGAAGCCCGCGGTGCTCAAGGCCATCGTGAATGAGCTGAGCGAACGGGACGAGGACGGCGAGCTGCAAACCAACCGCGTCCTGAATCCAGAACCGGACTCGACACTCCGGGACACCGAGAACGTCCCGTGGGATCAGGACATCCACGAGTACCTGGAACGCGAGGTCAAACCCTTCGTCCCCGACGCCTGGATCGACGAGTCCAAGACCAAGGAGGGCGCGGAGATCCCCTTCACCCGCCACTTCTACGAGTACGTCCCACCCCGACCGTTGGATGAGATCGACCGCGACCTCGACGAGGTCCTGGGCCGCATCCGCGCGCGTTTGGAGGAGGTGAAGCGGTGAACTGGTCATGGACAGAAGCCGCCGCGGGTCGGGATGGGTCTTTGTCGCTGCCTGCTGGCTGGACGCAGTCAAGAGTCGGCCATGTGTCACGGATTATCAACGGAATGCCGTATGACTCAAAGTATTTCGGCACAGATGGCGAACCGCTCATTAGAATCCGCGATCTTTCCACTACTGATGTTGAGACTCGTTACAACGGCCCGCAACTCACCGAATATCGTGTCTCAAGGAATACGCTTCTAGTAGGAATGGATGGCGAATTTAATACTGGTCGATGGCGTCTTTCAGAGCCCGCATTGCTCAATCAACGAGTGCTTGCCATCGAATCCGGTCCATACTGGAGCAAATGGCTTGAATATTGTCTACCATTCGCTCTCAATGTTCTAAATGACCTGGCGTATTCCACAACCGTCAAACACTTGAGTTCCTTTGAAGTGGCCAGGGTCCGCATACCCACCCCGCCCGAGGGCGAGATGAAAAAGATTGCAAATTACCTCGACCACGAGACCGCCGAAATCGATGCTTTGATTAAGCAGCTTGCCGAAGTAAAGACTCTTATCAGTGACCGGCGGCGAACGATAATCGATAATTCGTTCGCGCACGCCGCGTGCCCTGAGGTCGCGCTGAAATATCTCGGGGTACTTCATTCCGGTCTCACGCTGGGGAAACGTTATGAAGTCGCTACCCAGAAATACCCCTACCTTCGCGTGGCTAACGTTCAGGCTGGGTACGTGGACCTGTCGGAAGTAGCAGAAATCGATGTCCCACCCGCGGTAGCAAGTGAGAATCGCCTTGAACCCAATGACGTATTACTAACCGAGGGCGGGGATCGCGACAAACTGGGCCGCGGCGCCCTTTGGAAGGGACAAATCGATCCCGTCCTGCATCAAAATCATGTTTTCGCTTTCAGGTGTAACTCAAAACTCCTTCCCGAGTACTTGGTTTATGCACTGGAGTCCACTTCCGCGCGGATCTACTTCGATCAGACGGCTCGACAGTCAACGAACCTAGCATCCACCAATTCGACAGTCGTCAGGAATTTCAAGTTTCCTGCGCCCCCTACTGTCGATCAGCACTCGATTGTCGAGCGCCTGGATCATGAAATGTTAGAAATGCAAGAAATGCTCGCGAATTCCAATAGGGTCATCGACCTCGCCCGCGAGCGGCGCGCCGCGCTCATCACCGCCGCGGTGACCGGGCAAATCGACGTGACCGCTAAGAACAAGCCTGCGGCCGAGCAGCTCGAGGACGACGTCGCGCAGGGTCTGCACAGGGAGTACGCATGAGTGCACCGCATCAGGAAAAACCATTCCAGAGGGAGATCGCGGAGTACTTGGAGGGGCACGGGTGGTCCCACTCCCGCAATTCCCAGGGCTACGACAAAGAGCGGGCGCTGTTCCCCGAGGACGTTCTCGGGTGGCTGCAAGACACCCAGCCGGAGCAGTACGCGCGGATCGTGCCCGAGCACGGGGATGACGCCGCGCGGGCCAAGGGCGAGCGCCGGATTCTGGACCGTCTGGCATCTCAGCTGGAGCAGTCGGAAAAGGCCGGCGGTGGCACCCTCAATACGCTTCGTCGCGGCTTCTCGGTCCCCGGGGCGCAGCGGTTCAGCATGCTCACGGCTCCCCCGGCGGACGACCGCAATCCTCGGATCACGGAGCGCTACGCGAAGAACCGGGTGCGGGTGGTGCAGGAGGTCGGCTACTCCACGCGGAAGAGCGACCGCATCGACCTGGTGCTGTTCCTCAACGGGCTGCCCGTGGCGACCGTCGAGATCAAGACGAACTTCACGCAGTCGCTGCAGGCGGCCATCGAGCAGTACAAGACGGACCGCACGCCAGCCGGTGAACCGCTGCTGACCCCGCATCGAGGTGCACTGGTGCACTTCGCACTCACCGAGAACGACGTCTACATGACCACCCAGCTCAGGGGCGCGGACACATTTTTCCTGCCCTTCAACCAGGGGCATGACAACGGAGCTGGCAACCCGCCGTCGCATGACGGTGTACCCACGTCCTACTTCTGGGAGCACATCCTGGACAAGGACACGTGGATCACGATTCTCACCAAGTTCGTCTACGTGAACCACGAGAAGAAAACCGATCCCCGGACCGGGCGGATCACGGAGTCCAGCCAAATCCGCTTCCCCCGCTTCCACCAGTGGCGCGCGGTCACCAAGCTGACCGAGGCGGCCCGGACTGAGGGCCCGGGGCAGAAGTACCTGATCCAGCATTCAGCGGGTTCGGGCAAGACGGACTCCATCGCGTGGACCGCCCACCGCATGGCCTCCCTGCACACTCCGGAGGGCGAGAAGGTCTTCGACACCGTGTTCGTCATTGCGGACCGGCAGGTGCTGGACCGCCAGCTCCAGGACGCGGTGGATCAGCTGGTCGTGACCACGGGAACCTTCGAACCCATCACCTCCGGTTCCGAGGGCTCCAAGACCGAGCGCCTGCTGGAAGCGTTGCGGGCGGGCACGCAGATCATCGGCGTGACCCTGCAGACCTTCCCGTACGCCCTCGCCAAGATCCGAGAAAAAGGCGGCACGTTCGAGGGCAAGCGCTTCGCGGTGATCGCGGACGAGGCGCATTCGTCGCAGACGGGGGCCGCGGCGTCGTCGGTCAAGGACCTGCTGTACCGCAACGACCCGACCGCGGCGCAGACGGGCGAGGAGACCGAGCTGGAGCCGGGCGCGGACCAGGACGCCCTGGTCCAGATGGCCGCACAGGCGGACGACGGTCGTCGGATCAGCTACTTCGCGTTCACCGCAACCCCCAAGGCCAAGACCCTGGATCTGTTCGGCGTCCCGGGTCCGGACGGTAAGCGACAGGCCTTCGACTTGTACTCCATGAAGCAGGCCATCCAGGAGGGGTTCATCCTGGATGTGCTCAAGAACTACACCACGTACGAGATGGCCGCCCGGATCGCCCTCAAGGGTGCGGACCCCGAAACGGTGCCCGAGGGCAGGACGGGGACTGCGGCGTCGTCGACCGAGGACGAGGTGGACGTGCGCAAGGGGACGCGCGCGTACATCGGGTTCGTGGAGCTGCACCCCACGAACGTGGATTCCAAGGTGGACGTGATCCTCAAGCACTATCAGCACACCGTGAAGAAGGAGCTGGGCGGGCGCGCGAAGGCCATGGTGGTGACGGGGTCGCGTGCGTCCGCGGTGAAGTACCAGCGGGCGTTCCAGAAGCACATCGAACGCGAGAAGCTGCCGCTGCAAACCCTCGTGGCATTCTCGGGCTCGCTGCCGGATCCGGATGTTACCGCGATCGGTAACGCGGCCGTGCCGGAGGTGACCGAGGCGTCCATGAACCCGGAACTGCGCGGGAGGGACCTGGCCGGGGTGTTTAGCCAGGAGGACCAGAACATCCTGATCGTGGCGAACAAGTACCAGACGGGCTTCGACCAGCCGCTACTCACGGCCATGTACGTGGACAAGCAGCTCTCCGGGATCGCCGCGGTGCAGACGCTGTCGCGGCTCAACCGGCGCGCGGACGGCAAGAAGAACACGTACGTGCTGGACTTCGTCAACGACCCCGCCCAGATCCTGGCGGCGTTCCAGGACTACTACGAGGACGCGCGCATCGAAACCGATTCGGACCCGGACCTCGTGGCCAAACAGATGACCAAGCTGGATGCCGCCAACATCTACACGCCCGCGGAGGTCGACCGGGTGTGGGCGGCGTGGTCGGACAGGAACGGCAAGCGCGGCGCGCTGACCTCGGCGCTGGTACCGGCGGTCGAGCGGTTCACCAACCGCTGGTCCCGCGCCGTGTACGACGACGACGCCGCAGCGCGCGACGAGCTCGACGAGTTCCGTTCCCTGCTGGGCCAGTACACGAAGTCCTATGCGTTCTTCTCCCAGATCCTCAACTTTGGGGACACGTACTACCTCAAGCTCTCCGTGTTCGCGGATCTGCTGGCACGCCTGCTGCGCGAGCAGCTGGACGGCGGCGAGCGCGAGACGGTGACTGCGGACGACGTCGTCCTCACCCACTACCGGCTCGAGAAGCAGCGGGGCGAGGACCTGCAACTGGAAGACGGCGAAGCGCGGGGTCTGCAAGGCATGACCGAAGCCGGCATGGCCCGCCAGCAGGAACGCGAACGCGCGGCCAAGGCCGAGCTGGTGGAGAAGGTCAACAGGTTCCTCGGGGGGCTGGATGCCAGCGATGAACACAAGGTAAGCGCGGTGGAACTACTGGTCCGCGAGGCCGCCGAGAACACTGACCTGCAGCAACAGGCGCGCAACAACACCAGGGCGGACTTCTCGCATTCCCCGCAGGTGCGTCTTGTGCTGGAGGATTCCGTATGGAATCAGAACCGCCAGTCCGAGGCGATCGCCAAGCGACTCCAGGAGCTCCCGCCCACCGATCTGGTGGAACTGGCCATGGCGTTCGATTTGTGGGAACGGTCGCGGGCAGGGTAGGGCTTATCCCTGAAAGCACGTGTTAGGGGGCCGCGAGGCCGGGGAGAACTCAGGAGTACGAGTGAATACGACACGACGCGGTGGCACGGGGGACGTGACAACCGCAACGGACGGGGCGCCGCGCAAGCGGCGACTGGTGGGGATCGATGCCACCCGGGGGCTGGCACTGATCGGGCTCATGGCCATCCACCTGCTGCCCGCGTGGAACGAACAGACCGGGGAGGCCAGCTGGTCCTGGCGGTTGTTCTCCGGGCACTCGGCGGCCCTGTTCGCACTGTTGGCCGGAGTGGGCCTGGCGCTGGGCTCCGGCGCCCGGCAACCACGCGAGGGGCGAGCCCTGACCGCTGACCGGGTGAGTGTCCTGGTCCGCGCCCTGCTGATCGTCACGGTGGGTATGACCGTCAACGCCGCGATGCCGGAGGACCCTCCCGCCTACAACATCCTGTTCTACTACGGCATGTTCTTCATCCTGGCCATCCCGTTCCTGCATGTCCGCCCCAAGACGCTGTTCATCTGGGCCGCCGGGTTCGGGATCCTCTCGCCCCTGCTGATGCAGCGCATGCTGGATGTCCTGCCGGAGTGGTGGTATTACAACCCCACGCTGCCCAATGTCCTCAGCAACCCCGCGGGCACGCTTTCTCAGCTTCTGCTGACCGGCAACTACCCGGCGCTGCCGTACATGACGTACCTGCTGGTCGGGATGGGGCTGGGCCGCTTGGATCTACGAGTAGTGCGCACCCAGGTCCGCTTGGTGATCGTGGGCGTCGCGCTCACCGTGTTGGCCCAGCTCGTGTCCGCCGTGCTCCTCTACGGCCTCGGGGGCTACTCCGTATTGCAGGAGGCATCGCGCTTAAGCGAGTCCACGCTCGACGAGATCCTGGTGTGGGGTACCGACTCGCTACCAACCGACACCGGGTGGTGGCTGGCCATCACGACCCCGCATTCCAACACGCCGCTGGCCATTGCGACCAGCCTCGGGCTGAGTCTGGCGGTGCTGGGGGTGTTCCTGCTCATCAGCCAGAAGATCGGGGACTGGCTCGTGCCGTTGTCCGCGATGGGATCGATGACCCTTACGCTCTACTCGGCGCACCTGCTGGCCCTGTCCCTCGAGCTGCATTATGACTCCCCCTACCTCTGGTACCTCGTGCACGTACTGGTGGCCGTCGTCTTCGCCGTCATCTGGCAGCGGACTCTTGGGCAGGGACCGCTCGAGCGGGTGGTCGCCTACTGCGCGAAGGGGACGCGCCGCCTCGTCGCCGGGCGGGGCGGCAATGCCAATCCTGGAAAGACCCGCAACTCCTAACTGGCGTCAACCTCATCCCGCGGTACCCGCTCTGGCGTTCGACCTATGGGAGCGGCTGCGGCAGAGCGAGGGCTGCTGATCATCTGGGAATTTCCCGGCCGACACTGGTCAAGCTGCTGGAGCAAGGCGATATCCCATTCACCAAGGTCGGAAGGCACCGCAGAGTCTTGCTGACTGATCTCATCGCCTATGAAGAACGTCTCGAGAAGACACGCCGCGAAGGTCTCCGTCAAGCAACTCACGAGGCAGCTAACCACGGCACATACTTCGACATCCCGGCAGACCCGGCCACCCGGTAAATCCCCATGTCGTTCCCGGTGGTTCTCGATGCATGCGTATTGATTCCCATGCCTATCGCAGATCTACTACTGCGTCTGGCCACGGCCAAGCAATTCAGGCCGCTCTGGTCGAGAACTACGAGAGCCTCGTGCCTGCCATGACCAATGACCCCAAGGACAGACATGTGCTGGCGGCAGCGGTCCGTTCAAGAGCCGAGCTCATCGTGACATCCAACCAGAAGGACTTCCCGGCAACCGCCCTCAAGCCCTATGACGTTGCGGTGCGATCTCCGGATGACTTCTTACTCGACCAGTTGGATTTGGACCCTTCAACCGTGGTCCGCATCGCCGAAGAAGTGGTGGCTGACATGCGGACTCCCCATCCTCATCGTCGCCGGGCGGGGTGGCTCGTAGCTCACCCCAGTTCCCCGCTCCCCATGAAC
>NZ_JABFAW010000007.1:245966-333251 GCF_017168375.1 Kocuria sp. KRD140
GACCATATCGGAGATGATGCGCAACGCCGCCCACAGCCCCGTGCCCGTGGAGGCCCCGGCCTTGCGACCGATCAGGGTGTCCAGGTGGCGGATCGCGGCGACCGCGGCGGCGTCGGGAACGCGGATCATCCGGTCGATCGCCGAGCCCATGAAGCTCGGCTCCACGCGCTGTCGGCCGATGCCCTCGATCCGGGACCCGAGCGGCGTCGTCACCGAGGGGTCCTGCTCGCGCCAGGCCGGGAGGAAGGCCGAGTTCTCCGGGTCCGCCACGCACACCCCCGTCTGCCGGCCGGTGTAGCGCACGTAGCGGGCGATCGTCGCGGAGGTCCCGCCGGTGCCTGCCGTGGCCACGATCCACGCGGGATCCGGATAGCGCTCCTGGGACATCTGCGCGAACAGCGACTCCGCGATGTTGTTGTTCCCGCGCCAATCCGTGGCCCGTTCGGCGAACGCGAACTGGTCCATGTAGTGACCGCCGGTCTCGCGCGCGAGGCCCGCGGCGACGTCGTACACCTGGTCCGGGCGCTCCACGAAATGGCAGCGACCGCCGTGCAGCTCGATCAGGCGGATCTTGTCACGGCTGGTCCCCTGGGCCATGACGGCGATGAACGGCACCCCGATCAGCCGTGCAAAGTACGCCTCGGATACCGCCGTGGACCCGCTCGACGCCTCGATCACCGGCCGCCCCTTGCGCACCCACCCGTTGCACAGCGCGTGCAGGAACAGCGAGCGCGCCAGGCGGTGCTTGAGCGAGCCCGTGGGGTGCGTGGACTCGTCCTTGAGGTACAGGTCCACGCCCCACTCCTCGGGCAGCGGCACCGATAGCAGGTGCGTGTCCGACGACCGGTTGCCCTCCGCCCGCACCTTCACCACGGCCTCGGCGCACCATCGCCGGGCCTCCGCGTCGAAACGGTCGATGTCCTCCTCGGGCGCCACCGCCGACGACGACGCCGCTCGCTCCCCCACGCTCATTCCTCGAGTGCTCATGAGGGAACCCTATGCCGGACCCACTTCCCCGCGGGGCATCCCGTCACCACAGCCAGCCGGGGCGGGCATCACCCGTCAGCGCGGTCAGCCAGTAGTCCGGCAGCAGGTCCGCCAATCGCTTCCACACGACCGCCGTGGGATCGTCCCAGCCCGCCACCGCCGCACCGTGCTCCGACCCGTCCGGAAACCGGGTTTCGAGTAGTGCCTTGCACTCGGTCACGACGTAGTCCAGGGCGGAAGTGTCCATGGCCGGAGCCTATCGGGGAGCGCGCCGCACGGGTCGATTGGCCAGTCGGCCAGAGTTGCCCGCGGTGCGACCATGTTCCGACGCCGGTCCGGCGGACGATCGAACCCTCGAACCGACCGAGGTGACGGTCGCACGGTGGAGCCGCAGCGGCGTCGTCTCCTCGCGGACCTGCGTGTCCACCAGGCCGCGATGCGACGTCGCGAGAGCGACACCCCGCCCACTGCCTGACATCTGAGGCACTCTCGAGCCACCGGGTGCACTTTCAGGCGCGTCGAGGCCAGGAATACCCGCTGTTCGTGGCTTCAACGTGCCTCACACTCCGGGGGCTGGCCAGAACGTGCCTCACAATGCGCACGTTGGCCCAAACGTGCCGCCGAGTTCGAGGACTGGCAGGGACCCGCCGCCGTCATCGTGACGCATTGCCCCACCTGACCCTCGGCGATACTGGTTAGGCATCAATCGACCGGAAAGTGTCGTGGGTCACGCAATTGACGGTATGAATGTACCCACCGGTCGAACCGGCCCCCGCGCACCCTGCGGCGGCGTTGGGCCGGTGGGTCCATCGCATCACTCCCGTGGAGGCACCATGACACGAACCCTCAGCCGACGATCGTTGCTGGCCGCAGCGGCGTCGTTGCCCGTGATCGGGGGCCTGTCGGCCTGCGCGGGAGGCCCGCGCGCGACCGACCGCACGCATCAGCTGGTGTGGTCCACCTACGGCGTGGGCACCGGGACGTACAACGACCTCGCGGCGGTCGCGAACACCCTGACCCAGCGCACGGGACGGCAGATCCGGTTGATGACCTCGGACACGGGCATCGGGCGCCTGGCCCCGCTGATCAACGGCACGGCCCAGTACTCGCGCACCGGGGACGAGTACTACTACGCGTTCGAGGGCAATGACGAGTACTGCTCCGAGCAGTGGGGCCCGCAGGCGCTGCGCCTCGTGTGGACTCCCCCGGGCAACTACGGGGTGCTGGTGCGCAAGGACAGCGGCATCGAGACCGTGGCGGACCTCAAGGGCCGCAAGTTCCCCAAGCTGATCGCGAGCACGTCCATCAACCGCAAGATGGAGGCGATCCTCAACTACGGCGGCCTCACCGGCAAGGACGTCCAGATGGTGGACGTCACCTACAGCGGCCAGATCGAGGCGCTGAAGACCGGTCAGATCGACACCCTGTACCAGAACGTGGTGGGTGCCAACGTCTCCGAGCTGGCCTCCCAGTACCCCATCCGCTGGCTGAACCTGGGCGGCGGCACGCCCTCCCAGTACGCCACGTGGAAGGAGCTGGCGCCGATGGTCAAACCCGGCGAGTTCTCCAAGGGTGCGGGCCTGGCCAAGGGGGAGACGGCGGTGAACATGCAGTACACCATCCCGGTGGTCGCCCGCGCGGACCGCCCCGCGGACGAGGTCGCCGCACTGGTCGCGGACATGGACCGCTACTACCCGGACTACAAGGACACCACCCCGGACGCCCACCGCTTCGGCACGGACCAGATCCAGCTCACGCCCCTGGTGATCCCGTTCCACGAGGCCATGGTGGAGTTCCTCACCAGCAAGGGCCGCTGGAGCAAGGACCTGCAGACCCGCCAGGACGCCCTGCTGGAGCGCGAGCGCCGCATGCACGAGGCCTGGCCCGCGTTCTGGCAGGACCACAAGGACCGCGAGGACCCCAAGTCCGCGCGCAAGGAGTGGGTGGACTGGAAGAAGGCCAACCTTCCCGAGCTCCCGGACACCCCCGGCACCCTGCCCGGCACGTCGTCCACCACCGCACCCTCCGGAGGCCACGCATGAGCACCCCGTACCAGCCTGCCGACACCGTTGGCCCCGCCGATGCCGTGACTCCCGCCGGCACCGCCGGGCCCCCCGCACCGGCGCTGAGATCACCGCCACGCACCCGCACGGGGGCGACGACGCCGCCCAGCCCACCATGCCCTCGGACGTCTCCCTGCACGATGCGAGCCCGCGCCTGACACCGTTCTGGCGCAGCCTGGTGATCGTGCTGACCATGGTGGGCGTGCTGCTGACCATGAACCAGGTGTTCTTCTGGAACGTGGGCGGGGTGACCATCCCCACCAACTCGTTCCTGTACCTGCTGATCGCGGTGTTCGTGCCGATCGTGTTCATCGTGACGCCCATCCGCAAGCACGCCCCCGGGGCCGCGGCTCGGCAGCGGCGGGGCGTGCCGTGGTACGACGTGCTGCTGCTGCTGGCCGTGGTGGGCACCAGCGCGTACTTCGCGGTGCATGGCATCGAGATCCAGGAGTACGGCTGGCAGTACATGGCCCCCACCCTGGCCACCGTGCTGAGCTTCGTGTTCTGGGCCCTGATCCTGGAGACCCTGCGCCGGGCCGCCGGGCTCGTGGTGCTCGTGATCGCGTTCCTGTTCTCCGTGTACCCGCTGTTCGCGGGGATCATCCCGCTGTCCTTCCTGCAGGGCATCTCCTACGACCTGCCCACCCTGGCCCAGGTGCACACCATGGGCGTGGACAGCGTGCTGGGCCTGCCCCTGCAGACCGCGGGCACCATCCTGGTGGGCTTCCTGCTGTTCGGCGTGGTGCTGCAGCACACCGGCGGTGCGGACTTCTTCCACGAGCTGTCCATGGCCGTGTTCGGCCGCTACCGCGGCGGCTCCGCCAAGGTGGCCGTGGCGAGCTCCGCGGCCATGGGCATGATGAGCGGCTCGGCGGTGTCCAACGTGCTGACCACGGGACCCATGACCATCCCGGCCATGAAGCGCTCCGGGTTCAGCGCCCGGGTGGCCGGGGCCGTGGAGGCCACCGCGTCCTCCGGCGGCTCCATCACTCCGCCCATCATGGGCACCGCGGCGTTCCTCATGGTCTCCTTCGTGGGCGTGCCGTACACGAGCATCCTGGTGGCGGCCACCATCCCCGCGATCCTCTACTACCTGGGCATCTTCCTGCAGATCGACGGCTACGCCGCCCAGCGCGGACTGCGCGGCACGCCCAAGAACCTGCTGCCGCGCGCCCGCCACGCCCTGGCCATGGGCTGGCCCTACCTCGGCGCCCTGGCCGTGCTCACGGCGCTGCTGTTCACCACGGACTCCGAGGCCCGGGTGCCGTACTGGGTGGTGGCCATCCTGCTGCTGATCGCCCTGGTCAAGCCCAGCGTCAGGTTCGGCCCCCGCCAGTGGGTGGACATGGGCGTGGACGTGGGCAAGACGCTGGCGCAGATCGTGGGCATCATCGCGGGCGTGGGCCTGATCCTGGGTGGGCTGACCGCCACGGGCGTGGCCCTGTCCCTGTCCCGCGACCTGGTGGCCCTGGTGGGCGACAACGTGGTGCTCATCCTGATCGCCGGCGCCGTGGTGTGCTTCATCCTGGGCATGGGCCTGACGATCTCCGCCGCGTACGTGTTCCTCGCCATCGTGATGGTCCCGGCCGTCACGGCCCTGGGCGTGGACCCGATCGCCGCACACCTGTTCGTCATCTACTGGGCGTCGGTCTCCTACATCACCCCGCCCGTGGGGCTCGCGGCCTTCGCGGCGGCCGGCATCTCCAAGGCCTCGCCCATGGCCACGTGCTTCTCCGCGATGAAGCTCGGCGCCGTGAAGTACGTGGTGCCGTTCGGCTTCGCGCTCAACCCCGCACTGGTGGCCCAGGGCGAGCCCGTGCACATCGGGCTGGCCTTCCTCTCCAGTCTCGTGGCGGTCTACGCGATCGCCGCGGCCATGGGCGGCTGGCTCACATTCGTGGAGCGGCAGCTGCCCATGGGCCTGCGGGTGGTTCTCGCCGTGGGCGGATTCATGATGTTCTTGCCTGGGGCCCCGGTCACGCTCATCGGTCTGGTACTGGTGGTCGCGGCCGCGGTGCTCGCGCGCCTGCGCCGGCCGCGCGCCGTCGTCGACCCCGAGACCGGGCAGATCACCAGGGTGCCGGAGGGAGCCGAGGTTCCCGACGCCGCCCGCGGCACGCACGGCGCGCACGGCACCGGCGGTGCCCCCGCGGGTGCGCACGCCCCGCACGAGAACACGAAGGAGAACGCATCATGAGCGCAGAGAACACCGACGTCCTGACCGTGGACGTCACGGACGGGATCGCCCTGGTCACCGTGAACCGGCCGGAGGTGCGCAACGCGATCAACGCGACCGTGCTGCGGGCCATCACCGAGACCCTCTCGCAGCTGGCCGAGAACGACGACGTGCAGGTGCTGATCTTCACCGGCGCCGGGGACAAGGCCTTCGTGGCGGGCGCGGACATCAACGAGCTCGCCGTACGCACGCCCAAGGACGGGCTGAAGGCCACCATGCAGGGCGTGTACGAGAAGGTGGAGCAGTTCCCCAAACCCACCATTGCAGCGGTGAACGGCTACGCATTCGGCGGCGGGCACGAGCTCGCCCTGGCATGCGACATCCGCGTGGCCTCCACGAACGCGCAGTTCGCGCTGCCCGAGACCGGGCTGGGCATCATGCCCGCCGCGGGCGGCACGCAGCGCCTGGCCAAGCTCGTGGGCCTGGGCCGGGCCACCGAGATCGTGCTCACCGGGCGACGTGTGAAGGCGGACGAGGCCCTGGACATGGGGCTGGTGACCCAGGTGGTGGAGCCGGACGAGCTGCTGGTTACCGCCCGCGAGACGGCGCAGGCCATCATGGCCAAGGGCCCGCTGGCCATCCAGCTGGCCAAGACCGTGATCCGCCACGGCTTCGACGTGGACCACCAGACCGGGATCCTGTTGGAACGCCTGGCCCAGTCCGTGCTCTACAGCAGCGCCGAGAAGGCCGAGGGAACCACCGCGTTCCTGGAGAAGCGGACCCCCGATTTCCACAGTGCAGCACAGAAGGACGTGAGCAAGTGAGCGAGAACCCCCTGAAGGAGATCCAGCACATCACCGTGATCGGTGCCGGGGCCATGGGCTCCCAGATCGCCATGGTCTGCGCCCTCGCCGGGTACGACACGGACGTGGTGGACATCAAGCAGGAGGCCGTGGACAAGGCCTCCGAGCAGCTGCACTCCCGCATGGACCGTGACGTCAGCAAGGGCCGGCGCACCCAGCAGGACGTGGACGCCGCGTTCGAGCGCCTGACGTTCTCCACGGACCGGGACGCGTGCGCCGCGCAGGCGGACTTCGTGATCGAGGCCGCCGTGGAGGACCTGACCATCAAGCGTCAGGTCTTCGCGGAGCTGGACGCGGTGTGCCCCGAGCACACCATCCTGGCCACCAACTCCTCGAACATCGTGTCCTCGCGCGTGGCGGACGCCACCCACCGGCCGGAGAAGGTGTGCAACGTGCACTTCTTCAACCCCGCGCTGGTGATGAAGTGCGTGGAGGTGGTCCCCCACGAGGGCACCTCCCGTGAGACCGTGGAGACCGCCATGGAGCTGGCCCGCTCGATCGGCAAGGCCCCCGTGGAGCTCAAGAAGGAGGTTCCGGGCTTCGTGGCCAACCGCCTGCTCGGCGCCCTGCGCACGGAGGCGCTGAAGCTCTACGAGGACGGGGTGGCGGACTACAAGGACATCGACGTGGCCGCCAAGACCGCCCTGAACCACCCCATGGGCCCATTCGAGCTCATGGACATGGTGGGCATCGACGTGGTCTACCTGATCCGGCTGGCCGAGTACGAGCAGACCGGTGACCCCGCGTCCCTGCCGGCCGAGTCCATCAAGGCGAAGTACGAGGCCGGTGACTACGGCCGAAAGACCGGCCACGGCTGGTACGACTACGAGTAGGACCCGCTAGGTTCCGGGGACCTCTGCGGCCTGGCCGCGGGGGTCCCCGTAGAGGTTCTGGGCCAGGCGCACCACGGCACACAGCGCGGGGTTGGGGTCCGCCGCGCGCCACATGAGCTGCACGTCCAGGGGGCGCTGCGGCTGGGCGAGGGGCCGGAACACCACGCCGTCCGAGGCGACGTTGTCCCGCACAGTGTCGAGGCTCAGGGCGCAGCCGATCTGGGCGGCCACGAGCACCACCAGGGTCCACGAGTCCGGCGCCACCTGGGCCACGCGTGGCACGAAACCCGCCGCTGTGGCGAGGGAGGTCAGCCGGTTCTGTAATGCGGCCCCCGGACCCGAGGGCAGGATCACCCAGGACTCCTCGGCCAGCTGTGACATCTCCACCCGGGGCGCGTCCGCCAGCGGGTGGTTGCTGGGCAGCACCACCATGACCTCCTCGTGGCCCAGCACGGACGAGCGCAGCTCCGAGGGGATGAAATCCCACCGCCCGATGGCCACGTCCAGGGAGCCGCCCAGCACCTTCTGCATGGCGGTGTGGGAGAACTGCGAGCCGTGCAGCTCCAGGTGTACCCCGGGGCGGTGGGTGCGCACGTGGCGGGCCAGCTCCCCCACCTGCCGGTTGATGGACGCTCCCGCGAACCCGAGGCGCACGCGCCCGGTCTCTCCGGTCATGGACTTGGCCACCGCGGTGCGGGCCTGTTCCGAGGCCGCCACCAGCTCGCGCGCGGGCTCCAGGAGGGCCGCCCCGGCCGGGGTGAGCGAGACCTGCCGAGTGCTGCGCTCGAACAGCTGAGCACCCAGGGACTTCTCGATGCTCTTGATGAGCCGGCTCAGGGGTGGCTGCGCGATCCGCAGGTTGGCGGCGGCGCGCCCGAAGTGCAGTTCCTCGGCAACCGCCAAGAACGCCTTGGCTTCGTGGACTTCCATGGGCGGAGCCTACGTGATTGTTGCCACACGCGCATCAGTCCATCGCTCTTCTTGTATTGGACAGAACCTAATGACGGTGATTGTGTGGGATGAAACACATTCCCCGTCCCAGTGGAGCGTTCATGTCCCTCACCCAGGATCCTGCGACCTCCGGGCCGCTCAGCGGAGTGGTCGTCGCGGACTTCTCCCGCGTGCTCGCGGGGCCTTACTGCACCATGCTGCTCGCGGACATGGGCGCCACCGTGGTCAAGGTGGAGAGCCCCACCGGGGACGACACCCGCGGGTACAAGCCGCCTAGCCGGGACGGGGTGGGCACCTACTACCTCTCCGTGAACCGCAACAAGCACTCCATCGTGCTGGACCTGCGCGATCCGGCGGACCTGGAGACCGCCTACGAGATCATCGACGCCGCGGACGTGTTCATAGAGAACTTCAAGCCCGGCGGGCTGGCCCGCTACGAGTTGGATCCCGAAGCCGTGGCCGAGCGGTGGCCCGGGCTCATCCACACGAGCATCACCGGATTCGGCACGGACCGCGGCGCACACCTGCCGGGCTACGACCTGTTGGTCCAGGGCGTCTCAGGCTTCATGTCCGTGACCGGCTCCGCGGACGGCCCACCCCAGCGGGCGGGCGTGGCGATGTTCGACGTCCTCACCGGGCTGCACGCCGCAGTGGCCATCCTGGGCGCCCTGCACGAGCGGGACGTCTCCGGCAGGGGCCAGCACATCCATCTGGATCTGCTCTCCTGCGCGCTGTCCTCCCTGGTCAACCAGACCACGGGCTACGCGGCGTGCGGCAACGACCCCCAGCGCATGGGCAACGACCACCCCAGTCTGTTCCCGTACGGACCGTTCCCCACCGCGGACAAGGACCTCATCATCACGGTGGGCAACAACCCCCAGTTCCGGCGTTTCGTCACGGTGCTGGGCCTGCCCGAGCTCGCGGAGGACCCGCGCTTCGACACCGTGGAGAACCGCAACCAACACCGTGAGGAGTTGCGCCCGCTGCTCAACAAGGCGCTGTCCTCGGACACCGCCGAGGTGTGGGCGTCCCGGTTGCAGGCGGAGGGCCTGCCGTGCGCCCCCATCCTCACCATCCCCGAGGGCGTGGAGTACGCGGCCTCCCTGGGCCTGGACCCCGTGGTGCAGGTGGGCGAGGGCGACGAGGCCGTGCCCCTGATCAAGAACCCCGTGACCTTCAGTCGCACCCCGGTGCGCTACGACAAGGCCCCGCCCGCCCTCGGTGCGGACGGCACCGATGTCATGGCCTGGCTGCGTTCCCGTCGCGCCGCCCACGACGACACCCCCGCACCAGAGCGCGCGGCCGTCGGTGCAGTGCTCGCCGCCGCGCACGACGGCGCCGCCGGTTCCCCGAGCGACGCCCCGAACCGCGCGTAGCCCCTCCCCACACCAGAATCTCGCGCCGCAGCGAGGCGGAGCCCCGCCTCCCGGCCACCGAAAGGACCCGTGATGAGCGAACTGCTCGAGAACCCCGACTTCTTCCTGCTGGACCAGGAACTCTCCGCCGAGGAGATCGCCCTGCGCGACCGCGTGCGCGCCTACGGTCAGGAGCACGTGCTGCCCGCGATCAACGCGTTCTGGGAGCGCGGCGAGCACCCCCTCCCCGCGTTCAAGGGCCTCGCCGACCTGGGGGTCGTGGGAACGTTCATCGAGGGCTACGGCTGCCCCGGACTCTCCCGCCAGGCCGCCGGGTTGGTGGCCCGTGAGATGGGCCGGATCGACGGCTCCGTGAACACGTTCTTCGGCGTGCACTCCAACCTGTGCATGGGCAGCATCTACATGCTGGGCAATGAGGAGCAGCGCCAGCGGTGGCTGCCCACCATGGCGAAGATCGAGACGACCGGTGCGTTCGCGCTCACCGAGCCCACCCACGGCTCGGACTCGGTGTCCCTGGAGACCTCCGCGCGCCGGGACGGGGACCACTGGGTGCTCAACGGGCACAAGCGGTGGATCGGCAACGGCCACGCCGCGGACGTGATCGTGCTCTATGCCCGGGACGAGGCGGACGGACAGGTCAAATGCTTCGTGGTGGAGAAACAGGAGGACGGCGAGTACCCGCAGGGCTACCTCCCCACCGTGATCGACGGCAAGATCGGCAAGCGCGCCATCAACCAGGCGGACATCGTGATCGAGGACCTGCGGGTCCCCGAGGAGAACCGGCTGGAGAACTGCCACAGCTTCAAGGACGTCAACAAGGTGCTCAAGGCCACCCGCGGCGGTGCCTCGTGGGAGGCCGTGGGGCACGGCATGGCGGCGTTCGAGATCGCCGCGAACTACGCCCTGGAGCGTGAACAGTTCGGGATGCCGATCGCCAGCTACCAGCTGGTGCAGGAGCGGCTGGCCACCATGCTCTCGGACCTGACCTCCATGCAGCTGCTGTGCACCCGCATGGCGCAGTTGCAGGAGCGCGACCAGCTCACGGACGCCATGGCCTCCATGGTCAAGATGACCACTTCCCGCAAAGCCCTGGCCATGTGCCGCACCGCCCGGGACATGCTGGGCGGCAACGGGCTGTTGCTGGAGTACCACATCGGCCGTCACCTCACCGACATGGAGGTGGTCTCCACGTACGAGGGCACCGACTCGATGCAGGCGCTCATCGTGGGCCGGGAGATCACCCGGATCTCGTCCTTCACGCGCACGCGCAGCTGACGGGTCCGGGCTGGTGGGTACGCCGTAAGGGTTCGTGAGTTCTGTTCCGGGCCTCGCCGCGAGAAGATGATGGGCATGGTTAACCGCGTAGGTAGTCAGTCCTTTGCGACGAGCAGTACCGCTTCGACCTCATTCGTGGGACGTCGCAGGGAACTGAAGGAAGCGCGGGCCACGGTGTCCCGCTCGCGGTTGACGACCCTCACGGGTCCCGGAGGCGTGGGCAAAACCCGCCTGGGGATAGAAGTCGGTCAGCGCTTGCAGACCCATTTTCGCGACGGTGCGTGGATGGTGGATCTGGGATCCCTCAACCCTGGTGCCCCCATCAGCCCGATAGTCGCCTCCGCCCTGGCCATTCAAGACCAGTCGAATCGCGGGGCGCTGGAACGAGTGACGGACTACCTGCAGGACAAGGAGTTGTTGCTGTTCCTCGACAACTGTGAACACGTGCTGTCCGGGGCCGGGGAGTTGGTGGACCGTGTCCTGGCCACGGCCCCGGGGGTGAGGATCCTCACCACCAGCCGTGAGCCCCTGAGCATGGCCGGCGAGGCGATCTATCCCGTGCCTCCCTTGGCGACACCCTCCGTGGAGGACGACCATGCGGTTCAGGACCTTGAACGCTTCGAATCGATTGCCTTGTTCGTGGACCGTGCACGGAACGTGGTGGGTGACTTCGCGATCACTCCCGAGAACCAGAGGGCCGTGATCGAGTTGTGCACGCGCCTCGACGGCATGCCACTGGCCATCGAACTCGCCGTTGCGCGGTTGCAGAGCATGTCCGTGACCCAGTTGCTCGATCGCCTGGACCAGCGCTTCCAATTGTTGAGCCGCGGGTCTCGCACTGCTCAGCCCCGGCACCGGACACTCCAAGCGTTGATCGACTGGAGTTACGAGCTCTGCACCCCGGAGGAGCAGGTGCTGTGGCAACGGCTGTCAGTCTTCCCCAGCAGTTTCGATCTGGAAGCCGCCGAGGAGATCTGCAGTTTCGATGGTCTCGTCCCGGATCTCGTTCTGGACTTGTTGGATCGCCTCGTGGCCAAGTCCATCCTGCTCACCGAACGCAACGGGGAGGCAGTGCGCTACCGCCAGCTCATGACCGTGCGTGAATACGGCGCCGACCGGCTGAACGACGGCGCGGCCACTGAGCTGCGCCGTCGTCACCGGGATTGCTTTCTTCGCCGGGCGGAAACCATGGTCGAACAGTGGTCTACTCCGCGCCAGGGTGAGTTCATCCTGCGCGCTCGCACGGAACGCCCCAATTCCATGGCGGCATTGCAGTGGTCCGTAGCCACCCCCGGTGAGATCAACGCTGCTGCACGCCTGGCGGTGGCGTTGCGTCACCACTGGGTGTCGGACGGTTACCTCAGCGAAGGACGTTTCTGGCTCGACCGTGTGCTGGGCGAGTACGACGACGCCCCGGAACGACACGAACGAGGATCCGCGTTGTGGGTGGTCGCCTGGGTCAGTCTGTTGCAAGGCGATCACGAAGCTGGCGCGGAATACCTCGCCGAATGCCGACGGGTAGCCACGGCCCTCGGGGACGACGGCCTGCTTGCTCACACGGAGCACTGGAGTGGTTTGTACGGCATCTTCACAGGGGATCTCTCCACCGCGATAGTTCACTATGAACGCGCAGTAGCCGCCCACGACCGCGTGGGCGATCTGCACAGCCCTGACGACCGAACTGCTCTCGTGGGTTGCCGCTTCCACCCGTGATTTCCCGCGCGCCGTGGAACTCTCTGGCGCCGCGGCCTCCGTGTGGCGCAGTCTGGGAACCACGATCCGGGCGTTCGGGCCCCACATCGACGAGATTTCCCGGGCCTCCGCCAAGCGTGTCCGACAAGGACTCGAACCGGGAACGTCGGATTCCTCACCCTTCGAGCACAAGCGCTTGACCAAGGAGGAAGCGATCGCGGTGGCACTCGCCGAACCGCAGGATGCCGATCAGGAGACGGACATCCAACCGCTGACCCGCAAGGAATGGCAGGTCGCTCAACTGGTGGCTCGGGGGCTGACCAACAGGCAGGTGGCCGAAGAACTGGTGGTCTCGCCGCGCACCGTGGACGGCCACGTGGGTCGCATCCTCACCAAGTTGGACGTCACGACCCGCATGCACATCGCATCGTGGGTCGACGGCAGACGAGGAATGTAAGGCGCGAAGCACGACATGCACTGGCGCCCCGGATCGAGAGGTCCGAGGCGCCAGTGTCAGCCGGTCAGCGCGTGAAGAAACGCTGGTGCGGCTGGGACTCAGACGGTGATCATTGCCGCGGAGCGCACCGAAGGAAATACGCCTGAGAGGAACTCCTCGATCTCCGCCGTGTCCCCCAGCGGGAAGATGCCGGCCACGTACTGGTCGGGGCGAACCACTACCACCGCACCGTCCGCGCTGATACCGCGCTCCTCGAAGATGTCGTGTCCCTCCAATGTGCCAAACACCTTCTCCATGTCCGTCAGTCGGAACGTGCCGGTTTTGGGCTTGAACGCCCCCGGCACGTCCGAGACATCGAATTCGGTGTGCCGCTGGCGGTGGATCAACTTGGTGTCGAACAGATCGGGAGACAGCGATCCTTCAGCCCAGTGGGCCCAATCCTGGAGGGTCTGGGAAACTCCCGGAGCTGCGTCGTCAGCGAAAACGTAGACACGCCACCGACCGTCCGCGAAGTGATCGTGACCGATGTGCATGGGCACCAGATCGCACACACGGCCCACCATGGCGGACTTGAAACGCCTACCGAGCGGGTATCCCTCAGCGAGTTCCTGGTGCTTGGTGTCCGCCGTGATCATCGATGGCTCGTACTCGGTGAGGTAGCCCGCGTTGAACTCGGCGTTCTTCGTGTAGAAATCCTCCAGTTCGTTGGGGTTCTCGAACTGGTCACTCGGCTGCGCCATGAGGGTGGACCATGCCTTGTCGAACTCGATCAGACGATGGGCGATGTCCTTGCGCTCCTCCGCGTAGGTGCGCAGCAGTTCCACGGGGCTGTTTCCGGAGAGCACGTGGCCCAGTTTCCACCCCAGGTTGAACCCGTCCTGCATGGACACGTTCATACCCTGCCCCGCCTTGGCCGAGTGCGTGTGGCACGCATCCCCGGTGATGAACACGCGGGGGTCCTGGCTGGAGGTCTTCTCCGAGGCGCGGTCATCGAAATGGTCGGAAACGCGGTGACCCACCTCGTAGATCGAGTGCCACACCACGTTCTTCACATCCAGCTTGTACGGGCTCATGATCTGCTGCGCAGTGGCGATCACGTCCTCGAGTGGAGTCTCACGCACGGAACGATCACCCTCCGCCACTTCACCCAGATCCACGTAGAGCCGGAAGAGGAACCCGCCCTCGCGCGGGATGAGCAGGATGGTGCGACCGGTCGAGGACTTGATGGTGCACTTCTTGCGAACGTCCGGGAAGTTGGTGTCAGCGTAGATGTCCATCACGCCCCACGCATGGTTGGCCTGCTTGCCGTGCAGTCGATACCCCAGGGACTTGCGCACATTGCTCCGAGCGCCGTCCGCCCCCACCACATACTTGGTACGCACCTGAAGCTCTTGGCCCTCGTCGGGTCCGGCCGTGCGGCGCAGGGTCACCGTGATCGGGTATTCGCGGTTCTCTTCCTCGGGGGCGACTTCCATGTCCACGAATTCGTAGCCGTAATCCGGTTCCATCCGAGTGGGCGCGTTCTTCATGAACCGATTGAAATGATCGATGATGCGCACCTGGGTGATCAGCATCATGGGCCATTCGCTGAATTCTTCCGGCAGTTCGCGGGTGCTCATCTCGCGGATGATACGTTCCGGGTCCTGGGGATCAGGCTTCCAGAAAGCCATGTCCGTGATGGTGTGCGCTTCTTCGTAGATCTCGTGGGCGAAGCCGAACGCCTGGAACGTCTCCATGGTCCGGGAGTGCACGCCATCCGCATTGGCCAACGGCAATCGGTGTCCCCGGCGTTCGATCAACCTGGTGTTGACCTCTGGGAACCGGGACAGCTGTGCTGCGGTGATCGACCCGGCGGGACCGCACCCCACGATCAGCACATCCATGGTGTCGGGCAACTCGGCGGGACGATCCACCCCCGAGCCCTGAGCGGGCATAGTCATGGGATCACCGGTTTGATAGCCATCTACATGAAACTGCATGATATCTCCTTGGAGGAATGGAATGACATTCTGTGTTTTGTCTCACACGATATGGATCTCACTCGGTAACTCACAAGCAGTTCAGTCGCTACAGACAACATCCGCCTCAAAAACTGGATCGGCTAGCATGAAATTGGCGTTGTCGTAAGGGTAGGACTACGCAATTCGACCATTCGGACGAAATTCATATTGATTAGTTACCGAACGCTTTTGATATCTGGCAGATCTCGCCGTCGGAATTCGCCCCCAATGAGCACGCTAGGTCCGAATGTCGCCCCAGAACTCGTTCGCCCACTGAGCCCCCCTGGTGGCGCTCTCGGCCCGGGCGGCCCACCCCGGAACTCACAGCACCGTCCGGGCGGAACGTGTCACCATGGGGACGGGCCCGCCACACCCGGGTGGGCCCACCTGTCCTTCTATCGGTGAGGTAAGTCTTCCGTGTCCCACGCCCCCTCCCCCCGCGGCCCCGAGGCCTCCTATCCGCAGTTCGCCGGCCCACCGGCCGGGACCTCCGCTCGCTCGGTGACCACCCGGACCGTGGTCGGTGCCTTCCTGGCGCTCGCGGTGCTGTGGGGTCTGGTCATGCTCATCGCGTACGGCAGTCTGCACACGGTCACGGGTCAGGCACTCGACGAGGTCGCCCTGGCCCAGGCCAAGGCCGACCGCAATGTCTACTTCCCCGGCGCGGCCCTCGTCCTCGCGCAGTACGTCCCGGAGCTCGGGGCGGTGGCCGCCGGTGTCCTCGCGCTCGTGTGGGCCGTGCGCTACCGCCGTTGGACGGCCGCCGTATGTGCCGCGGGGGCGGCGTTCGCTGCGAACGTGACCACCCAGTTCCTCAAGCACGGGGTGCTCGACAAACCCGATTGGGGGATCCAGCAGATCGCGTCCAACTCGTTCCCGTCCGGTCACACGACCGCGGCGGCTTCCGCGCTCATGGCCGTGCTGCTCGTGGCGCCTCCCCACCTGCGGGCCAGGGCGGGGCGCTGGGGAGCCCTGATAGCGGCGGTCACTGGCATGCTCACCATCCTCAACGGTTGGCACCGTCCCACGGACGCCGCGGCCGCGCTGCTCATCGTGGGCGGGTGGGGCGTCGTGGCAACCCTCGTGGCACGCGCCGTCGACGCCGCTCTCTCCCGTACCGACGCCCGCCCCGGAGCGGCATCGCTCCAGTTCTACCGGCAGTTCCGGAAGAACCGTTCGCGTAGACGCCAGGACATCGAATGGAGCGAGGACCGGGGCGAGAGTGCCTATCTTCCGCCGGCCCACGAGCGCGCCGAGCGGCAGTTCGCAGAACAGCAGCGTGGTGAGCAGGAGCGGGCGGCATCGTACCCGCAGGCTCAGCAGGGGTACCCGCACGCGCAGTACGGGCACCAGCAGCCCCAGCCGACGTGGTCGCAGCCCGCCCCCTACGGAGCGCCCGTGTACCGCCCGCGTTTCCCCGCGCGACCCCGGTTGGGCACCGCGATCACCCTGACCGTGGTGGCCGCGGCATTGCTCGCGGCAGCAATCTGGTGGCCCTCCCCGACCGTGGCGGGCACGCTCGCCGGGCGGGTCACGCTCACGGCGGGGTACGTGGGCATCGCGGCGGCCGCGGCCCTGGGGTGGTCGCTCGTGGCGCGGCGACTGCGCGACACGACCCGGTGACGGCGACCCGGTGACAACGAACGCAACTGCTATCGGACGTCCGGGAGTGACGGCCGGCTAGATCGCCGCCAATCGGTCCAGGAAAACCCGGGCCACGCCGGCCTGGTACGGCAAGCGGTACATCGAGGCGGTGGACGGGCCCTCACCGGAGAGGCCCACGTCCCGAGCGCGCCGGATGGCCAGCTCCATGGTGTCCGCCTGCTGGGACACGAAGTTGCCGGTCACGGGCGAGCCGTGGCCCGGCACGAACACTCGGTAGCGTTCCAGAGTCGCGAGCGCGCGCAAGGACTCCACCCAGCGCTGGGGGTAGGCGTCCTCGAAGTTGGGGTCCGCCCCCTCCTCCACGAGATCACCGCAGAAGACGACGTCGTCCACGCCCACGCACACGTCGTTGTTCGTATGACCGGGGCCCAGGAAGAACAGGGTGACGGGGCGTTCCCCCAGGTCGATCCGGGTCAGGGAAGGCCTGCGACCGTCCCCCGGAAGAGTGTTGGTGGGCATAACGAGCTGGGTGTCCATGCCCTGGCCCTCACCCATCTCGGGTTCCTGCGTGCTCACGAAACTGCGCTGGTACTCGCCGACCTCCGCCATCGCGGCCGCGCACGCCTTGTGCGCCCAGAACTCGGTGGCCCCGGCGCGCGTGAACACCGCGTTACCCATGTAGTGGTCGTAGTGCGCGTGCGTGTTCACCACGGTGAGCGGTAGCTCCGTGAGCTCACGCACCGCGGTCAGGATCTCCCGGCCCTGGCGAGGCCCCGCACCCGTGTCGATCACCAGGGCGCGCTGAGTGCCCAGCACCAGACCGGAGTTCAATCTCCAGTTCTCGGTGCCGATCACATAGACGCCGGGGCGCAACTCCTGGGTGCGTGCCATGGGGCTCAGTCTATCGGCAACCCCGCACCCTCTACGTATCGCCGCAAGCCACCGGGGCATGTGGCACGACGCCGCTCCGGCCGCCCCGCGCGACGGGAACCCGCGGCGGGGCGGTGCTACTGTGTGCCGCGTGTTTTCGACCAACCCCGACACCCCCGTGACCCCGGCGGGCCGCTTCGCGCCGTCGCCGTCGGGGGACCTGCACCTGGGAAACCTGCGCACGGCCCTGGCCGCGTGGGGATTCGCGCGGGCCACGGGGCGCCGCTTCCTGTTGCGCGTGGAGGACCTGGACCGGGTCAAGAAGGGGGCCGCACAGCGCAACGTGGCGGATCTGCGGGCGATCGGCCTCGACTGGGACGGCCCCGTGGACCACCAGTCCGAACGCATTCCCCGATTCCTGGACCGCGTACAGGATCTCACCGAGGCGGGCCTCACGTACGAGTGCTTCTGCACGCGCAAGGAGATCCACGCGGCGGCCTCCGCTCCCCACGGCATCCCGGGCGCGTACCCCGGCACGTGCCGGAACCTGAGTGCGGCCGAGCGCGCGCGACGTCGTACCCAGCGACCCCCCGCCATCCGGCTGAGGGCGCAGACGCGGGAGTTCACGGTGCACGACCACTTCGTGGGCGAGTACACGGGAGCCGTGGACGACATGGTGCTCGTGCGCAACGACGGGACGCCGGCGTACAACCTGGCCGTGGTCGTGGACGACGCCGAACAGGGTGTGGACCAGGTGGTGCGCGGGGACGACTTGTTGCCGTCCGCTCCGCGACAGGCGTATCTCGCGGGGCTGCTGGGGCACCGGGTTCCCGAGTACGCCCACGTGCCGCTGGTGCTCGGTCCCGCCGGGGCGCGGCTCGCCAAGCGGGACGGCGCCGTCACGCTCGGGGAGCTCGAGGACATCGGGTACACGGCGCAGGACGTGCTCGCGTGGCTCGCCGGCTCTCTGGGGATCGTCCACCCCGTGCGCACCGCCGCGGACGTGCTGGACCGATGGGACCCGAGCTCGTGGCGGCGCGAACCCGCGACCTTCACACCGTGGCCGGTGACGCGTCCGTAGGGCCTCCGGAGCGGTAGAGTTGTGAACTGTCTCACACGGCTCGCATGGGATCTGCGTCACCTCCCCTATACAGTGGACGCAGTCCAACGACCCCGTACCGGAAGGCACGAGTATGTCCGATCAGGCGTACCAACTCCTGGCGATCCTGGCATATTTCATCGCCATGATCTGCATTGGCCTGTGGGCCAACAGCAAGACCAAGAACCTCGACGACTACATGCTGGGCGGGCGCAACCTCAAGCCCGGCGTGGCTGCACTGTCGGCCGGCGCGTCGGACATGTCCGGATGGCTGCTCATGGGTCTGCCCGGTGCCGTGTACCTCTCGGGTCTCGTGGAGGCGTGGCTCGCGATCGGGCTGACCATTGGTGCGTGGATCAACTGGAAGATCGTGGCTCCCCGGTTGAGGGCCTACACCGAGGTCTCCCACAACTCGATCACCATCCCGTCCTTCCTGGACAACCGCCTCAAGGGCAACACCCGCGTGCTGCGCGTGATCTCGGGTGTGATCATCCTGGTGTTCTTCACGTTCTACGTCTCCTCCGGCATGGTGGCCGGCGGTGTGTTCTTCCAGTCCTCGTTCGGCACCAGCTACCTCACGGGCATGCTCCTGGTGGCCGGGGTGACCGTGCTCTACACATTCTTCGGAGGCTTCCTGGGGGCGTCCTACACGGACCTGTTCCAGGGTCTGCTGATGCTGGGCGCGCTGCTGCTCGTGCCGATCGTGGGCATCTTCCTGGTGGGCGGGCCCGGTGAGATGGCCACCCGGATCGAGAACGTGAACCCCGACGCGCTGTCCCTGTTCGCGGGCGGCACTGCGGTGGGCATCATTTCCTCGCTCGCGTGGGGCCTGGGTTACTTCGGCCAGCCCCACATCATCGTGCGCTTCATGGCGCTGCGCACCCCCGCGGACGCCAAGTCCGGGCGCCGGATCGGAATCGGCTGGATGATCCTCACGGTGCTGGGTGCCATCGGCACCGCCCTGGTGGGCATGGCCTACTACGGCAACCGCCCGGGCCAGGAGCCCACGGACCCGGAGGCCATCTTCCTGGACATGTCCCAGGTGCTCTTCCACCCGCTGATCGCGGGCCTCGTGCTCGCCGCCGTTCTGGCGGCCGTGATGTCCACGATCTCCTCGCAGCTGATCGTCTCCTCCTCCGCGCTGGTGGAGGACCTCTACAACCTGGCCGCCAAGCGCACCCCGTCCCCCAGGGCGCAGGTGTGGCTGGGCCGCGGTGGCGTGCTGCTCGTGGCCCTCGTGGCGGCCGCTCTCGCGTGGGAACAGAACTCCACCATCCTGGACCTAGTGGGCTTCGCGTGGGCCGGCTTCGGTGCCGCCTTCGGCCCCGTGGTGCTCATGAGCCTGTTCTGGCGCAAGCTCACCAACGCGGGCGCCATCAGCGCCATGGTCGTGGGTGCCGCGACCGTGTTCCTGTGGCAGTACACCCCGTGGAGTGACCTCTACGAGATCATCCCGGGCTTCATCCTGGGTGGTCTGGTGGGCATCATCGTCTCGCTGGCCACCCACCGGGAGAACCCCGAGATCCAGCGCGAGTTCGACGAGACTCTCCGCCTGGTCCACCACCCCGAGCAAGCCGATCCCACCGCCGCGGCCAAGGCGGCCGCCGGTGGCACCACCCCCGGGACCGTCTGAGTTCCACGGCCTGCGCCGCGGCGCAGACGGACGACGCCCTCGCACCGCACGGTGCGAGGGCGTCGTTCATTCCTGCGAAACCCGTTCCGCCGGGGCGCGCGGGCTCAGAAGCCGAGGTCGTGCAGCGAGGACCGCATGGTCCCCGCTGACGCGCGCAGCTGCTGCTTCTCGGGCTCGCCCATGGGAATGCGCAGCTGCTGGCCCACACCGGCGCCCCCCACCACGGATGGCACGGACAGGGCCACGCCGCTCACGCCGTAGTAGTCCTCCAGCACGGTGGACACGGACAGCACCGACTGCTGGTCCTTGAGCACGGCCTCCGCGATACGCACCCCGGCCAGGCCGATCGCGTAGTTGGTGGCGCCCTTGCCCTCGATCACGCGGTAGGCGGCGTTGACCACCTGGTCCTTGAGCTCGTCCAGGCGCTCGGTGGTGAAGGGCCGGCGCCCGTCCACCTCCCACTCGCTGAGCGGCACCTGACCGATGCTCGCGGAGGACCACACGGGGAACTCGCTGTCCCCGTGCTCACCGATGATGTAGGCGTGCACGCTGCTGGTGTTCACCTGCGCCTCGCTGCCGATCAACCAGCGCAGCCGGGAGGTGTCCAGCACGGTGCCGGAGCTCATGATCCGCTGGTGGGGAAGCCCGGTGATCTGCTGGGCCACCACGGTGAGCACGTCGCACGGGTTGGTCACCAGCACGAAGACCGCCTGCGGCGCCTGCTCCACCAGTTGCGGCATGAGCGACTTGAGGATCGCGGTGTTCGCACCGGCCAAATCCAGGCGGGTCTGCCCGGGGCGCTGCTTGGCGCCGGCGGTCACGAAGACGATGTCCGCGTCCTTGAGCACGGCGACGTCGTCCGAGCCCTCCACACGGACGCCCGGGGCGAACATCTGGCCGTGGGAGAGGTCAAGTGCCTCGGCCTCCACCTTGGCGGTCTGCAGGTCGTAGAGGGCGATGTCCGTGGACGTGCCCCGGATCATCGCGGCGTAGGCCAGGGATGTCCCCACGGATCCTGCCCCCACGACCCCGATCTTGGTGCGGCGCACGGTAGTTTCGTTTGACGGGCTCACGGCTCATTCTCCATTCGACGCGCTCGGTCCGACCGCGCCCGCGGGGGACCCACGAACCCGGATCAGCTGACGGGGACGGCGACGCCGTTCGGTGGCGTCCCGCGCGGTGGGCACCGCGCGGTCCCCACCCCATTTTCGGCCGCGACGGCGATGCCTGGCAATGAGCAGCCCACGTCGGGGCGGTGGTGTCCCGCGCCGTCGTGGGCTGCGCTCTTCGAGTGTGCTTCAACGCGGAGGCCACGGCCGACTTTCCAGACACTCCCAAGCCACGGCCACGTTTGAAGGCGCTCCCGGGTCCGGGCCACACGCCCTGCCCAGGTCAGCAGTGGTAGGTGTCGGTGGGGGCCTCGAAGTGCATGTCGTAGCCCTCCGGCAAGCGCATCCCGAATGCCGACGCCAGCCCCAACACCTTGCGGGCCCGGGCCAGTCGGGGCAGGTCGGAACCGTTGCGGATCTGACCGCCCTCGGCCTCGAACTCCCCCAGGAACTCGGTGGCCCAGGACAGCTCGCTCAGGGACGGGGACAGCCCCTCGTTGACGGTGGCGGTCTGTTCCGGCATGAGACACAGCTTGCCGGTCATCCCGAACTCCGTGGTCACACCGGTGGCCTCCGCGAGCTTGGCGCCGAGAGCTCCCACGGCCGGTCCGTCGATGGGCCCGGGCAGATTGGCGGCACGCGAGGCAATGGTGAACTGCGAGCGCGTGTACGCCAGCGCCATGGGGTTCTCGCCGAAGCCCGTGTCACGGCGATAATCGCCGATCCCGAACGCCAAGCGATACGTGGACCGGGCCGTGGCGATGGCCTGGAGGTTCTGCACGCCGCGCGCGGTCTCCACGAGCGCCACGATTCGGGTCCCGCGCAACAGCTCCGCGGTGCGGGTCACGTGTTCCGGGGACTCGGTCATGGCCAGCATCACGCCGTCCAGCCCGGGGACGTCCCGCAGGGCGCGGAGATCCTCCTCCCACCACGCGGTGCCGAAGCCGTTGATGCGCACCCACGCGCGGTTGACCTGACCCTCCTGGTTGCGGGAGCCGAGCCACGCGATCACGTTCTCGCGGGCCTGGGCCTTGTCCGCGGGTGCCACGGAGTCCTCGACGTCCAGCACCACGGCGTCCGCGGCACTCTGCGCGGCCTGGTCGAAACGGGACCTGTGGGAGCCGTTGACAAGCAGCCACGAACGGGCCAGCTCCGGGCCCACGGCGGGGGTCTCGGTGGGATCGATGGTCATGGTGGTTTCCGCAGTGGTGGTGGTCATGAGAGTCACTTCGCGATCTGTGTCTGAGAACGGACACGCCCCCTCTGACCTCGGTGTCCGGGCACGTGCGGGCGGTGAGCCGCGGCTGCGCGGGTGCTCTCCGGCCCTCCCGTGCGGCGTGACGGGTGAGGTGGGGTAGCGCGGGCAAGCCGATCACACGGACCGGCCTGGACGATGAGGGGCCGGTGCGGGTCGTCTGCCAGTCGTGCTGCCCGGTGCTTCCGCGCCGTGAGATGAACGGTCGGACCCAGGGCGCACGTGGTGATGCACTCCGGGGTGGGGCGAAACTTCACCGTAACGCAGCTCACAGCGGATCTCAAACGGGGTGTCCACGGCCGTCCCGTCCGCACCGCACCACCTCCGTGGTCAGGCTTCAGCAGCCTCCACCCACCTGCACCACCCCGGCCCGGCCCGGCGCAACCGTCCAGACCCCACCGCCCGGGCCGCGCTCGCACACCGGGCCCGCGCTGTCCGCCCGCGCACGGGCCCCGCTCAGCCGTCCCGCCGCAGCGCGCGGGAGGTCTTGGCTGTGGCCACCGCGTTCCACGGGTCCTCGGGCCAGGGGTGCTTGGGGTAACGGCCACGCATCTCGGCCCGGACCTGGGCGTAGGGCCCCGACCAGAAGGACGCGAGGTCATCGGTGATCGCGAGCGTGCTCCGCCCCGGGGAGAGCAGGTGGAACTGCACGGGCACACGCCCGGCCACGACGCGCGGCGTCTGCGCCCACCCGAAGCACTCCTGCAGTTTCACCGCGACCACCGCCGGACGGGCGGGTTCGTCCTCCGAGAAGACCGCCGGGTAGTCGATCCGGGCGGTGTTCCCGCTGGGAACCATGAGCCGCTGGGGGACCAGCTCGTCCAAGCGCGCCGCCTCCGGCCAGGGCAGCAGCCTGCGCAGCGCATCGACCACGCGGATCGACCGCAGCGACCCGCCACGCGCCACGTCCCGCAGTTCGGGGGCGAGCCATTCGGTCACGCGCTCGACCAGAGCGGCGTCGTCGACCGCGGGCCACGGCTCCCCCAGGTGACGACGCAGCAGCGCGAGCCGGGCGCGCAGCCCGCGGGAAGCGTCGTCCCACGGCAGTAGGTCCAGGCCCTCGGCGGCGAGCGCGGCGCGGATGGCGGGCACGGCCGTGTCCGGATCCGCGCGGACGGGCGTGGCGGAGAGCTCGATCGCGCCCACCGCACGCACCTCGCGGGTGCTCACGCGACCGTTCGAGAAGCTCGCGCGCGTCTCAGTGCGGGCAAGCGGACCGGCGGCGAGCTGCGCGTGCGCCAGGTCCAGGGGTGCCGCCGCACGGATCACCGCGCCGGTGCCCGCGGCAACCCTGCCCGCGGCGCGCGTCAGTTCGGCGACGGCCAACCACTCGTGGTGACGCAGCGGGCTCCCGGTCTCCAGCCCCGCGCGTGTTCCGGAGGCGAGCAGCCATTGGTCCCCGTAGGCGTCCATCCGCCGGGCAATCCACTCGGGCCGCGCCAGGGCCACGACGACACCCTCCCGGACGTCGTCGGGCACGTCCGATTCCGGCCCGCGGGGCGGCGCGTCCGTGTTCTCCTCGGCTCCCTCCGCCGCACCGTCGCCCGCCAGCGCGGGGTGCGCCGCCATCCGCTCCAACCGCTGCGCCTCGCGGCGCCACCGAGCGGACTCGCCACCGCGGGAGGAGCGCAGCCCGCGCACCAGCGCGGGGACGTCCGCAGCGGGCACGCGGACGCCGTCGGAGACGGCGGCGATGACCTCCGCCGCCGTTCTAGCACCCACGAGGTCCGCTCCGTCCAACAGGGCGCGACCCCAGCGGGGTTCCACCGGCAGGGAGACCAGCAGGCTTCCGAGGCCGGTGGCGCGGCCGTCCTCGGCTACCGCGCCGAGGCGCGTCAGCTCGGCTTCGGCGTCCGCGCGGGCACGGGGCGGCAGCGGGCCCGGCAGGGCCATCCCCTCACCTCCCGGTGAGCCCCACACGGCGAGCGCGAGGCACGCGGCGGTGAGGTCCGCCGTGCGCACCTCGGGAACGGAGTGGGCGGGCATGGCGCCCCAGGCGGCGTCGTCGTAGCAGCGCACCACCGTGCCCGGGCCCTGGCGAGCGGCGCGGCCGGCGCGCTGCTCGGCCGACGCCTTGGACGCCGAGACCGTGACGAGCCCGGAGATCCCGCGCCCGGCGTCCCGGCGGGGCTGGCGGGCCAGACCAGAGTCCATCACGAGGCGCACGCCGTTGACGGTGAGTGAGGACTCTGCGAGGGACGTGGTGACCACGATGCGCGGGCGCTCCCCCGGCGCGCGGCCCGCGACGGCGCGGTCCTGCTCGCGCGGGCTGAGCTGACCGTGCAGTTCCAGGACCTCGGCGTCGGTGAGGCCCCGCAGCTGGGCCGCCACACGGGAGACCTCCCGGGCGCCGGGGAGAAACACGAGGGCGTCCACGGTCGGGTCGGTGGCCACAGCGCGGGCATGAGCCGCCGCGGCGGTGCGGGCCACATGAGCCAGGAACGCGGGGGTGACACCCCGTTCGTCGAGGCGCTGCGGGCCCGGCGCCCACTCCACTGTGAGCGGATGCAGCGCGGACGGGCAGTCCACCACCGGAGCGGGCGCGTCCCCTCCCAGCAGGGCTGCAAACCGTTTCGCCTCCGCCGTGGCGGACATGGCCACGAGCACGAGGTCCTCCCGCAGCTGCCGCAGCTCCGCGAGCATCCCCACGAGCAGGTCCGACTCCACGCCCCGCTCGTGCACCTCGTCCAGCACCACGGCCGCGGTCCCGGCCAGTTCCGGGTTCTGCAGCAGTCGGCGCAGCAGGATGCCGGGGGTCACGAACTCCACCCGAGTGGCCTTCGACGTCCTGCGCTCGCCCCGCACGCTCCAGCCGACGACGCCGCCCGGCTCCGTCACCGTGAGCGCGGCCAGCCGGCGCGCGGCGGCCCGAGCGGCCACCCGGCGGGGCTGGACGACGACGACGCGGCCGGTGACGGGATCAGCATCCGCACCGGACGCCCCTACGAGGTTTTCCCGGACCGCGTTGGACACCATCGGCGGCACGAGAGTGGTTTTGCCCGTCCCGGGCGGGGCCTGCACCACGGCCGCGCCCCCGCGCAGCGCCTCCTGCAGAGCCGGCACGGACTCCGCGAACGGCAGGCCCCGGCCGATCCGGCGGACGTCGAACGGGGCGGCACTCATGGGTTCCAGTATGGCCGAGCCCTCGGACGCGGTTGTTAGGGTGGGCAGCCCCCGACGGAGAGGTGGGCATGAACTCGACCGCGAAACGTGGCCGCACACTGGGCATCGGCGCGATCGTCGCCGGTGTCATCCTGTTGGTGGTGACAGCGGTGACGGGAATGCTCACCTTCACGTTCCTCACCTTGACGTTCGTGGCCGTGGTCGTCGGCGCGTGCGCGGTCGCGATGGCGGGCCGCTCGAACGGCCACGACCGAGCAGTGTCGGCGGGCACAGCGACGTCAACGGACCCGACGCCGAGTGGGACGGCGCCCCGGCCACCTGCCTAGAGTGGTACCCATGACCAACGCGCAGCTTCCCGAGCAGGTATCCGAGATTTTCGACCCGCAGCAGTGGCGTCCGGTGCAGGGCTTCGAGGACCTGCAGGACATCACCTACCACCGCGGGGTGGAACGGGACGGGGACGTGGTCAGGGATCTGCCGTGGGTGCGGATCGCGTTCGACCGGCCCGAGGTGCGCAACGCATTCCGTCCCGGGACCGTGGACGAGTTGTACCGCAGCCTGGATCACGCCCGGATGTCCTCGGACGTTGGCGCCGTGATCCTCACGGGCAACGGCCCCTCCGCCAAGGACGGCGGGTGGGCGTTCTGCTCGGGCGGCGATCAGCGCATCCGCGGCCGGGACGGCTACCACTACGCCGAGGGTGAGACCGCGGACTCCATCGACCCGGCCCGCGCCGGGCGCCTGCATATCCTGGAGGTCCAGCGTCTGATCCGCACGATGCCCAAGGTCGTGATCGCCGCGGTCTCCGGTTGGGCCGCTGGCGGCGGCCACTCGCTGCACGTGGTGTGCGACCTCACCATCGCGTCGAGCGAGCACGGCAAGTTCAAGCAGACGGACGCGACCGTGGGTTCATTCGACGCCGGCTACGGCTCCGCCTTGCTGGCCCGCCAGGTGGGCCAGAAGTTCGCACGAGAGATCTTCTTCCTCGCGGATGAATATTCCGCCGAGGACATGCACCGGATGGGCGCGGTCAACCGGGTGGTCCCGCACGCGGACCTCGAGACGACGAGCGTCGAGTGGGCCCGCAAGATCACCGCTCAGTCCCCGCAGGCCGTGCGGATGCTCAAGTACGCGTTCAATCTCCCGGACGACGGCATGGTGGGTCAGCAGGTCTTCGCGGGCGAGGCCACACGCATGGGCTACATGACCGACGAGGCAGTCGAGGGCCGGGACGCCTTCCTCCAGAAGCGCGACCCCGACTGGTCCGCGTTCCCCTACTACTTCTGAGCATCACGGCATGTCGGATTATCCGAATGATCCCGCGTTGCCGGGTGAGCCCGTGCCGGCACCCGAGGCGCGGGCGCTGCCGAGCGACGTCGTCACCCTGGACGGGCCCGTCCCCGGGGACCCACTCGAGCTCGTACCGCGCCTGACCGCAGCCCTGTCCCGACCGGGCCCTGCGGTGGTCGTGGCGACGTCCGGCTCCACCGGGCGCCCCAAGAAGACCGTGCTGAGCACGCAAGCTCTCACGGCCTCCGGTCGCGCCACCGAGCGTGCCACGGCAGGCCCCGGTCAATGGTTGCTGTGCCTACCGGCGCACTACGTCGCGGGCATCCAGGTGCTGGCGCGCTCGGTGCTTGCGGGCACGCGCCCGGTCGCGATGCCCACCGAGCATTTCACCCCCGCCGCGTTCGCGGACGCCGCGCAGCGGCTCACCCATCCGGTGCGCTACGTCTCGGTGGTGCCTACGCAGCTGCAGCGCATTCTGGACCCGCGCGACGGCGCACCCGACCCGCGCGCCGTCGCCGCCCTCGCCCGCTTCGATGCCGTCCTCGTGGGCGGCTCCGCGCTGTACCCCGACCTCGCCGCGCGCGCGGCGGACGAGGGCGTGCACGTGGTGCGCACGTACGGGATGTCGGAGACGTGCGGGGGCTGCGTGTACGACGACGCCGCGCTCGACGCCGTCACCGCCGGGATCGTCCCCGACGGTGCACCATCCAGCGCCGTACCCGATCCGAACGAGCGCCGGGAGGGCCGGATCTGGCTGGGCGGGACGGCCGTGGCCGACGGCTACCTGGACGATCCCGCCCAGACCGCGGACCACTTCCGTGTGATCGGCGGCGTGCGCTGGTACCGCACGGACGACCTCGGTGTGCTGCGGGAGGACGGGACGCTCAGGGTGCTGGGCCGCACGGACGACGTCATCAACACCGGCGGTGTGAAGGTCTCCGCGGGACTGGTCGCGGCCGAACTGCAGCGTGATGAGCGGGTCCGCCAGGCACTCGTGCTCGCGGTGCCGCACCCGGAGTGGGGGCAGGCGGTCGCGGCGTTGATCGCGCTGCGGGAGGGCTCGGACCTCAATGCCGTGGAGCATGAACTGTCCTCGGCGATCCGGGACGGGCTCGGAGCCCCCGCGGTGCCCAAGCTGTGGCGTCACGTGGCGCAACTGCCCATGCTGGCCACGGGGAAACCCGACCGCCGTTCCGCCGAAGCGTTGTTCGCGAGCCCCGATGTATAGCGCGCCGGCGTTCCACGGGGCCGGGGTGTGGCTGCCGACCGCGACAGGCCGGGCGGTCCTTCGCGACGACCCCACGGACGGGACGAGGTGACATCATGCCCGCGCACTCCCTCGACCTGGTGCTCTCCCCCGCCTCAGATGATCTGATCCGCTCGCGGTGGGCGGCACTGCACGGGGCCGGTCTACCGAGCCTCGCCACGCATTGCGGTGCGTCCAACGCCCCGCACATCACCGCACTGTCCGCGCCCTCGATGCCCGAACACGTCCTGGCCCGAGCACGGGAGATGTTCTCCGCATTGTTGCCGTGTTCCGTGGACATCCCTGGGTTGCTCGTTGTGGGGCACGGGCCCTTCGTGCTCGCGGAGTCGGTGATTGTGCCACCCAGGGTCACGGAGGCCGTCCGCGAGCTGGAACGGATCGCGGCGGAGTCCCGACCCCCGGCCCGCCCGTGGGTTCCGCACCTGACCCTGGGTAAGCGACTCACCGCGTCTCAGGTGGGTAAGGCCTTGGAAGTACTCGCAGACGTGCCCGCACCGCGCGCGGTCGAGATCGCGGGCCTGCGACGATGGGATCCCGACCAGCGCGTCACCGCCACGGTGGTGGGCTGAACCGGACCGGGCGGCTTACCGCGCTCGCGCCGTCGTCATCCCTTGGGCTCGGCGAGACCGCGCATGCCTGACGCACTCAGGCGCCCCAGCGCCCGACCGGAATCCGCGACCGCATCCACGGCCGGGCCGCTGGGACCGCCTGGGCTCATCGTGTCCCTGGAACGTGTGCACGTGCACAGCGCGTGAAACAATGACACGAACCCGTCCCCGTTCTCGAAAGGTTGCACCGTGGCCACACCAGCTCAGTGGGTCGAGGGAGCACGTCTGCGTACGCTTCCCATGGCCGCGGCCCCCGTGATCGCCGGCACCGCCGCCGCCCAGTGGATGGCTGCCGCACGGTTGGGCCCCGCGGTCCTCGCGCTGCTGGTCGCGCTGTTCCTGCAGATCGGGGTGAACTACGCCAACGACTACTCGGACGGCGTGCGCGGGACGGACGACGATCGCGTGGGCCCGTTGCGTCTGACCGGCTCCGGTGCGGCATCCCCCCGCGAGGTCAAGACCGCGGCGTTCGTGTGCTTCGGGCTGGCTGCGCTCGCAGGCATCGCGCTCGTGGTGGTCTCCCAGCAGTGGTGGCTCGCCGCGGTGGGTGTCCTGGCGATCCTCGCGGCATGGGGCTACACGGGTGGCAAGAAGCCCTACGGGTACATGGGACTCGGCGATCTCTTCGTGTTCATCTTCTTCGGTCTCGTGGCCACCCTGGGTACCACGATCACCCAGGCCGGGCGGCTCAACCTGGAGTCGTGGGTCCTGGCGATCTCCACCGGGCTGTTCGCGTGCGCGCTGCTCATGGCCAACAATGTCCGGGACATCCCCGGGGACCGCGCCGTGGGCAAGAAGACCCTGGCCGTGCGTCTGGGCGATCCGAAGGCCCGGCTCACGTTCACCACAGAGCTGTTCGTGGGGATGGTCCTGCCGTTGCTGCTCGTGCCACACAACCCGTGGGTGCTCCTGATTTATGCCGTGACGCCACTGGCCATCGGCGCGGCCGTGACCGTGCTCAGGACCACCGACCGGCGCGAGCTGATCCCCGTGCTCAAGCAGTGCGGTTTCATCAACCTGGGCGTGACCGTGCTCTACGCGATCGCAGTGCTGGTGCACCAGTACCTGGGCTGACACTCCCCGCCGCTTGAATCATGGCGTCGCGCTCCGGGTGTGCGCCATCGCGACCCCTGAAGTGCCCCGGGCCAGAACCCCGCGGGCGGACGCTCAGACGTCCTTGCGAGCCTCGCGGTCCGTGTAGGAGTCCTCGATCTCCTGGTCCTCCAGGGCCACCCGGTTGGTGGGCTTGGGGGTGCGTGAGATCCATCGGTGGAAGTCCTGGCCCGCGGCGTAATGCAGCTTGGGGAAGAAGATGTAGCAGATCGCGAAGGCCGCCACTACGGCCGCGATCCCGGAGAAGACCAACCCCAGCCCCAGGTACATGCACAGCAGGAAGAGCACCACCAGGATGCCCAGGCGCAGCAGGGAATACTTCACGAAGTTCACCCAACCATTCTACGGGCCCGCCCTGGGTGCTTCCCGGGCACCGTGGTTGCCTGCGAAAAGCCCCGATCTGGACAGGACGTTGCCCGTGCGGGGCATCTGCCTCGGACGCCCTCCCCACTCAAGGCCCCGGCCCTGGTCAGGGCGCCTTCCTGCCCGGGCCCGATCCGGACGGGACGCGCTCCCCCACCCGCCGCGCTGACCCGAAGAGGAACTGCCCAGTCCACTCCCCTAGGATGATCCGCATGGGCAGAGCGATCCTGATCATCGGAGCAGGCGCCCTCGCTGTGGGCGTCATCATTTACGCGCTCATCGAGTGCGCGCAGTCGGACAAGTACGCCGTGCGGGCCATTCCCAAGTGGGGTTGGCTGTTGGTGATCCTGCTGTTGCCGGTGGTCGGGGCGGTGCTGTGGCTCTTCTTCGGCCGCCCCCGCAAGGACGACGCCGCCCGCGAACCCCAGCGCGGCCGCGGCCCGGACGACGACCCCCAGTTCCTGCGCAACCTCGAGGAGCGGCGCAAGCAACAGGAACGCGCTCGCAAGCTCCAGGAATGGGAGAACGAACTCAAGCGCACCGGTCGCGCCCCGGGCGAACGCCCCGACGCCGAGGAACCGGTGTTGGATCCCTCCGACCCGCGCCTCGCTGCTCCCTCCCCCGACCACCCGGCGGATGATGTCCGCGCGAACGACCCGGACGACGCCGCCCCCCGCAGCGGCTCCCACTCGGAGAACTCAGACGCTCCCCGCGACGATCCCGACGCGGACGGCCTGAACCCCGACGATCCGCGCGGCGACGACTCGCGTCCCGGTGGTTCCACTCCCCGGTAACGAGCCCGAGATACCCACTGAACATGACGTGAGCCCCGCCCCATGAGGGACGGGGCTCACCTGTTTCGCGAACTCATGTCACGGGCTCATGCCCGCGGAAGACTCACAGGCCCGAGTACGAGTGCAGGCCCGGGAACAGCGTGTTGACCACCGTGAAGTTGAACACCACGCACAGGTAGCCCGCGATCGACAGCCACGCGGAACGATTGCCGTTCCAGCCGCGGGTCACGCGCGCGTGCATGTAGGCGGCGTAGACGGTCCACACCACGAAGGTCCAGACCTCCTTGGTGTCCCAACCCCAGAACCGACCCCAGGCCTGATCCGCCCAGATGGCACCGGCGGCCAGGGTGAAGGTCCAGAACACGAATCCCACGGAATTGAGCCGGAACGAGAAGTTCTCGAGGGTCACGGACGTGGGCACGGCCCGCAGGAAGCCCAGACGGGCGTCCTCGCCGGTGGCCAGCTTCTTCTCGCGGCGGGACTGCAGCAACTGCAGCACGGCCATCGCGAACGTGATGGTGAAGATCCCGGAGGCCGCGACCGCGATGGACACGTGGATGATGAGCCAGTAGGACTGCAGCGCGGGCTGCAAGGGGGACACGGGGGTCGGGAACGCGATCGTGGCCAGACACAGCATGATGAGCACGAGGCCGGAGACCATGGGTCCCACGAAGCGCAGGTCCTTGAAGAACAGCGTCACGAGGTACACGCCGGCCACCACCAGGGCGCCCGTGGTGCAGAACTCGTACATGTTGGCCCACGGCACACGGTCCGCGGCGACACCGCGGGAGACCACCGCGAACGCGTGCAGCAGGAACGCGATGACCATGAGGGTCACGGCCACACGGGCAGCCGGGCGGCGGCTGTTGTGCTGGTAGTCCAGCGCCTCGAACTCGTTCACGCCTTTGACGCCGTCCGCCGAAGTCCGGAACTCATCCGCGACGGACTCACCGGTCCCCGCGCCGTCGCCGGACGCACCCCCGGCGGAAGAGCGAGTGGACGCGGAGCGCGACACCGTGGAACCGACCGTGGCGGAACCCGCCGCCCGGGCCCCGGAATGCGCGGCCGTGGCGCCCACGAGTTCCTTGGCCTCGCCCTCGGCGGTGTCACGCCGGGCACGTTCAGTCAGGCCGAGGGTCTTGGAGTGGGAGGCCATGTCCCACACGAAGGCCACGAACACCACCAGGTAGGTCATGGCGGCCAGGAGCATGAACCATTCGCTCCAGTTGCCCAAGGTCACGTTGATGTTGCTACCCATTAGTTCACGCCTTCGAATTCAGGTGGAACTCCCGCACGCCGCGGTCCTCCCACAATGACGTCCACAGAGCTGTCAGTTTTTCCGCTTCCGCGCCCAAGCGGTGGTCCTCGCCACGCGCCAACAGTCCGTACTCCAGAACAGTACACCGCACCCCGTTGGCGTCCTCCGTGGTGGTGGCCCGCACCCACGCCCTCCGGCGCGCGATGAACAGGCTCATGATGAGCCCGATGAACGCGAGCACGAAAGAGATGAACGCGGGGATCCGCCCGGGGTCGCTGTGCACGTCCAGACCCACGTAGCGCTTCACGTCCAGGAACTCCACGCTGCCCTTGCCGTTGGGCAACTGCACCTCGCGGTGCTGACCGTCCAGCAGGATGGGCCCGTTGGCCGAAGTCATGGAGTTCAGTTCCGTGAGGTTCTCGGTGTTGAGCACGTACACGTTCTGCGGTTGCCCGCTGTCCAGGCCCAGGTCCCCGTAGAACGAGGACAGGATCAGCGCGGGGTTGTTCAGCGCGGGGTCCGCGGAGCGCGGGATCTCCCCCGGCTCCGAGACGGCCGTGGGCAACAACAACCCCACGAACCCGAGCTGATCGGGGCGGGCGTCCGGGACCTTGAGGGTCAGCGAGGACGTGTACACGGAGTCCGAGGGGACCGTGACCACGGGGCCCTCGTAGGCCACGTTGCCCTCCCCATCCGTCACGCGGATCACGGGCGCGTAACCGTTGCCTACCAGGTACACCTTGGTGCCGTTGACGTTGAGGGGCTTGTTGACCGCGAGGTTCACGTCCTGGGGTGTGGCCCCGGGTCCGTCCGTGACAGTCAGGTCCGCGTTGAAGTCGGTGGGCTGACCGTAGTGCCGGGGATCGGAGGTGTCCCGGTTGAACGTGGCCTGGAAGTTGTTGAGCCGCACCGAGAAGGGGTTGAGCCAGTCCGGGTCGAAATTGGTCCCCGGGTTGAAGGAGTCGTAGTCCACGAGGGTGTTCACGAAGGACTCCCCCTCCACGATGATCTTTTGCCCCTTGTACCCGAACAGGGCACCGATCGCCACGGAGACCAACACGCCCAGCAGCGCTACGTGGAAGAGGATGTTGCCCACTTCCTTGAGCATCCCGCGCTCGGCCGCGACCGACGGCGCCGCGGAGCCCAGGTCCTGTGTCTGCACCCGGTAGCCGCGCTTCTTCAGGGCGGCGGCGGCCTGCTCGACGGCGTCGTCCGGGGAAGGTGCGGCAGCGCCGTCGCGCCCGCCCAGCATGACCTTGCGGTACTGCGGCAACCGGGAGATCCGGCGCGGGGTGCGCGGCGGCTTGGAACGCCACGCCTTGAAGTGCTGGACGGCGCGCGGGAGCACGCAGCCCACGAGCGAGATGAACAGCAGGAGGTAGATCGCGGAGAACCAGTAGGAGGAGAAGACGTCGAACAGCTGCAGGCGGTCCAGCCACGGACCCATGGTGGGGTTCGCCTCGATGTAGCTGGTCACCGCGTCCGGGTCCTGGACCCGCTGGGGGAACAGGGATCCCGGGACCGCAGCGATCGCGAGCAACAACAACAGCACGAGGGCCGTGGACATCTTGGTCAGTTGCCGCCAGGCCCACCGGGCCATGCCGAGGGGACCCAGTGAGGGGACCTCCACGTCGGAACGCTGCGCCTTCTTCGGGCGTGGCGTGCGCGTCTCGGTCATATCGGCATCACCCAATCGGTTACGAATTCGGACTGGACCCACGAGACCAGTGCGGACCACACGCCCGTGGCCATGGCGGCCCCGATGAGCACGAGCACGGCACCGCCCACGCGCTGCAGCGTGAGACGGTGCCTGCGGAAGAAGGACATGGCCCCCATGCCCCGGCGCAACGCCAGGGCGATCAGCACGAACGGGACGCCCAGTCCCAGGCAGTAGGCGGTGGTGAGCACCACGGCCTTGCCGGTGGACGCGCCGTCCACGTAGACGAGCGCCTGCACCGCGGCGAAGGTCGGGCCGATGCACGGGGCCCATCCCAAACCGAAGGCCATCCCCAGGAGGGGCGCACCCCACAGCCCCGGGGGCGGGCGGCGCTCGATCTTGCGGTCACGCTGGAACCACGAGAAACCACCCATGAAGACCACGCCCATGAGCATCACCAGGATCCCGAGCACCACCATGATCCACTGCTGGCCCAACAACCACGCGAACGCGCCGAGCTGCGCGAGCACCACGGACATCAGCACGAACACTGCGGAGAACCCCAGGACGAACAGCACCACGCCCGTGAGGATCCGCCCGCGCCGCTGTTCCCGCAGGTCCACCCCGGTGAGCCCGGTGATGTAGCCCAGGTACCCGGGCACTAGGGGCAGCACGCACGGTGAGGCGAAGGAGACGAATCCCGCGAGCAGCGCCACGGGCAGCGCGGCAATCAGTGAACCGTCGAGGACGACCTCGGCGAAGGGATTGCCGTTCATGCGGACTCAGCCACCGTGTCCTTGATCAGGGCGTCCAGGGTGGATTTGTTCGCTTTGCCCAGCACGCGGGCGGCCACGCGACCCTGCTCGTCCAGAACGAGGGTCGTGGGGACGGCCTGCGGCGGGACGTAGTCGCTCAGTGCGAGCAGCACGGCCCCGTTGAGATCGGACGCGGAGGGGTAGTCCACCCCGTAGTTGCGTTCGAACGCCTCCGCGGTGGGCTGCTGGTCGCGCAGGTTCACGCCCAGGAACTGCGCGCGGTCCTGGTACTCGTGGTGCAGGGCCACGAGGTCCGGGGCCTCCGCGCGGCACGGCGCGCACCCTGCGTACCAGAAGTTCACGACGGCGGGCTTGCCGCGCAGGCTCTCGGCGCTCACGGTGCTGCCGTCGAACATCTCGGCCTCGAACTGCACGGGCTCCCCGCGCTGCTCCGGCGCGTACTCGCTCACGGAACCGTCACCGGCCACGTAGCCCTTCTCGCCGCCGGCGTTGGCCTGCTGGGCGAGGCTGTCGTTGCCCGAGGACGAGCACCCCGCGAGCGCGAGCCCCAGACACACCACCACGGCGACCGCTCCCGTGCGCACTCGGGCACGGGCAGGCAGGGAACGGGCGGATGAACAACGCGGAGAAGTCACGGGGAGAACACCTGGGAAGAGGTCGTGGGGTGAGAGATCAATTATGAGCCGGGAAGCTGATTGACGCCTGGATAGAGGTGGGCGGCGGGTTCCCGGTAGGAGACCTCCGGGACCTGCGCGGCGTCCACGTCCTTGAACGTTAAGGACGTCAGGGACGCGAGGTTGCACTCACGCTGCCGCGGGTCGTGCGGCAACGGACGGCCCTGCGCGGACAACCGCGTGAGCCAGATCGGCAACTGGTGGGACACGGCCACGGCCTGGGCGCCGTCGCCACCGCGGCGCACCGCGTCCCGGGCGAGTTCCCGCACGGCCTGTGCCATGCGCTCGACCTGCGCCTTGTAGGGCTCACCCCACGAGGGCCGCAAGGGGTTGAGCATGTAGGGCCAGTGCTTGGGCTTGGCGAGCTCACGACCGGTCACGTGCAGACCCTGGAAGTGGTTGGCCGGTTCGATCAACCGCTCGTCCGTGCGCACCTCGAGCCCCAACTCGCGGGCCACGGGTGCGGCAGTCTCCCGCGTGCGGGTCAGCGGCGAGCACGCCAGCAGAACGATCCGATCGCCATCCTGGACCCGCCGGGCCAGGTCCGCCGCGGCGGCCTCGGCCATCCGAGCGCCCTTCTCGGACAGGTGGTAGTCCGGGAGCCGCCCGTAGACCACGTGCGCGGGGTTGTGGACCTCGCCGTGGCGCAGGAGGTGAACGGTTGCTGAAGGCATGCCCCCAGTGTCTCAAACCCCGCTGTCAGCCCCCAATCGGCCCCGTCGGCACGGAACTGACCCCGTCAGGACAGCACTGCGCGTCAGGACAGCACGGCGCGCAACCGGGCGGCGTCGATGCGCAACCGGTCCCATGGGGCTCCGTCCACGAAGACCACGGGGATGTACTCGGCGTAGTCGCGCAGCAGCTGCAGATCGCCCGTGATGTCCCGCTCGCGGTACTCGCTGCCCGTCTGCTCGCACACCCCGGTCACGACCTCGCGCGCGTCCTCGCACAGATGGCATCCCGGTTTGGTCAGCAGCGTCACTGTGTGCGCCGGGCGCGGGCGGGTCCAGTCCGCGCCGGAGAGCAGGGGCGTACGACGTCGCTCGCGCCCGTCCTGCCTCCCCGCGGCACCGGCGCCCGCGCCGGTTTCACGCGCCGTCGCCGTTGCGGGTTCCGCCTGCACGGCGGGGCCCGGTTCGGCCGGACGGGCGGGATCGAGACGGTCGGGGCTCACGGGCTGCTGCGTCATGCGGCCCATGCTACGCACGCGGACACTGCGCACACGATGAAGGCCCCGTTCCCATAGCGGGAACGGGGCCTATCACGGGCGCGCTTACTTCTTGTTACGGCGCTGGTGACGAGTCTTGCGAAGCAGCTTGCGGTGCTTCTTCTTGGACATGCGCTTGCGGCGCTTCTTGATGACCGAACCCATAGGATCCCTCACAGTTCTCTGGACAGTGGTATTTGCTGGGGGCCGCGGGTGAACACCGCCCCGCCCCTGCTAACGCGGGGGCAACATACGTTTAACGGCAAACTACTGGCCTACCTTACCGTGCGACCCCGCCGGGCCCGAAAACGGGCGCTCAGGCGCTCGCGCGGCGATCGGCGTCGAGTTCCTCGTCCTGCTCTGGCCGCCCGTCCTGCTCCGTGACGGAACGCCCCCGCGGCGTGGCCGTGCGCTTGTCCCGGGACGACGCCACACGGTCCAGCGAGCGTGGTTCCGCGACCGAGGCGCGGGAGTCGTCCGGGTCCACGCCGGCTTCCTCGTACTGGTAGGTGATGTGTTCGGCCACGAGGCGGGCGGCCAGGTTGTGGTCCCCCGCTTCGAGGGCGCCCACGATGGCCCGGTGTTCGGCGCGGATGCGGCTGGACGTGGTGCTCCACAGCGGCACATGACCCACGAGTGCCAGGGTGTACTCGTAGATCGAGTCCCGCAGGGCAGTGAACAATGCCGCGTTCACCGCGTTGCCGCCCGCCTTGACCAGCGCGATGTGGAAGCTCACGTAGAGGTGGTGGAACTGCTTGAGCCCCAGGTCCTCGTCCATCTGCGCCATGATCGCGTGCAGTTCCTCGCGCGGGATGCTGTGCTTCTCGGCGTTCTCGAGGGCCGAGGTCTCGAGCATCACGCGAGTCTGGACGATGTCACGCAACGGGTGCTGCGACGTCGCTATGTGCAACTGCAGTGCGGGACCCGCGGACGCGGCCGGTTCGCGCACCAGGATGGGGAGAATGCTGCGGTGCGGGCCCTCGAAGAGATTGACGATGCCCTGGGCCTCCAGGATCTTGAGGGTCTCACGCATGGAGTTGCGGGACACCCGGAAGATCGCGGCCAGGTCCTTGTCGGTGGGCAGTCGTTGACCCAGCACCAGGTTTGCGTCGAACAGCTCGTTCTCGAGCCATTGCAGAACCTCTCGATGCGTTGCCATATATCCCACCCTAAACGTCGTACGGCGCCCGACCGCCGTATGGCACGGTCGGGCGCCCGGCGCGCCGCTCTCCGGACGCGGCCGTGCTCAGATGATGCCCTGGGCCACCATGGCCCGGGCGACCTTGAGGAACCCCGCGATGTTCGCACCGGCCACGTAGTTGCCCGGCATCCCGAACTCCTCGGCGGTCTCTGCGCAGCGATCGTGGATCCCGCGCATGATCTCCCGCAGGCGTTGCTGCGTGTAGTCGAAGCTCCACGAGTCGCGGGACGCGTTCTGCTGCATCTCGAGCGCGGACGTGGCCACACCGCCGGCGTTGGCGGCCTTACCCGGCGCGAACAGCACGTCCGATTCCTGGAACCGGTGCACGGCCTCGGTGGTGCACGGCATGTTGGCACCCTCGGCGACGGCCACGATCCCGTTCTCGAGCAGGGTCTTGGCCTGACGGCCGTTGAGCTCGTTCTGCGTGGCACACGGCAGCGCGACCGTGCCGGGGACGTCCCACACCGAACCGTCGGAGACGAATCGGGCACTCGAGCCGCGCCGTTCGGCGTACTCGCTGATCCGGGCCCGCTCAACCTCCTTGACCTGCTTGAGCAGCTCGAGGTCGATGCCGTTGCTGTCCACCACGTAACCGCTCGAGTCCGACGCCGTGAGCGCCTTGGCGCCGAGCGACTGGGCCCGCTCGATCGCGTAGATCGCCACGTTGCCCGAACCGGAGACGATCACGTCCCGGCCCTCGAGGTCCAACCCGCGGGTCTTGAGCATCTCCTCCGCGAACATCACCGCACCGTAGCCCGTGGCCTCGGTGCGCACGAGCGAACCGCCCCAGGACAGGCCCTTGCCCGTGAGCACACCGGACTCGTAGCGGTTGGTGATGCGCTTGTACTGACCGAAGAGGTACCCGATCTCACGCCCGCCCACGCCGATGTCACCGGCGGGGACGTCCGTGTACTCACCGATGTGGCGGTACAGCTCGGTCATGAAGGACTGGCAGAACCGCATGATCTCCGCGTCACTGCGCCCGGACGGGTCGAAGTCCGATCCACCCTTGCCGCCGCCGATGGGCATACCGGTCAGCGCATTCTTGAAGATCTGCTCGAAACCCAGGAACTTCACGATGCCCAGGTACACCGACGGGTGGAACCGCAAGCCACCCTTGTAGGGACCCAGCGCGGAGTTGAACTCCACCCGGAACCCGCGGTTGATGTGCACCTGGCCCTGGTCGTCCATCCACGGCACACGGAAAATGATCTGACGTTCGGGTTCGCAGATACGCTCCACGATCGCGGAGTCCAACAGATCCGGATGGCGAGCCACCACGGGACCCAACGACTCGAAGACCTCGTCCACAGCCTGGTGGAACTCGGACTCACCCGGGTTGCGCGCCGTGACGATCTGCCGGATGGGGATCAGTTTCTCGTGCATGTCTCTCCTGCCCTCTTGAAAGGTCTGCGGCTCCCACTCAACCGCGGCGTGAACCGCGGTTGCGTCGCCGGAAACCCGTCAGAGTGGACAGCAGACCGCTCTGACGGCGATGCGCGGCCCCGCGAGGTCGGATGAGCTCCGCGATCTCGGGCGAGTTCGTCTCCGGGGAGACAGCGCGGGGCTCTGCATCGTGGGGCTCGGCATCATGCGCGGCACGGGGCTGCGCAGCGGGCTCGGTGTGGGCACCATCGTCCACAGTATCCCCTGTGACCTGGGCCTCCCGTTCGTCGGCCAGGCCCTCCGGATCAGCGGAATTGATAGCTTCTTCGGTGACCCCCGAGCTGAACTGCACGACTTTCTCGGACCCCTGGGATGATTCGTCGAAAAACTCGGCTTCTACGGGCGTCTCTGCTTCCCCAGAATTTTCTTCCGGACGGGGATCATCGACCGGGGATCCGGGGGCGACCGTGGGAGCGGGGATGTCCAGGACCTCGGGATTGTCCGAGGTGTTGGTGGCCTCCGTCGTGACGTCGGTGACCTCCGCCGTGAACCACGGCAGGGACCGCTCGGGGTCGCGCACAGGTTCCTGGGCGGCGTCGACGTCAGCGGCCTCGGCGCGTACGGGCTCCGGGCGCGGGGCGTCCTCGGGCGACGGCGCGGCGTCGTGGTCGGTCGACTCGGCGGAGGCGTCCGTGGTCAGCTGTGCAGCGTCGTCGACGGCCAGCTGCGCAGCGACGTCGTTCGCCATGGCGGGCTCATCGGACTCGGCCGGGGCGGACTCATGTGTATCCGTCACGGGAGTGTCCGCCTCGTTCGCGGCGGCGACCAGCTCGTTCACCCAGTCGAGCACGGCCACGAAGGGCTCGGCGGTGAGGTTGTAGAAGCGCTTCTGTCCCTGGGCGCGGGTGGTGACCATCCCGGCGTCGCGCAGGACCTTGAGGTGCTTGGACACCGTGGGCTGGGAGACCTCGAGCGCGGTGACCAGCTCGCCCACCGGCCGGGGCCCGCCGCACAGGGCCGTGAGGATGCGGCGTCGGGTGGGGTCGGACAAGGCGGAATATGCGTCGTGGGACATGGGATTCACCTTAGACGGGCTGCCCACCCTGACCCAATCAGACCTTCCCGTCACGGGTCGGTCCCACCAGCGTCAGCCCTGCCAGGGTCAGTCGTACCAGGGGTCCAGTCCCCACTGGGGAAAGACCTCCTTGCGCGTGGCCATGATGCTGCGGTCGGTCTCGTCACTGGGGTCGTAGCCGATCTCCCACGAACGCCACCAGATGTCGACGTCGTCGCCCATGCGCTCGGGCGGGCGCCCGCCGTACTTTTCGGCCATGTAGCTGCGCCACGCCTGCGGGACCGGCGTGTTCACGTCCACGGGGTATCCCGAGGCGACCCCCACGAGGTGCGCCCACGAGCGGGGAACGGCGTCGTGGCAGTCGTACCCGCCGCCACCCGTGGCGATCCACCGGCCCTCACATAATTCCGCCGCGAGCTCGGACACCGCCAACGCGATCTGACGCTGCCCGTCCACGCTCATGCGTAAATGGGTCAGTTCGTCCTGGAAGTGGGAGTCGCAGCCGTGCTGGGAAACGATCACTTCGGGACGGAACTCGCGCGCGATCGGGGGGACCACGGCGTCGTACGCTCGAAGCCACTGGGAGTCGTCCGCGCGCGTGGGCATGGCCACGTTGACCGCGGTGCCGGCCGCCGCCCCGGAGCCGATCTCGTTGGCGAAGCCCGTGCCCGGGAACAGGGACAGGCCCGTCTCGTGCAGGGACACGGTCATGACGCGGGGCTCGTCGTAGAAAATCGACTGGGTGCCGTCCCCGTGGTGGCCATCCACGTCCACGTAGAGCACGCGCTGCACTCCGTTGTTCAAGAGGTGCTGGATGGCCACGGCGCAGTCGTTGTACACGCAGAAACCTGAGGCCTTGTCCGCCGCGGCGTGGTGCATGCCACCGCCGAAGTTCACGGCGTGGACCACGGAACCGCTCAGCAGGTCCGCGGCACCCTGGTAGCTGCCGCCCACCAGGCGCGCACTCGATTCGTGGATGCCCTCGTAGCCGGGAGTGTCCTCGGTGCCCAAACCGCATTCGGGGATCTGCCGCGTGGGGTCCTCCGAGACGGCGCGCACGGACTGCACGTAGGTCTTGGTGTGCACGAGTTCCAGGACGGGGTCGTCCGGGACCTCGGGGACGGTGACCCGCACGTTGGGCGCGCTGTCCAGGCCCAGGTTCTGCACCAACCGCATGGTCGCGTCTAGGCGGGTGGGGCTCATGGGGTGGTAGTCCCCGAAGTCGTACTGGAGCAACCGGGGATCCCAGTAGACACTGGTGGGGTAGACGGCATCCTTGCCCGTTGTCGCGGAGCTCACACCTCCATTAGAACACTCACGCGCATGCGGCAGTCGCTGCAGCGCACTGTGACGGGGGATACTGGGGGTCGTTGCGCCGATCCACCCCCGCGGGACCGTAGGATTCCGCGTGACCCGACCGTCCATCGGATCCCGCGAGGAGGTGCCGTGAGCGAGCTCGAACAACCCAACGCCGTCGAGGAGCCTGCATCCCCCGCGCCCTCCGGTGAACCGCTGACCACACGCACGGCGCGAGGCATCCGGGACTTCGTGGACCAGATCGCGAGTTCCTCGCCCGCGCGGCTCGCGGTGATCGTGTTCGTGATCGTGGACCTGGGCTTCGCGGCCCTGTTGTGGCTGCCCTTGTCCGCCAACCCCGGTCAGGAGACCCGGTTCGTGGACGCCGTGTTCACCGCGACCTCCGCCGTGACCGTGACCGGACTGACCACGGTGTCCACGGCCGCGCAGTGGTCCGTGTTCGGCCAGGTAGTCATCCTGATCGCCATTCAAGTGGGCGGTCTGGGCACCCTGACGCTCACGTCCATCCTGGCGCTGGCCATCGGGCGCAAGCTCGGGCTCAAGTCCAAGCTCATCACCCAGGAGGCCCTCAACATCGGGCGCCTGGGTGAGGTCGGCTCGCTGCTGCAGATCATCGTGATCACCTCCGTGAGCATCGAGGCCGCCCTGGCGCTCGTGCTCTCCGTGGGGTTCCTCGCCGAAGGAGAACCCCTGGGAACGGCCCTGTGGCACGGGGTGTTCTACGCGATCTCGAGCTTCAACAACGCCGGGTTCACGCCCCACACGGACGGGCTCGTGCCCTACGACCACGCCGGGCCCACCGCGTGGCTCATCCTGCTGCCCGTGTGCATCGGGGTGATCGTGGGGTCCCTGGGCTTCCCCGTGATCTTGGTGCTGCGTCAGGTGGGGTTCCGGTTCACCCGGTGGAACCTCAACGCCAAACTCACCGTGGTCACCACCGCCGCACTGTTGCTGCTGGCGTGGGTGCTGTTCACGGCCATCGAGTGGGCCAACCCGGACACCCTGGGCGGACAGTCCGTCCCCGAGCGGATCTTCCAGGGGTTCTTCGCGTCCGTGATGATGCGCTCGGGCGGTTTCAACCTGGTGGACATGACCGACACGTCCCAGGTCACGCTGTTGCTCACGGACGCCATGATGTTCGCCGGCGGCGGTTCCGCGTCCACGGCCGGCGGGATCAAGGTGACCACACTCGCCGTCGTCTTCCTGGCCATCCTCGCGGAGGCCCGCGGCGACCAGTCCGTGATCGCGTTCTTCCGCACCATCCCTGACTCCGTGCTGCGCATCGCGATCTCCGTGATCATGATGGGCGCCTCCGTGGTGCTGCTGGGTTCGAGCATCATGGTCGCCCTGACCCACATGCCCCTGGACCACGTACTGTTCGAGGTCATCTCCGCGTACGCCACGTGCGGTCTCAGCACCGGTGTGTCCGCGGGCGCCCCGGACGCCGGGAAGTACGTGCTGTCCGTCATCATGCTCATCGGCCGCATCGGTACCAACACCGTGGCCACGGCCCTGGCCCTGCGCTCGCGGCGCCGGCTCTACACGTACCCGGAAGAGAGGCCCATCATTGGCTAAGAACTCCTCCCACTCCGTCCCCGTCCTGGTGGTGGGCCTCGGGCGCTTCGGCTCGGCCACGGCCCTGCAGCTGATCCAGCAGGGGCGCGAGGTCCTCGGCGTGGAACGCGACGCCGCCCTCGTGCAGAAGATGTCCGGCCAGCTCACCCACGTGGTCGAGGCCGACGCCACGGACATCGACGCCCTGCGCCAGCTCGGCGCCGCCGAGTTCTCCTCCGCCGTGGTGGGTGTGGGCACGTCCATCGAGTCCTCGGTGCTGACCACCGCAAACCTCGTGGACCTGGGGATCGACCGGATCTGGGCCAAGGCCATCTCCCCCGCCCACGGCAAGATCCTCGCGCGCATCGGCGCCCACCACGTGATCTTCCCCGAGGCCGACGCCGGGCGCCGCACCGCCCACCTGGTCTCCGGGCGGCTCCTGGACTACATCGAGTTCGACGACGACTTCGCGATCGTCAAGATGTACCCGCCCCGGGAGACCCAGGGGTTCACGCTGGGCGAGTCCGACATCCGCTCCAAGTACGGCGTGACCGTGGTGGGTGTGAAGTCCCCGGGCGAGGACTTCACCTACGCCCGCCCGGACACCACGGTCAGCTCGCGGGACCTGCTCATCGTGTCCGGGCACGTTGACCTGATCGAACGGTTCGCCGCACGCCCCTGACCCGGTTGCGTCTCGGCGGGCCGTCGTGATCCGGCATCACGGCCCGACGCCCCTCGGTGCCGGTCAGCGTCGACCGGCACGCGCTCCTCGGTGACCGGCGTGACCGACGCCCGCGAGCGACGTCGTCCCCCGCTATGGCGCACGCGCGTGACGCTACCCCGCGTTACTCAGCATCCGACGGCGCGGCCGTCATGGCCCGCGTGGCGAGCGCCATGATCCCGGGGACGCCGGCGCGGCCGAAAGCCCGGCGCTGACGGCTCGCCCCATTACCGCGCTCGAGGATGTGGTGCACCCCCGCCTCGGCGAAGCGACGGTCCTCCTGCGAGGTGTAGTGCCCGCTCACCCGTTCCAGCAGGGTGCTCACGAGTTCCTCGGCTGGGACCAGGGTGGCCGTGACGGGATCCAGGAGCCGGCCGCTCAGCCCCCACCGGGCGGACTGCCACAGTGCGATGTCCAGGTACTCCTGCGTGAACGCGACCGCGGGCGACGCCTCGAGCGCGTAGTTCGCGAGGGCGCGCGTGAGCACCGCGATGGCCACCGAGTCCTGGGCCTCCAACTGGACGTCGCACGCGCGGATCTCCAGGGTGTCGTGGCGGTGGGACAACCGGGCGAGCCAGCTGAGACTCGCGGGGCTCTCCACGGCGTCGAACGCGGTGAGCATGGCCACTCGCGAGTCGTAGTCGTGCAGGTCCTGGAAGTGGGGCGGCACGCCGTTGGTCATCCAGCGGCGATAGTGGATGGAACGCCAGCTCTCGAACCCGGATTCCACGCCCCGCCACACGGGCGAGTTCGCACCGATGGCCACGAGCACGGGCAACCAGCCCCGCAGCCCGTTCAGGGCACGCACCGCGGCCTCCAGGTCCGGGAACCCCAGGTGCACGTGCATCCCGCTGATGTACTGGTCCGCCGCGATGGCCGGGGTCTGGCCGGCAAGTCGCTGGTAGCGGGCGTCGTGGGTGATCTGCGCGGGTTCGGGCCGCACGTCCGGGGCTGCGGCGACGCCCACCACGTCCATGCCCATGGCGTTCGTGGCCTCGCGCAGCGCCGTGCGGAACTCCACGAGCGAATCCACTGCCGTGGCGGCGTCGCGGAACACCGGGGAGGTCTCCTCGACCTGACACGAGAGCCATTCCGGGGTGGCCGCACCGCCGCCAGCGGTCAGCGACATCAGTTGCGCCGACTGTTCCGGCGTGGGCCGTGCGGGGAGGTTGTCCCCGCGGTCCACCAGCAAGAACTCTTCCTCGATGCCGAACGTGCTCATGGTGCTACCGCCTTGCGTGGTCTCGTGTGGTGGGCCGGGCGGTTCACGTCATTCGCCGCCGTATTCCTTCTCCATGTGGTCACCCTTCGTCGCGGACGCCTCCGCGCCGGCCGCGATGATCTCGCGCAGGCCCTTCTCGTCGAACGTGGTGATCGCCTGCTCCGTGGTGCCGCCCGGGCTGGTGACGGCCTTGCGCAGGGCGGCGGGATCAGCGTCGTCGGGAGCGAGCAGGACGCCCGCGCCGGAGACCGTCTCCTTCGCGAGCACGCGCGCCGTCTCCGGGTCCAGGCCCAGCTGCTCCCCCGCGTGCTGCATGGCCTCGGCCAGGTAGAACACGTACGCGGGGCCCGAGCCGGACACACCCGTGACCGCGCGGATCAGGTTCTCGGGCACCTCCACGACCGTGCCCACGGCGGCCAGCACGTCCTTCACCGCGTCCAGCTGCTCACGGGACACGTGCTCACCCGGGGTCACGGACAGCACGCCACGGCCCACGCTCGACGGCGTATTGGGCATCGAGCGCACTACCGGCTGCCCCTGCGGCAGGGCCTTCTGCAGGGCGTCCAGCGTGACACCGGCGGCCACGGACACCACCACGGTCCCGGGGTCCAGAGCGGGTGCGATCTCGCGCGCCAGGTCCAGGATCGCGTACGGCTTGACCCCCAGCAGCACGACGTCCGCGCCCTTCACGGCAGTGCGGTTCGCCTCCGCGTCCTCCTCGCCCGCGAACACGGTCACGCCGGTCTCGTCACGCAGCTCCTCCCCCGACGACGCCGATCGGGTCGTCGCGCGCACCGCCCCCTTCTCGGTGCCGCCCGCCAGGACCCCTCGCAGGATCGCACCGTTCATGGAACCGGTTCCCAGGAACGCCAGGGTCAGCTCGCTCATGCCATCAGTCCTTTCACACCCGCCCGGGGGCCCTCTCGTGCTGTTGCCGCGCAGTAGGGCTCACGGGGTGTTGTTGCGGTCACGGAACTCTCCTTGAACGGTATCGCGCGGCGGACGGTCCCCGCGAGCGCGCCGGATGGGACTCCGTGCCGTGGAGGTCGGCGGGGAGCACTCCATACGGGGCCGGGGAAGCACCGCGCCCCGCGGCTGCGAACATTCATGGCCCGAAAAGACACGGATCCCGTGTCCAGGCAGCTGTTCCGGGACTTATGTGTATCCACCCCTGGTGACCGGGCGGAAGCGGCAACCTCAGCCCGCTCCCACGCCGGTGCGGCCCGGGACATCCTCGCTGCAGAACGCGCGGACTCGGGGCCGAAACCGTGCGTATCGCAGCGCAGATGTGCGCGCCACCCTGGACGGGTGGCGGTGCAAGGCGGTGTGAGGCGGAAGGGGTGGCGGCACCGGCCCGCCGCGGTGCACCGGGTCCGGGGTCCGACGGGCTAGCCCTCCACCGTCATGTGGCGGCGCGCGAAAGACAGGGCTTCGGCGAGCCACTCGTCCCGCTCGTCCGCGTCCTTGGTCTTGCGTGTAGAGACCTCGACCCCCACCACACCCTGCCAGCGCTGATCACGCAGGTACTCGAGGGTCTCGGCGACCGGTTGTACGCCCCGCCCCGGCAGGAGGTGCTCGTCCGCCATGGTCTGACCGGAACCGTCCGTGAGGTGCACGTGGCCCAACCGGGAACCGAGTTCCTTGACGGCCGCGAGCGAATCCATCTTGGCGGTGGCCGCGTGGGAGAAGTCCCACGTGACCCAGTCGTAGTCCTGACCCAGGGGGCTGTAATGCGGCGAGTAGACGACGGCCTCACGCCCGCCCACGCGCCACGGGTACATGTTCTCCACGGAGATCTTGGTGTCGGTCATCCGGGAGACCTCACGCACACCGGCCACGAAGTTGCGCGCGTACTTGCGCTGCCACCGGAACGGCGGGTGGGCCACCACGACTTCCGCGCCCACCTGGTGCGTGAGCTTGGCGGCCATCTGGATCTTGGTCCACGCCTTGCCCCACACCTGTTGCGTGAACAGCAGCGTGGGCGCGTGGATCGTGGAGATGGGCAGCTGGTACTTCTGGATGTTGTCCAGCAGTTGGTGGGTCAGCTGACTCATGCGCTCGTGGGTCACGAGCACTTCCACGCTGTCGTAGCCCAGGCGCTGGGCGGCGTCGAACGTCTCGGGGACACCCTGCGGGTACAGCGAACTCGTGGACAGGGCCACGTGCGGGCGGTAGACGGGTGTGTCGGTCATGAGCTGGTCACCAGGTCCTTGGGATCGACGGTCGAGCTCGTGGAGTCCCGCAGCAGCCGGTCCATGCGCCGCAGGATGAGTCCTTCCCGCAGGGCCCACGGGGAGATCCGCAGCGACTCCACCTTGAGCAGGTCCATGGCGGTCTCCGCGACGATCGCCCCGGCCACCACCTGCGCGGCACGGTGTTCGGAGACACCGGGCAGGTCCGCGCGTTCGGCCACGGTCATGGCCTCCATGCGCCGCGTCCACAAGCGTAGGTCCTCCAGGTGCATGACGCGTTGCACGTACGGTCCCTGGCCCGACGGCGCCGCCCCGCAGATCCGCGCGAGCGAGCGGAACGTCTTGGACGTGCCCGCGACCAGATTCGGTTGTCCCCCGGCGGCGATCCGGTCCACGGCGGGACGCAGCGTGGTGCGCACGTGCTTGCGCAAGGCCTTGAAGCGGGCCGGGGGTGCGACGTCGTACCCCGCGAGATATGCCCGGTACAGCCGACCCGCACCGAGCGGGACGGACGTGGCGACCGTGGGCAACGCGTTGGTGCCGATCGCCATCTCGAAGGACCCTCCGCCGATGTCGAAATCCAGGACGCGTCCGGCGCCCCAGCCGAACCAGCGGCGCACCGCGGAGAACGTCACGGCCGCCTCCTGGTCCCCGGACAGTTCCGTGAGCGTGACCCCGGACGTGGACTGGACGTGGTCCAGCACGGCGTTGCCGTTGGTGGCCTCCCGGATCGCGGAGGTCGCGAACGCGAGCAGGTCCTCCGCGCGGTGCTCCACGGCAAAGTCACGCGCCTCCACCACGAACCCGGTGAGCAGGTCACGGCCCTCGTCCGTGATCCGACCGTCGTCGTCCTGGTAGTCCACGAGCCGTAGCGCCATCTTGTGGGACGCGTACGGTTCCGGCCGCGACCCCGGATAGACGTCCAGCAGGAGCAGGTGCACCGTGTTGGAGCCGACGTCCAGGACGGAGAGCCGCATGTGAGTTCCTTCGCTCGCTGGGTGGAGGCGTTGGGTGGGGCCGTTGGGCCGGACCGGATCGCGGGGCTTCGGGACGACCGCGGGGACGACGCCGCCGGGACGCCGCCGCACGAACCGGTCCTACTTGCTCGCGGAACGCCCCGCGCCGGCGGTCTTGCGCGTGGTCTTCCTGGCCGCGCCACTCTTGGTAGTCGCACCCTTGGCCGTGGAACGTTTCGCCGTCCCGCTTTTGGCCGTGCCGCTCTTGGCCGAGCTGCGAGAGCGCGACGTCGTCTTGGCGGGCGCCGGGCCCTTCGCCCGCTTCTCGGCGAGCAACTGGGACGCGCGGGCCGCGGTGATCTGCTCGATCGCCTCGGCACGCGGGACCGTCACGTTGGTCTCCCCGTCCGTGATGTACGCGCCGAAGCGGCCTTCCTTAATGACCATGCGCTTCTCGGTCAGGGGATCCGCACCCAGATCCGCGAGCGGGGGCTTGGCGGCCTGGCGACCGCGCTGCTTGGGCTGCGCGTAAATGGTCTTGGCCTCGTCCAGGGTGATCGTGAAGATCTGGTCCTCGGAACCGATCGACCGGGAGTCGGAGCCCTTCTTCAGGTACGGGCCGTAACGCCCGTTCTGCACCGTGATGGTCTCACCGTCGGTGTCCTCACCCAGTACCCGGGGAAGGGACAGCAGCTTGAGGGCGTCGTCCAGGGTGATGTCCTGCAGGTTCATGGACGAGAACAGGGATGCCGTGTTGGGCTTGGGCCGCTCGACCTTCTTGGGCTTGGGCTTGCCGTTCTTGTAGTACTCGGTGGGGATCGCGTCCAGTTCCTCCTGCGTGGGCTCCGGGATCACCTCCGTGACGTAGGGACCGTAACGGCCGTCCTTGGCCACGATCATCCGACCGGTGTCCGGGTTCACGCCCAGCTCACGGCCGTCCGCCTTGCCGATCTCCATGAGTTCCCGCGCCTTCTCGGGCGTGAGCTCATCCGGGGCGAGGTCCAGCGGGACGTTCGCGCGCACCGGGTCGGTCAGTTCCCCCGTCTCCGGGTCCACCGTGCCACCGGTCTCGAGGTACGGACCGAACTTGCCCACGCGCAACGTGATCTCGTCCGTGACGGGGATCGAGTTCACGGCGCGGGCGTCGATCTCCCCGAGGTCGTCCACGAGCGGCTTGAGTCCTGGTTCGGAGGCGGTGTCACCGAAGTAGAACCCCTCGAGCCACTTGACCCGCTCGGCCTCGCCGCGGGCGATCCGGTCCAGGTCCTCCTCGAGCTCCGCCGTGAAGTCGTAGTCCACGTAGTCGGAGAAATGCTCCTCCAACAACCGCACCACGGAGAACGCGAGCCAGGACGGGATCAACGCCGAGCCGCGCACCTGCACGTAACCCCGGTCCATGATCGTGGAGATGGTCGCGGCGTACGTGGAGGGCCGCCCGATCCCCAGTTCATCCAGGGTCTTCACGAGTGAGGCCTCGGTGTAGCGGGCGGGGGGCGTGGTGGTGTGCCCGTCCGCGGTGACCTCGGAGGCGTCCAGGGCGTCACCCTCGGCCATCACGGGCAGCCGCTTGTCCTCGGACTTCTCGGACTGCTTCGAGTTCTCATGGGCGAGATCCGGGTTCACGTCCCGGCCCTCCTCGTACGCGGCCAGGAACCCCCGGAAGGTGAGGACGGTCCCGGAAGCCGAGAACTCGGCGTCGGCCCCGGAATGCTCCCCGGCGGCGGAGGTGGCCGTGGCGCCCAGGCGGACGGTCGCGGTGCTGCCCTTGGCGTCCTCCATCTGGGAGGCCACGGTGCGCTTCCAGATCAGCTCGTAGAGCTTGAACTCGTCCACGGACAGCTGCGAGCGCACCTGCGACGGGGTGCGGAAGGTGTCCCCCGCGGGGCGCACGGCCTCGTGGGCCTCCTGCGCGTTCTTGGACTTGGACGCGTACACGCGCTTGGAGGCGGGGACGAACTCCGCGCCGTAGAGCTCCTTGGCCTGCGAGCGCGCGGCGTTGACCGCCTGATCGGACAGCGCGACCGAGTCGGTACGCATGTACGTGATGTAGCCGTTCTCGTACAACCGCTGCGCAACCCGCATGGTGGTGCGCGAGGTGAAACGCAGCTTGCGAGCGGCCTCCTGCTGCAGCGTGGAGGTGGTGAACGGTGCGGCGGGACGGCGCGTGTAGGGCTTGGTCTCGAGCGAACGGACCGAGAACTCGGCGTCCTGCAATCCGGCCGCGAGCGCCGTGGCCACGGTCTCGTCCAGCGCGGCGGGGGCGTTCTGCCCGGAGGCCTTGAGCTCGCCGCGGTCCGTGAAGTCCTTGCCGGTGGCCACGCGGCGGCCGTTCAGGGAGCTCAACCGGGCGGTGAAGGCCCGCCCAGCGTCCTGCCCCTCGGGCCGGGAGAAGGTGCCGGTGAGGTCCCAGTAGTCGGCGGGCACGAACGCGATCCGCTCCCGTTCGCGCTGGACCACCAGGCGGGTGGCCACGGACTGCACGCGCCCGGCGGAGAGCCCCGAGGAGACCTTGCGCCACAGCACCGGGGAGATCTCGTAGCCGTAGAGCCGGTCCAGGATGCGGCGGGTCTCCTGGGCGTCCACGAGGTCCTGGTCGATCTCCCGCAACTGCGCGAACCCGCGCTCGATGGCCTCCCGGGTGATCTCCGGGAACGTCAAGCGGTACACGGGGACCTTGGGCTTGAGCACCTGCAACAGGTGCCACGCGATCGCCTCACCCTCGCGATCACCATCCGTGGCCAGGTACAGGGCGTCCGCGTCCTTTAGCTTGCGCTTGAGCTCCGTGACCTTCTTCTTCTTGTCCGGGTTGACCACGTAGTACGGGTCGAACTCGTGCTCCACGTCCACCGCGAACTTGCCGTACGGGCCCTTCTTCATGTCCGTCGGCAGCTCGGAGGGCTGCGGCAGGTCACGGATGTGGCCCATGGAGGACTCCACTTCATAGGCGTCCCCCAGGTACCCCGCGATCGTCTTCACCTTGGACGGTGACTCCACGATCAGCAGGCTCTTGCCCGTACCGGCGTTCTTGGTGGCCTTGGATGCCAAAGGTGCTCCTCGTCATGACCCGTGGTTGCGGGGCGGGTCTGTGTTCAATGCTGGCCGTTCATGCTGATCGGCCGGTGGGCGTGGGCGACGGCGCTCGATTCCTCCGCGTGCCGCGTTCACTCCGTGCCCGGGACGTCAGCGTACGACACGCTGGATCACTACAGGTCGTGATCCGGTTCCTCACCCATGGTGAATTCGCGTCCGGTGGCGTCGTCCGGCTCCAGGACCACGTAGTGGAACTTGTAGTTCGGTGCCCATGGGGTCAGCGGCAATTGTTCCGCCGCCTCCACCTCCGCCCGGGTCTCCAACCGGCGCGCCCGGCCGTGGACCACCGCGGATTCAACGTGGGTGCCCTCGACCTTGTCCACCTCGAATGCCACGTGGTTGTTCACCACCAGGCTGGCCAGCTTGGTGCCCTGTGACGTGCGGAAATAGATCTTTCGCTGACTGACCACGTGATTGACCGGGAAGATGTCCACGAGGCCCGCGCCCTGGACGGCAAGGCGGCCGTACGGCATGTCGCCCAACAACTCCCAGACCCGCTGGGAATCCATGACCCGGAAGGGATTCAGGTTCTCGCTCATGGGTTCAGTCTTACACCTCCGTCAGGAAGCCATGTGTGATCAGGCCTTTGATTTCACGCAGCAGCTGGGGTGCCGGGCCGTCCTGCCACCCCAGCAGCGATCCGAGGGCCGTGAGGATCTGCCCCGCGCTGAGCTCGCCGTCGCACACGCCCGCGAAGCCCGCCGCCTCGCTCGAGAGGATCACGCTCCGACGCAGTCCCGCCCCCTGCCGCAACAGGATCAGGGCCGGGTCCGGGGCCCCGGGTGTGCCGTGGCGTTCCTCGGTCACGTCCTGCGCCACGGTGTAGTGCCGCGCGAGCCACGCGGGATCGGTGTCCGACGCCGCTGCCGGGCCGCGAGCGCCGTGGTCCGCCTCGTCGCGCGCCATGCGCAGCATGCGCTCCCACTCCGCGGCGAGCGCCGGGGCGATGGGTTGCTGGATCGGGTGCGGGACGGTCTCGAAGATCCGCGGTGCAATATCCGGTGTTTCCTCACCCGGGCGGTACAACCACACCATGCCGAAGCCCACCGCGGCCACGTCCCGGGAGTCGAAGTCGTCCAGGTAGGCCGCGTAGGCACGTTCGTAGTCGGCGACGTCGCGCTGCTGGGACGCGTCCCGCAACCAGGTCTCGGCGTACTCGCACGGGTCCTGCACTTCACGTTGGACGAGCCACGCGCCGGTTCCCGGCGGCACCCACGACGCCGGCCCGCGGGACCACGTGGTCGAGGGCTCCTCGTGCGGATCGCGCGGGATCTCCCAGTTCGCGAGCAGGTGCGCGGTGGCCCCCGGGTTCAACACGGTGGGCAGCGCGCCCAATAATTCCCGCACGAGCCGGTCCCCCGGCAGACCGCCGTCCCGGTAGGTGAAGCGGTCCTCGGCGTGTTCGTCCGGGCTGCGCGGCGTGATCACGAAGGGCGGGTTGGACACGACCATGTCGAACCGGCGATCCGCCACGGGCTCCAACAGGCTCCCCCGTTCCAGGCTCACCCGGGCGGGCAAGTCCCACGGGTCCACGTCCAGTGCCTCGGCGTTGAGGATCAGGTTGAACCGCGCGGTGGCCAGTGCGCGGTCGGAGATGTCCGTGGCCGTGACGTGGCGCGCGTGGGCCAAGAGGTGGAAGGTCTGGATCCCGCATCCGGTCCCCAGATCCAGGGCGGTGTCCACGGGCCGGCGCGGTGTGGACTGCACGAGGGTCAGCGATGCACCCCCGATGCCCAGCACGTGGTCATGGCGCAGCACGCCCGGTCGCTGGAACGCACCCAGGTCGCTCGCGACGTACAGCTCGGCCGAGGAATCCGTGGCGTAGGGCCGCAGATCCACCGCGGAACGCACTGTGACGGAGGGCGCGGGGGTATCCGCCGCTGCGCTCTCGTCCGGGTTCGCGTGGGACGGGCAGTTCTCACCGAGCCCGCGCACAGCGGCCTCGACGGCGCCTTCGGCCGACTCGGTGGCGGCATCGGCGGCACCACCGGCCGGCTCAACGCCGGCCTCGACCAGATCCAACCGTTGCAGGCCGGAAGCGCCCACGGAGGGCAGCGCGGCGTCGAGCGATGTGGCCGTTACGGGGTCCCCGAGCAGGAAGAACGCGGCGAGGGTGATCAACGCGGCGACGTCATGGCCCGCGGAATCCGCAGCGTTGCCGACGCCGCGCGGTGAGGAGTGAGTATCTTCCGCACCGCCCGGCACCGAACGGAGGTCCTGCGAGCGCCGTTGCAGGGCGCGACGGGCAGGGACCGCCTGGTCCCGCGACCACGCGGACATGGCCTGCTCGCCCACGAGGTCCGTGACCCCGTCCACCGTGAACCCCGCGGCCACGAGGTCGTCGTGGAGGCGGGCGATCAGCTCCGGGTCATCGGAGCGCGGGGCATCCGGGACCACGCTGAACGCGGGCCCGGGAGCGGCGTCGTTGGGACAGGAAGAGACCACCCGTCAGTGACCCAACCGGAAGGCGCGACCCGTGATGCGCGTGGGCGTGATCTCCACGAACTCGATCTTCTCCGTCTCCAACCACGGTCGCAGACCAAGCTCTTCCACGTACGCGATCCGGTCCGTGTCCGTGATCATCTCGGCCGTGCCGCGCACCACCACGGAGTGCGCTTGTGAACCGGCGGCGCGGTCGATCTCGACCGTCACGTTCGGGTTCAGTTGCAGGTGCAGGACCTTGGTGCCCTTGGCGGAGCGGAAAAAGATCTTCTCGCCGTCGGTCACGATGTTCAGCGGGGTGATGTCGATCTCGTCGCCGTCGCGAGTCGCCAGCCGCGCGAAGCGTGCCTGCTTGAGCAGCTCCCAGCTCTCCTGTTCGCTCAGCTCGGTGATGGGCGGGACCTGGGACGCGTCATCGTGCTCGTGGGCGATGTTCATGGGGTGCGGGTGCTCAGCGTTACTCATACCCCCATGATTCCACGCGGGTGCGGGACGTGGGCCAGGTGGCGGTGTCTTCCCCGCATCGGATTCCGGCACCGGGTCCCTGCACAGGCAGGGAGCCGACGACGCGTGGCGGGCCCCGCGCATTGGTAGCCGGGCGGCGTCGTCCCCGCCCGGTGTGGGCCACAATGTCACGGTGACGACTTCGCAGGAGATGGTGGACCTGCTCGGACGCGGACCCCGCCCCGAGCAGGTACGTCATGTGCGCGAGATCCCGGAACGCGAACCCACCCACGCGCCCTGGCCCGAATGGCTGCACCCGGACGTGGTCAGCGCATATGAACGGCTGGGTATCCATGAACCGTACGCGCACCAGGTCGCTGCGCTGACCGCTCCGCGACACGCGATCGTGGCCACGGGCACCGCTTCGGGGAAGTCCCTGGTCTACCAGTCCCTCGTGCTCGACGCCGTGCACCGGGGCAAACTCGCGGTGGCCGAACGCCCCGGCCTGCTACACCATCCGGACGAGACCACGGCCCTCTACATCTCGCCCACCAAGGCCCTGGCCGCGGACCAGCTCACGTCCCTGCGTGCACTCGGCTTCGCGGACGTGCGCGCGGCGACCTACGACGGGGACACCGATCCCGGCGAGCGCCGTTGGATCCGGGAGCACGCGGACGTGATCCTGTGCAACCCGGACATGCTCCACCACGGGATCCTGCCGCATCACATCGGCTGGTCGCGGTTCTTCCGGCGGCTGCGGTTCGTGATCGTGGACGAGGCACATTCCTACCGGGGGGTGTTCGGTTCGCACGTGGCCGTCCTGTTGCGCCGACTTGTCCGGGTCGCGGCGCATTATGGGGCCTCCCCCGTGTTCGTGGGGGCGTCCGCCACGAGTGCGTCCCCGCAGCAGTCATTCGCCAAGCTCATCGGCGCGTCCGAACAGGACGTGACGGCGGTGACCCGTGACACCTCGCCCCACGGTTCGCGCACCGTGGTGCTGTGGGAGCCGGAACAGTCGCCCGGCGGTTCGGACAACGGCGCGCCCCGTCGCCGCACGGTCACAGCCGAGGCCTCCGACATGCTCACCGACCTGGTGCTGCGTCAGATCCGCACGATCGCGTTCATCCGTTCCCGCCGCGGCGCGGAGACCATCGCACAGGCGGCCCACCGGCAGCTCGAGGAGGTGGACCCCTCGCTCGGTCATCGCGTGGCCGCCTACCGTTCCGGATTCCTGCCGGAGGAACGCCGCGAGCTGGAACAGCAGTTGCGGGACGGGCGGTTGCTGGGGGTCGCGAGCACATCCGCACTCGAGCTCGGGATCGACATCGCGGGGCTCGACGCCGTCCTGGTCGCCGGGTGGCCCGGCACCCGCGCGTCCTTCCTGCAGCAGATCGGCCGCGCCGGGCGGGCGGGCCAGCACGCCTTGGCGGCACTGATCGCCGGTGACGATCCCCTGGACGGCTACTTGGTCAACCACCCCGAGGCAATCTTCGACGTCCCCGTGGAGGCCACGGTGTTCGAGGCCTCCAACCCCTACGTGCTCGCACCGCACCTGTGCGCGGCCGCCGCAGAACTGCCCCTGCGCCCCGACGAACTCGAGCTGTTCGGGCCCACCGCGCGCGACGTCGTCGACTCCCTCACGGGCGCGGGGCACCTGCGCCGACGCCCGAGCGGGTGGTTCTGGACCCGGTCCGAACAGCCCGCCACCATGGTGTCGATCCGTTCCGGGGACGGCGGTCCCGTGCAGATCATCGACTCGGAGACCGGCTCGGTGCTCGGCACCATGGGCGCTCCGCAATCGCATTACCAAGCCCACCCGGGCGCGGTCTACGTGCATCAGGGCCGAACCTATCTGGTGGAGGAACTGGACGAGGGACTACACGTGGCGGCGGTGCGCCGCGCGTTCCCGGACTTCTACACGGTCGCGCGGGACATCACCGAGGTCCGCGTGCGGGACGTGCGCGATTCGATGCAGTGGGGTCCCGTGAGCATTCACCGCGGGGCCGTGGACGTGACCACCCAGGTGGTCAGCTATCAACGCAAACTGGTGGCGTCCAACGAGGTGGCGGGTGAGGAACCCCTGGATCTGCCGCCCCGCCAGTTGTCCACCACGGCCACATGGTTCACGGTCTCCGGGGGTCAGCTGGCCGCGATGGGGATCGAGGAACCGGACATCCCCGGCTCCCTGCACGCCGCGGAACACGCGATGATCGGGCTCCTGCCACTGTTGGCCTCCTGTGACCGGTGGGACGTGGGCGGGCTCTCGACCGCCCTGCACGTGGACACCGAACTGCCCACGATCTTCGTGCACGACGGCCACCCCGGCGGTGCGGGCTTCTCCGAGCGCGGGTACGACATGTTCCGGCACTGGATCACCGCCACCCGGGACGCGATCGCGCAGTGCGAATGCGAGTCCGGTTGCCCCTCGTGCGTGCAGTCCCCCAAGTGCGGCAACCGCAACAATCCGCTCGACAAGGCGGGGGCGCTCAAGCTGCTCAACGGGGTGCTGTCCTTCGCGCCGTGATGCGCTCGCGGCTGCCACGCGGCGGGTGGCCGTCCCGCAATGGCTGACTACTCCGAGGTGGGGGACCTGCCCCTTATACACATTTCCACTCCGGGGCGGGCGCCTGCTGCGGGGCTGATGGCTGCTCCGGGGGTGAAGTTCCCGGAGCTCACGGCTCCCCCGGCGGCGGTCCGGCCCGGGACACCCCGGTGGCCGGGCCCAGTGACGCGAGGGGTTGTGGCAACTCGATCACCGCGGTGACGTCCACGATCGTGTTCTCAGGGGCCACCACCGCGCACTCGGACAACTGCGCCCCGTTGTCGGCGGCCACCCGCGCAGCCACATCGCACGGGACACCGGGGCTCAGGCCGCGAGCGACGTCGGCCGCGGCGAGTGCTGCCAAATCCGCCGCCTTGGCCGCACGGTGCGTGAGGATCGCGGCCTGCCCGACGAGCAGGACCACCACGAGGACAAAGCACAGCGTCACGGCCAGTGTCAGACCGTGCACCGTGCCGGACCCCTCGTCGCGATGATCTCCCGCGCCCACTGCTCGAGTCCGACGATGCTCGTGCACCTCGTCCGACGTCATGTCACGGCCTCGCATGATCAAGCGTCCCCGGCCCGGCGCTCGGACCCCCGGTGGTTCCGAGAGCGGTGTCCACGGCCGCGCTGCCCGTGGCCTGCAAGCGCCAATCACTCCACGTCCCCAGGATCCCCGGGGCGGGGCCGTTCACCGCGACCGTGACCCGGTCGTCCGCGACGCTCACCCGGACGACGGCGGTGTCCCCGGCGATCTCACGCGCCGTGCGTTCCACGACCTCGGCGGTTTCTCCCCGGGCGGCGGCGCGCGCGGAGGCCCGGGCGGCTTCTTCGTAGCGCACGGTCGTCATCCCGGCAGCTGCGGCCGCGAGCAGAACGGCCAGGAGCAGGACGAGACCGGGCATAATCACGGCCGTTTCCACCGTGACCGCTCCGGCATCCGGATGTCGTGGTGGGTGCTCCGGCTGTCCCGGTGGGGCTTCGGCGCGATCGTGCACCGGCACGGTTCTTGACCTTCTCATGGGAGTCCTCCTTCTACGGACGGCCACGCGCTCGGTCACCGGCACTCCACGGTGTTCGAACCACGGTGTGACTGGAGACCGTGGCAGTTCCGGGCGGCGTGGTGGTGGCCCCACTCCGACGAACGGGTCCGCCGGAACAGAAGCGCGGCGGGACCGGGGGCTCGGAGTGGTTCGGGTGTATGCGGTTCTGGCACCGGGCCCGGGCCGCAGGGTGGCCGGTCCTACGCGGCCCTCCCGCGGCCCGGGCCCGGTGGGTGCGCGGTTCAGACGGCCAGGGCCTTCTGGATGATGCCGAGCAACATGCCCGACACGGAGTCCGAGGACAGCACCGCGGCCATGACGCCGCCGAACGCGGCGGCCGCGAGCACGATGACCGCGTACTCCGCCGTGGACGCCCCGAGGTCCGGGTCGTCCGGATCGACGGCGGTGCGGGGCCGCACCTCGGCGGTCGGCATCGGTTGGGTCGCATCCTCCACGGGGATCTCCGTGGGATCGTCGAACGCGGTGGTGCAGGCGGGAAGCGTGATCATGGACATGGTGATATTCCTGTTCGTTGGGTGTTCGTGATGTGTTGAGGGGTGAGATGGCAGCGGTGTCGCGCACCCGCCTTCGTGACAAGTGGAAGGTTGCAAATACGTGCCTAGATCGGGGCGCAGCGTCCTGCGGGCGGTCCCCTCCCCCTCCCCGCAGCGTGAGCGCCGTGCAGGCGCGCGTGGCCGGTCATGATCCGAAGACCCTGGGCAGCAAACTCATGAGCACGGGGACCACACCCCAGCACATGAACGCGGGCAGGAAGCACAGGCCGAGCGGCAGCACGAGCTTCACGGCGAGCGCCTCGGCCGCCCGTTCGGCGCGACGGTACTGCGCTCGCCGCACGAGGTCCGCCTGACCACGCAGGACGGACGCCGAGGCCGTGGCGGAGGTGGCCGTGAACTCGAGAGCGTCGCGGAAGTCGCGCATGTCCCGGGACAGTTCTTGATCCGCGGGCCACGCCGCGTCCCACGGGAGCCCGAGTCGCAGGGCGGCCGCAACCCGACCCAGCTGCTGGTGGACAGCTCCAGCGCAGCTGTTCGCGAGGACGGACACGGCCTCCGCGAGGGGCAGTCCGGTCTCAAGCTGGCATGCCGTGAGTTCCACGAGTGCCGCGGCGGGTAGAGGGGGGATCGACGTCGTCGTCGCAGTTGCTGCACGGACCGAGGGACCCAGCGATGCGTCCGCCGGCATTGCCCAGGTCGCCACACTCCGAGCATCCCCGGTCGCTCCCGGGGTCGTGGATGACCCAGACGACCACCCGTTCGCCCCGGTCGATCCGATGTCCCCGCCCCGGGCCAATCCGCCGTGAACGGTCGACGTGGCCCTTGAGCCAGGACGAAGAAACCCACCGTTCAACCCCGAACGGGACGACCCGAGCTCACGCGGGGAACGTCGTCGTCCGCGGGGGATCCGCAGCCGCGAGCCGGGAGAAAGCCACACAAGTACACCGCATCCCGCGAGAACACCCGCCATCAGCGCCCCGATCATGACGCGCTCTCCACTTCGGCGCGATGCATCAGGGCCCGGGTCCACAATCGCCCGGCGATGCTGAGGGCGGCACCCGCCGCGAGCGCGAGCCGACCCCACCACGTGGTCAGCAGCGTGGTGATCGGATCCGTGCCCATGAGCACACCGAGCCCCAGCGCGAGCACGGGCAGCCACGACAGCGTCCGCACCGTGACCCGCGGTCCTGCCAGGGCACTGTCCCGGGCGGCCTGCGCGTCCAGCTGCGATTCTAGGGACTCCGCCACGCCCGAGAGCGTGCGTCCCAGGGGCGCCCCGGAACGCTCCGAGATCTCCCAGCACGCGGCGAGCTGGGCGCACACGGACCGCGCGGTGGCTGCGAGGGCGCGATCACCCACGGGCACGGGAGCACTCGCGAAGCGCGTCAGACTGGCGGACACCGGGATCCCGACCTGGGCGGCGGCGTGGACGTCCCCGCACATCCGGGCGATCCACCGCCCCGTGGGTCCCGAACCCGTGGAGACCGCGGGCAGTTCGCCGAACACCCGGGCGGGTGCCCGCCCCGCTTGCAGCAGCGCGGCCAGTCGGCGCACCACGGTCACCCATTGCATCGCTTCCGCGGCACGATCACGACGACGCCACCGTGCGAACACGCCCGTGCCCACCGAACGCTCGGCACCGCCGTCGGCGTCGTCATCACCCGAGCGGTGTGCGGGTACTGCGAGGCTGCCCCCGCGCGCGCCGCCACTGCTCCAGACGAGCAACGCGGCCGCGGTGAGGACGAAGAGGAGAAACGCGAGCATCATGATGCGTCACGCCCTCGGGCCAGCAGCCGTGCCAGCTGTGACCACCCGGGCCCCTCGACCGGATGCCCGGACTCCACGGTCAGAGCGGGCCGGGTGCTCAGCACACCGTCCTCGAGGTGGAGAGTGCACAGGGAATCCAGCCTGCGTCCGGCGGGGGTGCGGCTCACGTGGGCCACGAGGTCCAGCGCGTTGGCAGCCTGCAGATCCACGGCGCTACGGCTGAGTCCCGCGAGGGACCCCAGGGCGGCGAGCCGGGCCGGAACCGCCCGCGCGGAGTTCGCGTGCACGGTTCCCGCACCGGAGTGCCCCGTGTTCAGGGCGGTCAGCAACTCGCGGACCTCCGCGCCACGGCATTCCCCCACCACGAGCCAATCAGGGCGCATCCGCAACGCTTGCCGGACCAGGTCCGTGAGGTCCACGGAACCGGCCCCCTCCACGTTCTCCTGCCGGGACTGCATGCCGACCACGTGGGGATGATCGGGGTTCAGCTCCGCGGCGTCCTCCACGAGCACGAGGCGCTGTCCCGGCGCGCACTGGGACAGTAGCGCGGACAGCACGGTGGTCTTTCCGGAACCGGTGGCGCCGCTGATCATGAGATTCGCCCGTGCGGCCACGGCATCCGTGAGGACGTCCGCGAGGAACGGGTGCACGGTCCCGGAATGCACCAGATCCGCGAGCGACAGCCGCTGCGGAGCCCGGAAACGGATGGACAGCAGTGTCCCCGACGTGGACACTGGCGGGATCACGGCATGCACCCGTAGCCCGGTGGCGGTCTGCACGTCCACGCACGGGTGGCCGTCGTCCAGCCTTCGCCCGGCCGCGGTCACGAGCCGCACCGCGAGCGCACGCACGTGCGCCTCGGACGTGAACGGGCTCGTGACACGCTGGATCCCGTCGTGGGTCTCCACGAAGACGTTCTCGTGGCCGTTGACGTAGACGTCGCTCAGTCCGGTCGCCGGCAGTAGTGGCTCCAACGGCCCGAGCCCGGTCAATTGCGCCTTGACGTGCTGGGCGGCCCGGACGGAGCCGACGGCCCCGAGCACCCGGCCCGTCTCCCGCACGGCCTTGGCGATCCTGGTGTCGGTGACCGGACCGCCCTCGACCAGGAGGCGTTCGCGCACCTGGTCCACGAACGCGGCGTCGTGCGCGGCAGCTTCCGGTCCTGGCGTGACGCACGGGCCGGACCGGGTTGCAGTGTGGTCGACTACTTCCGACCCCGACGCGTCGCGCGGACCGGGCCGGGCGGCGTCGTGATCGTGGGATACCGTGCATGAGACCGTCATGACAGCTCCTCCAATGCCCGGGCGATCTGCGCCACGGTCTTCGCGTGGCGGGTGTGCCGGCCGCGACGTAGGACGGTGCCATCGTCGAGGTGCTGGGGCACGCGAGCGTCGAACGCAACGGCCGCGACGCACGGCACGCCGGTGGCCTCGGCCACGACCGGGGGATCCACGTCCGCGACGTTGACCCCGCACACCGCACTCACCACGGGAACGGGTGCGCAACGCCGCACCGTGTGTTCCGCGGCCAGGATCCCGCGCACGGTGCGGGAAGCCAGGACCAGCACGGCATCGCACCAGCGCGCTTGCCGTTCGAGGTCCGAGCGGCACAGATCCACCACCTGGACCGCAGCGGCGCCACGCAGCGCGGCGATCACTGTGGCCATCGGAACGGTGTGCGCTAGGCTCGCGTGGCGATCCCATGAGAGGTACCGCAGGGCATCCAGGCGCGGCATGGCCGCCCACAGTTGATCGGCCGCCACGGTGCCCGAGAACTGATTGAGCTCGGGCCACCGCAGCCCGTCGGCGGTTTCCTCCCCCAGCGCGAGATCGAGGCCCGCGCCCAGGGGGTCACCGTCCACGAGCGCGGTGTCCACCCCCCGGGCCGCGAAGTGCCCCGCGAGCCAGCACGCCACCGTGGACGCGCCCACTCCCCCGGTAGCGCCGACGACGCCGTACACCCGCCCGGTCGTGCGTGGCAGTTCGGAATCGGACGAGCGGGAGATCATGTCCGCGAGCCACGCGGCCGCGTGCGGTAACACCACCACGGCGGACGCCCCGAACCTCACCGCGGTGTCCCACGCGTCGGCGTGTTCGGTGAGCGCCACGACCACCGCCCCGCGGGGTACGACGTCCCCGGCCCAGGCGGCATCCACGAGCACGACGTCCGACGACGCCGCTCGCGCCCCCGCACCGTCGTCCGTCACCCTGAGCGCAACCCCGGCGCCGATACACACGGCCTCAACGGCCTCCACGAGGTCAGGGGTGGTGCTGAGCAACTGCACGCCGCGGGTCCCGTGCAACTCGGTGCAGGCCAGCGAACTGCCCGCCGAGGCACTGCCCGCGGCGACACCACCCGATGCCGCGCTGCCCGTCGCCGTGCTTCCCATCGGTGCACGTCCCCCCGCTGCGCTGACCCGCGAGCGCGCCGCGATCGGGGACTCGCGATCCGCAGGGACCGGCCCGGCAGGGAGCGGACCACACCCCTGATCGCCATGGCCACTGTCAAAGGCTGCGTAAGACCGACTGGCCGCGCGGCGGGCTCGACGCGAGGCACCCGGAGGGTCGACGGGAGCCGTGATGGATGCGGTGTTCATGGCACCAACCTGGCCGGTGACACCCACGTTCCGCGCCCGCTGGCCCGCACTGTGCAGCGTTGCGGGCACCCGCCGCGGCGCGCCGGGTGCTGTGCAGATCGCCCGCCGCGGGGACGGAGGGTTGCCTCCCGTCGTGCGTGCTCGCCGAGTATTACGGGACGGTAACCGGTGGTGCGCAGCTGTCCGGGGAAGTGCCACCATGACCTGATGGACCTCAACCCTGTGACACGAACATCGGCCGTCGCGGCGCTGATCCTGAATGTGCTCTATTGCCTGCTGGTGCTCGCCCTGCTGCTCTGGGTGTTCCACTGGGGCCGGGTCAGCATCATAGTGGTGGCTCTGCTTCTCCTGGCCGTCATCATCCCCGGGTTCTTCGCTCTGCGCCCGCAGACCGAGCGGGGCGAGGACTACATCATCACCTCATACGGTGCCCGCGGCCAAGGGAAACTCACGGTACCGGTGCCCGTCTCCGAACTTCCGAGACTGGTCGAGCGTGCCTGCGCCCAGCACGCGAAACTGGGCTTGCGAGAACTCGATGCGCAGGGCGGGCGGATCTCGGTGGGAATCACGTTCTCGTCGTGGGGCGCGCGCGTCCGATTCGTCTTGCGACCCGTCTCGGAGACCGCGTCGCAGATCGTGGCGACTTCGCGTCCTCGGATGCCACTGGAACTGTTGGGTCGCGCCCGGAGCGAAGGAAACCTGTCCCTGCTGTTCCGCGGCGTGGCACGGGAGGCCGAGCGCACGCACACGAGCGTGACCTGAGCACCGCCCGACCGGGCGCGGTGCATGCCCCATGAGGCCCGGCTCTCAGCTGAGCCGCCGCTCAGGCGGGTTCCACCCACCACGCCCGGGTGGTGTCGGTGGGGCCGTCCAGCTCGGTCAACCCCGCGTCCGTGACCGTGACCGGCCTCTGGACCCCGTCCCACTCCTCCCGCGAGGGGAACTCCACGCGCACCCGGTAGTCGTCCACGCGCCAGCGTTCCCGCACTGCTTCGGGCATGGCCTCCCACGCGAGCTGCGCGGCGTGCCCACACTGCGCCGCGAGCTTGCCGCTCGAGATCCCGAGTCCCGGGGCCACCTCCACGGTGACCACGGCATTCTGCGTGGCCGAGGCCCCGACGGCCGGGAATTGCGTGCCGGACACCTGCAGCTTGTGCAGTTGCTTGGGCAGGGGCTGCACGGGTGCGGGCACGAATGCCCTCACGGCCGCGGTGCCGTGCTCGTCCGCTGCCGTAGTCGGCGCCTTCTGCGCCACCGTGACCCCGGGTAACGCCTGCACGTCCTCCCAGCGCTTGCCGTCCGCGCGCCGCACAAGTTTGCGGATCTGCACGTCCCGCCACGTTCGCACGGCCTCGTGCCATGGCCCACCCGGGGCGCTGCGTTCGTCGCCCAGCAGCATCACGACGGCGCGCGCCGCCGCTTCCGCGACGTCCACCTCCCGTGCGGGGCGCCCACGATCCCGGTACACCACTAGTTGCATGGCCCAGGGGACGTCGTGGGTCTCAGTCGGCTCAGCACTCATGGCCCCGAGTCTCCCACGCGGATCCGCAGCGCGAGCTCGCCCGCGGACAGCGCGTGCGTGTCCGGGACCACGGGGACCATGAGACCGCGGTCCGTGGCCGTGGCGATCCCCAGGTGCACGCGGCGAGAGACCGAGATCTGCTCACCCTGCAGCGAGGCGTTGAGCTCCGGAGTCCGGTGCAGGGCCCAGCACATGGCCCGCGAGAGCACGGCCAGGGGGTTGACCCGGGCGTATCCCTCCGCACCGCGGCTGCGCGCCACGAGCTCCATGGTGCGCGTGACGTCCACGTCCAGGAACTCGGTGACGTGCGGCGCGGTGAACGCAGAAGCCACCATCGCCTGCGCCGTGGCCCTGCGGACGCCCTTCAACGGGATGGTCCACGTCTCGTCGCCCTCCGGGGCGCCGGGCGACGTCGTCGGCGCGACCTCCGGGAGACCACCGGTGCCTACCAGGTGCTGCGCGAGGTCCTTGCGGGTGACCTCGCCGGCCGCACCCGTTCCGGTCAGCGCGGCGAGATTCACCCCGGCGTCCTCGGCCACGATGTCGATGATGGGCGTCCCTACCTCCACCGTGGCTCCCTCGGGGGCGAGCAGCGCCGCCACCGATCCCGCGGTGGGACACGGCAGTTCCACGACCGGCTTGGCGGTCTCGATCTCCACGATCACCTGGTTGACCTTCACGGCGTCACCGGCAGCGACTTTCCAGGTCAGGATGTCCGCTTCCGTGAGGCCCTCGCCGACGTCCGGGAGCTTGAACTGGGCTATATTCATGATCTTCTCCTCCATACTCGAGAGCCCGGTCGATCCCGTCGAGGATTCTGTCCACGTCGGGCAAGTCGTGGTGCTCGGAACGCGACGCCGGGTACGGGGTGTGGAACCCGCCCACGCGGATCACGGGTGCCTCGAGGTCGTAGAAGCATTTCTCCCCGACCCGCGCGGCGATCTCAGCGCCCTCACCGAAACTCGTGGGCGCTTCATGGACGATCACGAGACGACCCGTCTTGCGCACGGAGGTCACCACGGTGCCCGCTTCCGCGAGAGGAGCATGGATAACCCGCTGGTCGCCGAAGTCCTTCTGCAGTCCGTCCGTGATGAGGAAGACCCCGCCCAGCACGCCGATGTCCTCCCCGAACAGCACGACCCTGGGATCGTCCTCGAGGGCCTTGCGCAGTCCCCGGTTGATGGCAGCGGCCAGGGTCATGGTGGTGTTCTCGGCCCCGGGTGCCTGGGCCGCGGTCCCAGCTCGCCCTGGTGCTGGAGAGCCGTGGCCTCCTGGTCGAATCTGCGTAACAGGACCATGGATCGGTACATGGTCATCAGGTCGGTCATCTCGAGGGTATCGAGCTCGTATCCGTTCGGGGACAGACGCTCGCCGCTGGGACTGATCATCTGCACGGGATGAGGTTCACCCAGTCCCGTTCGTTCCGGATCCATCACCTCGTTGTGAACGTTCATGTCACTCCTCGAAGTAGCGCGTATTCAATTGTCACTAGGTCTCTGTGACGCAGGTCGCTACGCCTATCCCGCGCGGCTCCGCCAGGGGGCCCGGGTGTACCCGATCCACGCCCCATACTGGGAGCATGCACATCGTGGTGGCCGCCGCAGAGCCCGGGTCCTGGGTGTTGCGGGTGGTCTCCGCGAACGGCAAGCCCGCCGGGGAGCCGCACACCGTCACGGACGAGGGCCTCGCCTTCGAGGTCGCCCGGCGCGAGAACGCGGCACGTGCCGCGGGCGTGGTGCCTCCCGTGTGGACGTGGCTCGAGACCTCCGTCCCCGCCGCACTGCTGCTCGCCGCGGGCGTGTGGGTGACCCGCTGCCGGGACCTGGGACTGTGCGCCACGATCCTTGCCACGGCCGCGACCGCCCCCGGATCCGGCGCACCCGATCCCACCTCGGACGAACCCCGCCCACTCGACTACCGTCCCGTGATCGAACCCGCGGACCCGCGCCGCGTGGCCGGTCCGCACGCCCCGGCCGAACCGAGCAGCCAGGGGTCGCTGTTCGCCGTCGTCGAGCAGCGCGGGCACGGGACGGACGAGTTGATCGCGGAGCTCGCCGCGCAGAACCGGGCGTGCGAGACCGCGCGCTATCCCCGGCGGATCGAACGCCTGCTGGCCCTCGAGTCCCAGGGCGCGTTGGTGGCCGCGGACATGCGCCACCACGGCGTCCCCTGGAGCCCCCGGGCCCACGAGGAGATCCTCGAGGAGCTGCTCGGCCCCCGTCCGGTCGGTGAGGAGCGGCCCGCGCGCATGCAAGAACTCGCCCGGCGGGTACGTGACGTGCTCGACGCCCCCACCCTCAACCCGGACTCCCCCGTGGAGCTGCTCAAGGCCCTGCGCAACGCCGGGGTGGACGTGGACACCACGCGCGCGTGGAAACTGCGGGACTGGGCCCTCGTCAACGGCCGGCCGCAGGAGCAGCGCGTGGCCATCGTGGAACCGGTGCTCGAGTACAAGAAACTCTCCCGGGTCTTCTCCGCGACCGGGTGGCACTGGTTGGACACATGGGTGCGGGAGGAGCGCTTCCACCCCGAGTACGTCGTGGGCGGCGTCGTGACCGGACGATGGGCCGCGCGCGGCGGCGGTGCGCTGCAGATCCCCAAGTACATCCGCGGCGCCGTGCGCGCGGATCCCGGCCGCGCGCTCGTCGTGGCCGACGCCGCCCAGCTCGAGCCGCGCGTGCTGGCCATCCTCGCGCGCGACGACGCTCTGGCCGAGGCGTCGCGCGACCGTGACCTCTACGAGTCCATCGCACTACAGGGCGAGGCACGCGGTTCGGAATTAAAGGAGCGGGCGCACGCGAAGCTCGCGCTGCTGGGCGCGATGTACGGTGCGACGTCCGGGGCCGGCGGGCGGTTCATGCCTCACCTGGCCCGGATGTTCCCGCGCGCCGTGGGTTACGTGGAACACGCCGCGCGCGTGGGCGAGCTGGGGCACCAGGTCTGCACCTACCTGGGCCGCTGGTCACCCGTTCCCGGGGCGGAATGGTTTGAGGTGCAGCGCGCCACGGCCACCCAGGCCGGCGAGCGCCGGGCCACCCAGGCCGCGCGCGGTCACGGCCGGTTCTCCCGGAACTTCGTGGTCCAGGGCTCGGCCGCCGAGTGGGCGCTCGCGTGGTTGGGACACATCCGACAGGGTCTGCACGACGCCGGCCTGGACGCACAGCTCGTGTTCTTCCTGCACGACGAGGTCATGGTCCACTGTGCCGAGCAGCATGCGCCCCGGGTGCGGGACCTCGTGACGCAGGCGGCCGAACAAGCGGTGATCACGGTGTTCGGCAGGGTACCCGTGGCGGTCCCGGTGGCCACGACGGTGGTGACGTCGTACGCGGATGCGAAGTGACCGCGGCTGCGCGCACCAGCATTACGCTGAGACGTCCCGCTCCTGAATAGCGTCCTGCTGGTGACCTCGCGGACCGTCCGCACCATGCGCCTCGACGGGGACCGAGGGTGAACGGCGCTGAAAGGGTTACGCCTTCGGCCCGAACCTCGGCGCGGGGCGCTTAATCGAGCGGTCCCACTCCACGGACCAGCCGAGCCAGTCGAGCACGCGGTCGATGATGACGCCGGTGAACCCCCACACGGTGATGGGCTCGGCCACGCCCGCCACGCGCACGTCGAACGCCGGGGACTCGTAGGTGTGCTGCCCGCGGGTCACGGTCGCGTAGTACCGGTGGGCGGGGTTGATCAGGTCCAGCACCGGCACCCGGAACACCAGGGAGGACTCGGCGTGGTCCACCACGTCCACGGGGGACGGGCTGCGCCACCAGCCGATCACAGGCGTAACCAGGTGGTTGCTCACGGGCAGCGGCACGGGGTGCAGTGCACCGAGGACCTCCACGCCGTCCGGGTCCACCCCGGTCTCCTCGTGGGCCTCCCGCAGTGCCGCCCGGATATGGGGTGCGCTCACGCGCCCGCCGGGCACGTCCAGGAAGGTGCCGGGTTCGCCGTCGGGCGGATCGAGGCGCCCGCCCGGGAAGGCGACCTGGCCGGGGTGGGCACGCAGGGTCGCGGCGCGCTGGACGAGCAGCACGTCCAGGTCACGTCCCGGCCCGTCCGTGTGCTCGGCGTAGTGCGAGGGCACGGCGTCCAGCGCGCCGAAGAGGATGAGCACCGCGGAGTGCCGGTGGTTCTCGTCCAGCTCGCCGATCCGCCACGGTTCGCGGTCGTGCATGATCACGGAATCACCGTGCCGGGCGAGCTCCACGAGCTGATCACGGGGGTCGGCACCGTGAGGGTCGGAGGGGGTCATGCGAAGTCCTTTCACGCGCCGAGGGTGTGTCCGTCGGCGCGCAGTTCGCGGCGCGTGCGCCCGGCCAGGAAGCCCGCGAGCAGCTCCTCGCGGCCCGGGGCGAGTTCGTAGGCCAACAGTTTCCGGGCGGCCAGTGGATCGGTGGGGCCCGTGCCGTAGGAGGGGCACAGATCCGCGACCGGACACACTCCACACGCCGGTTTGCGCGCGTGGCACATCCGCCGCCCGTGGTAGATCAGTTCGTGGGACAGCTCGGTCCACACCGCGGGCGGGAACAGGGCGGCCACGTCCGTCTCGACCTTGACGGGGTCCTCCTGGTCGGTCCAGCCGAAGCGGCGCGCGAGCCTGCCGAAATGCGTGTCCACCGTGATCCCGGGGACCCCGAACGCATTGCCGAGCACCACGTTCGCGGTCTTGCGCCCCACGCCGGGCAGGGTCACGAGCTCGGCGAGCGTACCCGGGACGCGGCCGTCGTACTCGTCCACGATCCGCGTGGCCAGCCCCTGAATGGAACGCGCCTTGGACCGGTAGAACCCGAGCGAGCGCACCCGTTGCTCGACGTCCTCGGCCGGCGCCTCGGCCAGCTCCCAAGGCCCGGGGTATGCGGCGAACAGCCCCGGCGTCACCGAGTTGACGCGCACGTCGGTGGTCTGCGCGGAGAGCACCGTGGCCACGAGCAGCTGCCACGCGTCGTCGAAATCCAATTCCGCCACGGCGTACGGATAGCTGCGCGCGAGCTCGCGCTGGATCCGCCGCGCCCGCCGCGTCGTTGCCAACCGCGTTTCGCCCCCGGTACGACGACGCCGCGCGGCCGCCTGCTCGGCCTGGCGCGGGGGCACGAAGCGCACGTGGGCAGCGGCGGCCGGGGAGTCCATGTCCTCGATCATGGTGGCCGCCGTGGCGGGGGTCAAACCGCGCGGCCGCCGTGACGGTGCGCGCGACACCGGCCGCCATGGATCGAGCACGGGCGGGAACCTCGACTACGCTGGAGAACGAGAATGTGAACTGCACCACGTGCCCGCGAGCGGCACGACACGGCCCAGGTAAGGAGCACCATGTCCCCGGAATCCGCAGCATCCCAGTCGAAGACCTACGCACCCAGCGAGGAGTTCGCCGCCCAGGCCAACGCCACCGCGGAGCTGTACACGCGAGCCGAGGAGCAGGGTGAGGAGTTCTGGGCGGACCAGGCCCGCGAGCTGCTGACGTGGTCCACCCCGTTCACCGAGGTATTGGACTGGTCCAACCCGCCGTTCGCCAAGTGGTTCCAGGACGGCACCCTGAACGCCGCGTACAACGCCGTGGACCGCCACGTGGAGGCCGGCAACGGGGACCGCGTGGCCCTGTACTTCGAGGGCGAGCCCGGGGACAGTGCGTCCTACACGTACGCGCAGCTCAAGGACGAGGTCTCCAAGGCCGCGAACGCGTTCGAGGCGCTCGGCGTGGGCAAGGGCGACCGCGTGGCCGTGTACCTGCCCATGATCGCGGAGGCCGTGGTCACCATGCTCGCGTGCGCGCGCATCGGAGCGATCCACTCGGTGGTCTTCGGCGGCTTCTCCGCGGACGCCCTGCGCTCGCGCATCGAGGACGGCGAGGCCAAGCTCGTGGTCACCGCGGACGGCTCCTACCGCCGCGGCAAGCCCACTACGCTCAAGCCCGCCGTGGACGCCGCCCTGGAGAAGGGCGGGAGCTCCGTCCAACACGTGGTGGTGGTCAAGCGCAACGGCGAGGACGTCGCGTTTCAGGACGGCCGTGACGTGTGGTGGCACGAGGTCACCGAGAACGCCTCCACCGAGCACACGCCCTCGGAGCAGAACGCCGAGGATCCGCTGTTCATCCTCTACACCTCCGGCACCACCGGCAAGCCCAAGGGCATCCTGCACACCACCGGCGGCTACCTCACCCAGGCGGCATTCACCCACAAGAACGTGTTCGACCTCAAGCCGGAGACGGACGTCTACTGGTGTACCGCGGACGTCGGGTGGGTCACGGGCCACACCTACATCACTTACGGGCCGCTCGTGAACGGCGCCACCCAGGTGATCTACGAGGGCACCCCGGACTCCCCGCACCGCGGCCGGTTCTGGGAGATCGTGCAGAAGTACGGCGTGAGCATCCTCTACACGTCCCCCACCGCCATCCGCACCATGATGAAGTGGGGCGAGGAGATCCCCGGCGAGTGGGACCTCAGCTCGCTGCGCTTGCTGGGCACCGTGGGCGAGGCCATCAACCCCGAGGCCTGGACCTGGTTCCACCGTGTGATCGGCGGCGAGCGCTGCCCCATCGTGGACACGTGGTGGCAGACCGAGACCGGCGCGATCATGATCTCCCCGCTGCCCGGGGTCACCCACGCCAAGCCCGGTTCCGCGCAGGTCCCGCTGCCGGGAATCGCGGTGGACGTCGTGGACGACGCCGGCAACTCCCTGCCCAACGAGACCGACGGTTTCCTGGTGGTCCGCAAGCCGTGGCCGTCCATGCTGCGCACCATCTGGGGGGACGACGACCGTTTCGTCAACACCTACTGGGGCCAGTTCGGTGACAAGTACTTCGCCGGCGACGGTGCCAAGCGGGACGCGGACGGGGACGTCTGGATCCTGGGTCGCGTGGACGACGTCATGAACGTCTCCGGCCACCGCCTGTCCACCCCCGAGATCGAGTCCGCGCTGGTCTCCCATCCGTCCGTGGCCGAGGCTGCCGTGGTGGGCGCCCAGGACGAGACCACGGGCCAGGCGGTTTTCGCCTTCGTGATCCTCTCGGACCAGGCCACCGCCGAGAACCGGGACGCCGCCGAGCTCGCCGAGGAGATCCGCGCGCACGTGGGCCGGGAGATCTCCCCGATCGCCAAGCCCAAGAAGGTCTTGATCGTCCCCGAGCTGCCCAAGACCCGCTCGGGCAAGATCATGCGCCGTCTGCTCAAGGACGTCGCCGAGGACCGTCCCGTGGGTGACGTCTCCACGCTAGCGGACCAGACGGTCATGCAGCAGATCGTGGACTCGCTCGGCCAGAAGTAACCCCAGCCCCGGCGGACGACGCCGCTGCGGTGCCTCGCGTGAAGAGGTCATCGTGGCGGCGTCGTCCGGTGTTGTCAGGGTGTTCGACGACGCCGCACTATTCGTCGGTGCCGCCTTGTTCGGAGGTGCCGTGTCGCTCCACGTGACCGTGTTGTTGAATGGAGCCATGAGTGAGCTGCCGATCCACGTCCTGAATGGGCCCAATCTCAACACCCTGGGCACCCGCAAGCCCGAGATCTACGGGCACACGACCCTTGCGGACGTCGAACGCAATGTGCGCGTCCGCGCGCAGTCGTACGGGCTGGACGTGGTGTTCGAGCAGTCCAACTATGAGGGGCAGCTCGTGGACTGGATCCAGCGGGCGCGCACCGAGGCGTGCGGGATCGTGATCAATCCCGCGGCGCTGACCCACTACTCCGTGGCCCTGCACGACGCCCTGGAGATGTGCGAGATGCCGATCGTGGAGGTACACATCTCCAACGTGCACCGCCGGGAGGCCTTCCGGCACACGTCCTTCGTGTCACCGCAAGCCACGGCCGTGATCGCCGGTGCCGGTGTCCTGGGGTACGAACTGGGCGTGCAGGTGATCGCCAACGAACTGGGTAAGAACATCGAGAGTTAGGACGCACCCATGACCGCAGCAGATCCACGGTCCGGTGTGCCCCTGGTCTACAGGCGCATCGACGAGTCCTTCCACCAGGTGGCCGCCGCCGTGATCGAGGAAGTCCTGGTGCGGCTGGGGCACCGGGTCGCCGTGGTCGAGGGAGCGCATCCGCAGATGTACCCGCAGCTCGCCGCCGGGGACAGGGACCTGTTCGCCGATGCATGGCTGCCCGGCGGCCATGAGGTGTACTGAGGTGGCGCCAGGAGATCGGTGACCCGCGGGCCATCATCGACACGGTCGACCGGCGCATGGCGGACGAGGACTGGTTCGTCACTGCCCTGTGGCAACCGCAGTACCTCCACGACGTGTACGACCTGCGCCCGCTGCGTGATCCCCTGAATGCGTTCTTGGCCCCGGACCGCGCCTCCCTGCTGGCGCACTCGGTACCCGGCCACCGCTCGTGCGTGCTCGACCGCCGGTCATCGGTGCTCAGCCGCTGCTTGTCGGTGTTCAGCTGCTACCGACAGGATGTCCGCTCAGGACACCACGCACTGACCCGTGGGGACGGACTCCGTGGAGTCCCCCGCCGCGGCGAGGATCTCGGTGACACGAGCCACGGGGATCGCATACCCCACCTGATCCGTGACGGCCTTGGCGAAGACCACGCCCACGACCTCACCGTCCGCGTTGAGCAGCGGACCGCCCGAGTTGCCCTGCTCCACATTGCCCGCGATCTGGATGATGCTGCGGGTCTGGGTCTGCCCCGTGGTCACGTTCTGCACGGGGGCCACCGCCTGACCCTGGATCGTGGCCGGGCGCAGCGTATAGGGACCGCCCAGCGGGTAGCCCGCGAAGGACACGGTCTGTCCGCTCGTCACCGAACCCTGCAGGGCCAGGGGTGCCTCGGGCAGATCGGGGACGCGCAGCACCGCGAGGTCGGACGCGGCGTCGTACTGCACGGCCTGCGCGCGGTAGACGCGACCGTCGCGCGTCTGGACCACGGGCTGGTCCACGCCCGCGACCACGTGGGCGTTGGTAACCACCGTGCCGGGCTGCGCCACGAATCCCGAACCCGTCTGGTTCTGGGCGCACTGGGCGGCCGTGCCGTAGACCTGGACCACGGACTGGCCCGCGTCCGCGACGCTCTGGGTGTCCGGGGTGTCCGTGGGGTCCGGGGCGGCCTGGGACGGGAAGAGCAGTTCGTCCAGCTGCCGGATGCCCTGGGCGCCGCTGATCGCGTTGCGGGTCTGTGTCATGGCCTGGCGCACGGGCTCCGGGGTGACCCGCTCGATACCGCGCAGCACCTGCGAGGACGCGACCTGTTGGGACAGTGCGGGAAGGCCCAGCTGACCCACGAGCGAACCCACGAGCCCCATGACCAGGGCGGCCACGACCACGTTGAGCACCCCGCCGCCCACGCGGTCCAGGATCCCCAGTCCCGTCCTCTCGGTGATCCGCGCGAGGGCATTACCCGCGATCGACCCCAGCCACTGACCCAGGGCCAGGGCCACGAGGACGGTGAGCAGCACGGCCGGGATCCGCCATTCGTCCGAGACGTACGCGGACACCACGGGGCCGGCCCAGAACGCCACCACGGCGCCGAGCACTAGCCCCACGAGGGACGCGAACGAGCGGAAGAACCCTCGGCTCAGCCCTGCGACGAGATACGCCACCAGCGCCACGATCAGCAGCACGTCCAGGATGTTCAGGGACAGGGTCATCGAAGTCCTCACGGAGGGGGAACACGCGGGGATCGGGTGCGTGCTCAGCCGAGCATACGGTGGGGGGCTGGGTAAATCGTGGATCGTGAACGGTGGATGAACACGAGCGGGAACACCCGGAACTCGCAGCGCGTTCACACCGGGCATAACCAGCGGGGTGGACCCGGGCGGTGTGAAATTCGTTACGATGGAACGTACTCAGATCATGTGCCCCTGTCCGGGCTCATCCGCAATCCGTGAGGAGTTTTACCTTGGATACAGACGTCCTACGCCGCGCTCCGCTGTTCGCTTCCTTGGACGATGAGGCGTTCGCCGCTCTGACCGAGGAGATCACCGAGGTGAACCTCTCCCGCGGTGCCACCCTGTTCTACGAGGGTGATCCGGGGGACCAGCTCTACTTCATCGTCTCCGGCAAGATGAAGCTTGGGCGCACCGCGAGCGACGGTCGCGAGAACCTCGTGGCCGTCATGGGTCCCGGTGAGATCTTCGGCGAGATGGCCCTGTTCGACCCCAGCCCCCGCTCCACCTCCGCGACCGCCGTGTCCGAGACCCGTCTGGACGGGCTCAAGCACGAGAACCTGCGCAAGGTCATCCAGCGCTCCCCCGAGGTCTCCGCGCAGCTGCTGCAGGCGCTCGCCCGGCGCCTGCGCCGCACCAACGAGAACCTCGCGGACCTAGTGTTCTCGGACGTCCCCGGCCGCGTGGCCAAGGCCCTGCTGGACCTCGCGGACCGGTTCGGCCGCCCCGCCACGGACGGCATCCTGGTGGCGCACGAGCTCACCCAGGAGGAACTCGCCCAGCTCGTGGGTGCCTCTCGCGAGACCGTGAACAAGGCCCTGGCCGAGTTCGTCCAGCGCGGTTGGATCCGCCTCGAGGCGCGCGCCGTGGTCATCCTGGACCTGCAGCGCCTCAAGCAGCGCTCCCGCTGACGCCGGTTCTTCCGCCGACGGCGCTCGTGGCACCCGCCACGGGCGCCGTCGCCTTTCACACGGGATGCGTGAGGGGTGCGTGAGGGCGCGCGGGACGCGACCCACCCGGGAGGTCACTCGTCCAGGACGAGGACGGGTTCGCCGTCGCGCAGATCCAGTCGGGGACTCTTGACCCGCAGGTCCCGCCGGGCCGCGAGGAACGCCACCGCCGAGCCGGCGTGCGCAACCGCCTCGAGGGCGCACTGCACCCCGGGGGTCGTGAGCTCGTTGAGGTCGAAGTGCCAGGGGTCGTTGGTGAGGCTGGCTTCCTCCGACTGGCGCCGGAACAGCTCCGGCACCGGTGTGGACCACGGGTCCTCGAACAGGGCGCGCGCGTCCACCCAATCGAGCCACGCCACACCGCGCTGCGTGGCCAGCGGCACGGGGCGCTGGCCCACGGGAACGGCCGCCGAATAAAACTGCAGGTCCACGCGCTGGTGGATGAAGTCCGAGGTGATCCAGTGGGACAGCGGCCGGAGGCATTCGCTGTGGAACGTGAGACTGCGCTTGGCCAGCAGGTCCGCGAAGGAGAACTCCTCTGCTGCCAGCCGTTCCCGCGAGGTCATCCAGTCCGCGCCGTCCACGCTCTCGGCGACACCGTGACCCGGGGTTCCCGCGAGCAGGATCCCGGTCTCCACGAACACCTTGCGCGCGGCGGCCACCACGCTGCGGCGCGTGCGGCCGATGTCCTCCGAGAGCACCTTGTGGGCCCACTGCGCGGGGGTGGGGCCGTGCCAGTCCAGCGGTTCGTCGTCGCTGGTCTCGCACACCCCGCCGGGGAACGAGAGCGTGCCCATGGACTGGCGGCCCGGGCGGTGGAGCATGAGGGTCTCCACGCCGTGCTCGCCGTCCCGCACGAACACGGTGGCGGCGCCGTGGCGGGGGGCGGAACCGTGCAGCCCCAACCCCCGTTCCATCCAGGCCCGGGCGGCCGTGGAATAGGCGCGGGGCACCGCGAAGATGCGTTCGTTCCCGCGGCCCCCGCTCATCGTCAGTGGAACTCGACGATCAGTTCGACCTCCACCGGGGAGTTCAGCGGCAACACGCTGACACCCACGGCGGAGCGGGCATGCACGCCGGCGTCCCCGAACACCCGGCCCAGCAGGGTGGACGCGCCGTCCACCACGGCGGGCTGACCGTAGAAGTCGGTCGCGGAGGCCACGAAACCCGTGACCTTGACGATGCGTTGGATCCGGTCCAGGTCCTCGATCTGGGACTTCACCGCGGCCAGGGCGTTGAGCGCGCAGCGCTCGGCGAGCTCGGCGGCCCGTTCCGGGGACACGGTCCCCTCGGCGCCGGAATCGCTCACCACGCCGGTCTCGAGTAGTGACCCAGACACCAGCGGCAGCTGGCCTGCGGTGTAGACGTGCTTCCCGCTCACCACGGCCGGGGCGTAGGCCGCGAGCGGCCGGGCCACGCCCGGCAGTTCCAGACCCAGCTGCGCGAGCCGGTCTTCGTAGCTCTTGTCCATGACGTCCTCTTCCCCGCGGGTCAGTTCTTGGGCCGCTTGAAGTAGGCGATCGGGTTGGTTTGGACGGGGGCGTTCACGTTGCCCGCGGGGGTGTCCGCGGCCTGCGTGCCGGGCAGGACGGTCACGAGCTCCCAGCCGTCCTCACCCCAGTTGTCCAGGATCTGCTTGGTGGCGTGGATCATCAACGGAACGGTGGCGTATTCCCATGTGGTCATGGCCACCACCCTACTGGTCCCGCCCCCCGCAGCGCGCCGGGAGCGTTCCCGCACGAGGTTCGCGGGCCGTGTGCCACCCTCTCCGGTACACGATTCGCACAGGACCCGGCCTATAGACTGGCCCAATGGCATCACGCAGCAACTCGGGCTCCGAGCCCACCTCGGTACTGGGCAACATCGTGGCGTTCATCGCCGTGTCGGTGGTTGCCGGGGTGGTGGCAGCCGGACTCCTCGTTCCCCCCGCCGCGGCCGCCGGACTGGCCGCCAACGCGTCCATCGGCTGGTTCAAGTCCCTTCCCGCGGACATGGAAATGGGCCCCCTCTCCCGTTCCTCCACCGTGGTGGCCAAGGACGGTTCCGAGATCGCCACGTTCTTCGCGCAGAACCGGGAACCGGTCTCCCTGAACCAGATCTCCCCCAACATGAAGAAGGCGCTGCTGTCCATCGAGGACCGCGACTTCTACGACCACGGCGGTGTGGACCCCTGGGGCATCGTGCGTGCCATGGGCAATAACGTGTTGCGCCCCAGCAACCGCCAGGGTGCCTCCACCATCACGCAGCAGTACGTGAACAACCTGATCATCGATCAGCAGGTCCGGGCCGGCGAGCAGGCCAGCACCATCGGCGCGGACAAGGGCATCGTGGATAAGATCAAGGAAATCAAGCTCGCGTTGTCCATGGAGCAGGAGAAGTCCAAGGACGAGATCCTGGAGGGCTACCTCAACATCGTGCTCTTCGGCGGGCAGAACTACGGTGTGCAGGCGGCCTCCGAGTACTACTGGGGCATCCCGGCCTCCCAGCTGAGCATCGCGCAGGCCGCCACGCTCGCGGGCATGGTGCAGTCCCCCAACTACTACGATCCGCAGGTCAACCCGGAGGCCTCGGTGCAGCGGCGCAACGTGGTGCTGGACACCATGGTGCAGACCGGCGCGATCACGCAGCAGCAAGCGGACCAGGCGGCCCGCGAGCCCCTGAACCTGGACATTCACCCCACGAGTTCCGGGTGCTCGGCCGCGCGGACGGCTCCCTACTTCTGTGACTACGTGGAGAACCAGGTCATGCAGTCCAACTCGTTCGGTGCCACGCCGGAGGAGCGCCTGGCCACGCTGCAGCGCGGTGGTCTGACGATCACCACCACCCTGGACCCCAAGGCCCAGCGGGCCGCGGACACCCAGGTGAACGCGACCCAGCCCAAGGACGACAACCCGGACAACGTCTCCACGGCGTTGGTCTCCCTGGAGCCGCGCAACGGTCACATCGTGTCCATGGCGCAGAACACCAACTACTCCGCCGCGGAGGGCACCTCCAACACCACGTACAACTTCAACGTGGACAGCTCCATGGGCGGTGCCGGTGGGTTCCAGGTGGGCTCCACGTTCAAGCCGTTCACCCTGGCCCAGTGGATCAACGCGGGCAAGGGCATCAAGGCGAGCGTGGACGCGCGTCGTCTGCACTACCCCGCGGACTTCCGTTGGAAGGCCTCGTGCCTGCCCAACGGGTACAAGATCGAACCGGGTGATGACGGCAACGGGTTCAGCTTCCAGAACGCGACCGAGGGATACGCCCGGGTCATGGACGTGGACTACGGCATCTACAACTCCATCAACTCGGCGCTGTACGCCATGGCCGCGGACCTGGACCTGTGCGAGATCGGTGAGTTAACCAAGGCCATGGGCATCCACGACGGTAAGACCGGTGATCCCGTGGACACCACCGTCCTGTCCTCCCTGTTGGGTGGTTCGGTGGACATCTCCCCCATGACAATGGCGCGTGCCTTCTCCGGCTTTGCGAACGACGGCGTGATGTGCGAGCCCCGCGCTGTCACCAAGGTCGTGGACTTCACCGGGAAGAACTACGACGTCCCCGGTGACAGCTGCCAGCAGGTGATCAAGAAGGAGGTGGCCCAGGGCGTGAACGAGGTGCTCAAGCAGGTGCTCGTGCGCGGTTCCGGGTACCAGCGCTCGATCGGGCTGCCGGATGCCTCCGCCGCCAAGACCGGCACCACCGACAACTCGACCCAGACCTGGATGCTCGGCTACACCAAGGGCCTCGCGACCGCCTCGTGGGTGGGTAACTACGAGTTCGGTTCCCGCTCCCTCAACGGCCTGAGCATCGGCGGGCGGACCGGCGGTTCGGGTACCGAGTGGGTGGACGGTGCCACGTACGCGGGTGGCCAGTGGCAGAACTACATGCGCACCGTGGCCCCCGACTACGACACCTCCCGGTTCTCCTCGCCGACGCCCAGCGTGATGTCGGCGCGCAAGTAGTGGCGGACTCCACCGCATCCACCCCGGTCGCCCGCTCCCTCGCCGCGGCCGGAGCGGGCTTGTTCGCCGCTGGCGCCGGGACGCTCGCGTGGGCCTCACTCGGGGAGCGGCGTCGATTCCAACTGCGCCAGGAGACGGTGCGTGTGCTCCCGGAGGGCTCCCGGCCCGTGCGGATCCTGCACATCTCCGACCTGCACACCGTGCCCGGGCAGGAGGCCAAGAAGCACTTCGTGCACTCGCTCGCCGCACTGCGCCCGGACCTCGTGATCGACACGGGTGACAACCTCTCGCACCTGCGCGCCCTGCCGTACCTGCTCGAGATCCTGGAGCCGCTGTTCGCGTTCCCCGGTGTTTACGTCCCGGGGTCCAACTGCTACTTCGCGCCGCAGCCCAAGAATCCCGCGCGCTACCTGTGGCGCACCACGAGCGGCGAGAAATCGGACGAGGCCCCGCGGTTGCCCACCGAGGACATGCACCGCGCGTTCGACGAACGCGGCTGGACCGGGCTCATCAACCGCGCCGAGCGGCTCAACATTGCGGACACCGTCATCGACTTCTCCGGCGTGGACGACCCCCACCTGCGCTTCGACCGGCACCCGGGCTTCCCGCGTGAACAGGACGGGCCGGCCCACGTGCGCATCGGCGTGGCGCACGCGCCGTACGTGCGCACGCTGGACCGTTTCGCCGCCCACGGTGCGGACATCGTCTTCGCGGGTCACACCCACGGCGGTCAGGTCTGCCTCCCCGGGGGCCGCGCGCTGGTGAGCAATTGCGACCTGGATCCCGCGATGTGCAAGGGATTGATCTCCCACAGGGGCGTCCCGGTGAACATCTCCCAGGGCCTGGGCGAGTCCCGCTTCGCCCCGGTGCGGCTTTTCTGCCCACCACAGGCCGTTCTGGTCACGCTCACGGACTAAGGTTCTTCCCATGGCACCGATCCGACTCCCCCTCCCCACGCGCCGGCCCGACGACGCCGCCCCGGCTCCCATCGACTCTCCGCTGGACCGCGCGGTGGCGAGGATCGAACGGGAGTGCGGCAGCGGCGTCGTCGTCACCGGGGAGCTGGAACGGCGCGCGGTGGCCCACGACGCCTCCCACTACCTGATGCAGCCCCGCGCGGTGCTGCGCCCACGGGACACGCACGAGGTGGGGCGGATCTTCGCCGCGGCCGCGGACACGGACGCTGGCCTGACCCTGCGCTCGGGCGGCACGTCCCTGTCGGGGCAGTCCGTCACGGACCAGATCCTCGTGGACGTCCGCCGCCACTTCAAGAGCGTGGAGGTCCTGGATCGGGGTGCCCGCGTGCGCGTGCAACCGGGGGTCACCGTGCGCCAGGTCAATGCGCGGCTGGCTCCGCACGGGCGGGCGCTGGGCCCGGATCCAGCCAGCGAGTCCGCGTGCACGCTGGGCGGAGTGGTGGCCGACAACTCCTCCGGGATGGCGTGCGGCACCGAGTTCAACACGTACCGCACCCTGGAGTCCATGGTGCTCGTGTTGCCCTCCGGCACGGTGCTGGACACCGCCGCCCCGGATGCTGGTGAGCAGCTGCGGGCCCGAGAGCCCGACCTGTTCGAGGGCCTGCTCCGGCTGCGGGACCGCGTGCGGGGCAATCCGGAGTCCGTGCGGACCATCCAGCGACTGTTTGCCATGAAGAACACCATGGGCTACGGGCTGAACTCGTTCCTGGACCACGAGGACCCCGTGGCCATCCTGGAGCACCTCATGATCGGCTCGGAGGGCACCCTGGGGTTCGTGGCGAGCGCGACCCTGCGCACCGTGCCCGTGCACCCGCACGTGGCCACCGGCCTGCTGGTGTTCCCCACCGTGGTGGCCGCCACGAGTGCCGTTCCGGAGCTGGTGGGCTCGCAGTGCGCCACCCTGGAGCTGATGGACGCCACGTCCCTGGCGGTCTCGCAGCGCACCGGACTCGCGCCGCCCGCGATCATGGACATCCCGGTGGGCCAGCAGGCCGCACTGCTCGTGGAGTACCAGCACGACACCGCGGCAGGTGTGCGGGAACTGGCGGAGGCGGCGGCGTCCACCTTCGATGCGCTCGAGCTGGCCGGGCCGGTGGCCCTGACCACCGACCCCCGCGAGCGCGCGAGCCTGTGGACCGTGCGCAAGGGGCTCTACACCACTGTGGCGGGCAACCGACCGCAGGGCACCAACGCGCTGCTCGAAGACGTGGTGGTGCCGGTGGACCAGCTGGGCGGCACGTGCGAAGAGCTCACCGGACTCTTCGACGCCCACGGCTACCGGGACTCGGTGATCTTCGGCCACGCCAAGGACGGCAACGTCCACTTCATGCTCAACGAGCAGTTCGATGATCCCGCTTCGCTACGCCGTTACGAGCAGTTCACCGAGGAGATGGTGGAGCTCATCCTGGGCCGCGGGGGTTCGCTCAAGGCCGAGCACGGGACCGGGCGGATCATGGCCCCGTTCGTGCGGCGGCAGTACGGGGACGAGCTGTACTCGGTGATGGTGGAGCTGAAGGCCCTGATCGATCCCGGCAACCGCTTCAACCCCGGGGTGATCCTCACCGAGGACCCGCGCGCGTACCTGCGTGATCTCAAGACCGCGCCGGCCGTGGAGGAGGAGGTGGACCGGTGCGTGGAATGCGGATACTGCGAGCCGGTGTGTCCATCCCGGGATCTCACGCTCACGCCGCGCCAGCGCATCGTGGGGCGCCGCGAGATCGCGGACGCCGAAGCGCGCGGTGAGCACGAACTGGCCGGTCGGATGCGGCGCGAGTTCGACTACGACGGGCTGCAGACGTGCGCGGTGGACGGCATGTGCGTGACCGCGTGCCCCGTGGACATCAACACGGGTGACCTGGTGCGTCGGCTGCGGTCGGAGAACCGTTCCGCCGTGGCGGACCTCGTGTGGGCGGGGCTCGCCCGGGCGTGGCCCGTGACCGTTCCTGGTGCGGCCTTCGCGCTGTCCCTGGCCCGGCGGATGCCCGCCGCGCTCCCGGTCAGCGCGACGTCGGTGGCCCGCGCCGCGCTCGGGACGGACACCGTCCCCCGCTACTCCCCTCGCCTGCCCGCGGGCGGTCGCTCCCGTGCCGGATTGACGACGGCGCCCGCGAACGTCCCTGCCGACCGCGCCCGGGCCGTGTTCTTCCCCGCGTGCATCGGGGCCATGTTCGGCACGGTGCACGGGGAGGGACCGTCGGTGTCCGAGGCGTTCCTGATGTTGTGCGAGCGCGCCGGAGTGGACGTACATGTTCCCGAGGGCATCACCTCCACGTGCTGTGGCACGCCGTGGAAGTCCAAGGGCCTACCCTCCGGATACGAGACCATGTCCCGGCGGACCCTCGAGACCCTGTGGGAGGCCTCCGAGCACGGCACACTCCCGGTGGTGTGTGATGCCTCCTCGTGCACCGAGGGACTCGTCACCATGCGAGAACTGGCGGCGAACTCGCCCCGGTACGCCGGACTGCGGTTCGTGGACGCGGTGCAGTTCGTGGCCGAGAACGTGCTGGACCGGCTGACCGTGTCCTCGCCCGTGGGCGCGCTCGCGGTGCACCCCACGTGCTCGTCCGTGCAACTGGGGATCAACGATCACCTCCTGCGCGTGGCTGGCGCATGTGCCGAGCACGCCACCGTTCCTTTCGCGTGGGGGTGCTGCGGGTACGCGGGCGACCGCGGCATGCTGCATCCCGAGCTCACGGCGGCCGCCACGGCTCCCGAGGCTGCGGAGGTACAGGCCGGAGACTTTGATGCATATGCATCTTTGAATCGGACGTGTGAGCAAGGCATGACCGAGGCCACGGGCAAACCCTACGAACACGTCCTGCAAGTGCTGGAGCGGGTCAGCCGCTGACACCGCGCTCGGACGTTTTCGGTGACTCGGGGATTTCACATTCCTCCCGTGCTGCCGCTATGCTGAAGCAGTTGTTCGCGGCTCTGCCGTGTGACATCGGGATGTGGCGCAGCTTGGTAGCGCGCGTCGTTCGGGACGACGAGGTCGCAGGTTCAAATCCTGTCATCCCGACCACATGAACACCCGGACCCACGAATCGTGGGCCCGGGTGTTCTGCATTTCCCCACGGACCCGGATCCCGGAAACCCATTCCGAGCCTCTTCCCGGGACATGTTCCGGCCCGGCGATACTCGGCAGCGGCACATAGAAACCTATGCATAATCATTCATTGTCTGAACCGATATGCACTCCGGTCATGATCGCGTAGCTAACCGGCAATCCGTCACCACCCCCCCCCCCCGGCGCACCGGTGAACTCCACGATGACAAGCACTGACGACGAGCCCCTCCGGTTCAGACACAATTCAACTGTTGGTTTGCTAGTGCACACATGAACTGTATATATTCACTGCGGCGACAGCGGAACTGGCCTCATCGCCTTCACATCATTTGCATGGGGGAATTCTCGTCAGCGGGGGCTGACGGGAAGCGCCAGGATCCCCGGGGGACAGCTGTGACAGCTCTGAGAACTTTGGTGCACGATTCTTTCAGTCGCACTCGTACCGCCACGATCGTCGTGGCCCTATTGCTCACGGGGCTGGTCCCCGTGGTGCTTGAACTCCTGGGCTCACACGCCGAGGTCCTGGTCATCGCGGGCGGACTGCTGGTGTTGCTCACCGCATTCCTGGTGCTGCGCGGCTCCCGTCCGGTGGACGCCGAGCACGCATCGGAACCCGCCGGGAGCTCCCGCGGCGGGGTGGAGCTGTTGCTCTACCTCTCGCCGGTGATCTTCCTGAACATCGTCTTCCCGCTCGTGAGCCCGCGCATGGCGGAGGCGACCGTGGGTGGGGTCCAACTGACCCACGTGGTCCTGGCCTCTTCCATCACCGTGCCCTGGCTCGCGCAGGCCGCGTGCATGCCCGCGTACCGCGCGATCGGTGACCTCATGGCCGAGCGGGACATGCAGAAGATCACCCAGCGCTTTTGCGAGGTGTGGCCGGCCATGTTCCTGCAGACCCTCCCGCTCGCCGCGCTGTTCGCACTGCCGCTGTGGCTGGCCACCGGCTGGTCCTGGCAGGCCATGGGCGCCTACCTGCTGTTGCTGGGCGCGCACGTGCTGTTCGTGCAGTCCCTGGTCCTCGCCAACGTGGGAGAACGCCGCGGCCTGTGGGCCGTGGCATGGGGCGCCTACGCCCTGGCGCTGGCCGTGGTTCCCACCGTGTGGATCCTTCCGCCCCTGGTCGCCGCGGCCACCCAGATCGCGGCAATGGGCCGTCAGCTGTCCCACGTGCGGGTCTTCGAACGCCTGGACCACCGCAACTTCGCCGCGGACGCCCTGCGCGGATTGCTGCTCGGATCGGTGTTGTGGGCGGACAAGTTCGTGCTGTTCCTGGCCACGGACGGGACCTTCCAGGTGATCGTGGTGTTCATGGCCATGCTCCCCGCGGTGCTCGCCTACAACTTCTACTTCGTCAACATGGCCCCGCACGTGGACCGCGCCGTCAGCGGACTGCACCGGGCCATCGAGAAGGAAACACTGCCCGTGCTGGCCTCCCGCTCCACGCTGCTCAGCTACGTGGTGGACCGCTCCGTCCTGCGCACCGGCGCGGTGGGCATGGTGCTGACCCTGGCGGCCGCACTGCTACTGGGCGGCTTGCAGCCCAGCCACGTCCTACTCGCGGTGACCGTGGCCGTGGCCTCATGGACATTCATGATGCTCACCCTGTTGAGCTACGAACTGGACTACATCGGGGAGAAGATCACGGCCCAGGCCCTGGGTGCGGTGCACCTGGTCGTGAGCGTCCTCGCGTTCGCGGTGTTCTCCACCAACGGGGCGTACGCCCTCCTGTTGCTCGCGGACCTGGTGCTGGTCGCCGGTGCCTGGGCGCTGTACAAACGCCACTGGGCCCAGCCCGAGTACACCCTCTTCTGGCGCCACGCCACGTCCTGGTAACGCAGTCCACGTAAGCGCTTCCTATCAAGCGCATCCGCCGCGCACGGGCGCAGTCCTGCCCGGTCCCGGCCCCACTGCACGTCCCGACTGGTCGCCACATTGCGCCCCCGGACCCTTTCATCCCGTGAGGAATAGCCGACATGTACCCTTTCACGCGCTCACACGCCAAGCACCGCGCCACCAAGTCCGTGGCCGTCGCGGAACCCGCCCGTCTGTCCCCCGCCGCGCAACAGCGCCAGAAGCAGTACGAGGACGTGGACGTCGCCATCGTCATGGAATCCACCTACCCCTTCCTCAAGGGCGGGGTCTCGGCGGTCGTCCACGACATCGTCACGGGTAACCCCGACCTGAGCTACGGGATCATCCACATCTCCTGGGACTCCGAGGCACCCCAGGAGGACCTCTACTCCATGCCCGAGAACGTGAAATGGGTCCGCGTGGTCTACCTGAGCATGCAGGAGCACCGGGACGACTTCATGTCCGTGCGTCCCAAGGACCTGCGCATGACCGCGGAGCAGCGAACGGTGCTGTCCCACCGGATCTTCGACGCGATCTACGCCCTGGCCGGTGCCCGGGACACCGAGCCACTGTGGGAGCTCATCGACGAAGGACTCAATGAACGTACCCGGCAGTACCCCCTGTGGGCCGTGCTGGGCTCCCGCGAGTTCCTGCATGCGCTGACGGAGCGGATGCCGCAGCTCGGGCTCCCCCTGTCCGAATCGTTCTGGTTGCTGCGCGGATTCTTCTCCCTGGCCCACGCGATCCTGGGCGAGACCATGCCCCGGGCCCGGGTGTACCACGCGCACACGACCGGCTACGCGTCCCTGCTGGGTGCCGCGGCCGCGCGCGATCACGGCACGTCGTTCCTGCTCACCGAGCACAACCTGTACGTGCGCGACACCGTGAACACCCTGCTCGACCGCAACATGGCGCTGTCGATCACGTCCGAGGACTACCGCACGTTTGACGTCAGTGCCGAGGACCGGGCGTGGATGGCGTGGTGGATCGAGATCGGGCACTTCTGCTACCCGAGCGCCGAGCTCGTAACCTACCTCTACCCCACGGCCATCACGGAGGCCGCGAGCCTGGGCGCGGACGTGGACAAGTCCGTGGTGCTGCCCAACGGCATGATCATCGAGGAGTTCGAGGAGAAGTACCACGCCCGCCAAGCCGCGGTAGAGCGCATTGCGCAGTCCCCGGAGGAACACACCTGGCGACTCGTGTACATCGCCCGCGTGGTGCCCATCAAGGGACTCATGGATCTGCTCTCCAGCATGGACATCCTGCGGGATCGCGGGTACCCCAACATCCACCTGGACGTCCTGGGCCCCACCGAGCATGTGCCCGAGTACTACGAGGCGTGCCTCGAGAAGATCGAGGCCCTGGGCCTCCACGACCTCGTGACCATCCACGGGACCGTGAACGTACGGGACATGCTCGACCAGTTCGACCTCCTGGTGCTCCCGAGCTACAACGAGGGCCAGCCGATCGTGGTGCTCGAGGCCATGGCCGCGGGCATCCCCACGGTGGGTTCGGACGTGGGTGGCATGAGCCAGCTCGTGGGCGACGACCTGGTGACCCCCGACGGCCGCACGTGGGGACCGTGCGGTGAACTGCTCGCACCCGGTGACATCGTGGCCATGGCGGACAAGGTCCAGGCCGTGATCGGGAACGTGGACCGTTACCGCTCCTACAGCACCAACGCCCGCGGCCGCGTGGAGGACTTCTTCCAGCTCCACGAGGTCATGTCCTCCTACAACAAGATCTACCGGATGCTCGGCAACATGGGTGAGAAGCGCAACTTCGAGTACTCGGACCTGCGTCAACCGGCGCTCGACGCGCCGTTGGCGGGCGCGGGCGAGTGAGCGGCGTCGGCGCCTGGATCCGGTACGGGGGCCCGATCAGCCCCGAGCAGCTCGACTTCGCCGCGCAGCACTACCGGGCGGCGATCCTGCAACCGTGGGAGACGGCGGCGGCCGCGGACCTCAAGCGGCGCCGCCCGGACATGACGGTGCTGTGCTACAAGTGCCTGTCCTCGACCCGCAGTTACGAACCGGGCCCGATCCACAGTTCCGGGGTCTCGTACGCCGAAGCCCCGGACCGGTGGTTCGCGCGGCGCCTGGACGGTGAACGCATCGAGTGGGCCCGCTACGGCGGACACTGGCAGATGACCGTGTGGTCGCCCGAGTACCGCGAGCGCTGGGTGCGCAACGTCGTCGCCGAGCTGCGGGATTCGCCGTTCGACGGCGTGATGGCGGACAACGACGTGTTCGACGACTACTACGGCCTGGACCTGCCCATCCGTCATGCCCGGACGATGGCGGATTTCCGCGACGGTGCGGGCGAATTGGTGCATGCCGCGGGCACGGCCCTGAACGAGGTCGGTAAGATCCTGGTCCCGAACATCGCGGAATCGCGACGCGAGCCCGGCCGCTGGGCGAGCCACGCGGCCTACGGCGGCGGATTCGAGGAGGTGTGGCTGGGTTTCAGCCCGGTGGACCTGTTCGACCCGGAGACCACCGAGACGCAGCTGCCCCAGGCGGACGGGCCGGGCCTCAGCATCCTGCGGGTGCCCACGGACGGCGACGACGACCACCCCAATGTCGAGTACGGTCTGGCCGCGTTCTGGATCTTCGGGGCGGGCCGCGGCGCGTACGCGGCCACGGCGCACGACGACTACAGCCGCACCCAGCACACCGCGCAGCTCGATTGGGATCTCGGCGCGCCGGTGCAGGACCCCGTGCGCCGCGGTCACACGTGGTGGCGCGAGTTCACGCACGGCTGGGCCGCGGTGAACTTCAACGCCGACCGCCGACGACGACGCCGCGTCCGGGTGCCGCGCGGCATGGTCGACGTCCGGGGTCGGGCGGCGGGGTCCCACCTGGTGCTGCAGCCCCGCCGCGGGGTGGTGCTGCGGCGGGGGTGAGCCCACCGGGGGTGCGGGGC
>NZ_JABFAW010000007.1:333351-403132 GCF_017168375.1 Kocuria sp. KRD140
CCGGACGCCCGTCCGGCACGCGTGTGCGCCGGACATGTTGTCTCTGGCCGCGCCGTGTGAGGCCCGGGCGCGAGATGACACCCCGTCGGCGCATCGTGATGGAATCACCCCATGAGCCCAATACCTCGTCCGCGCCCGTTCACCCAGGTCGACGTCTTCTCCCGGGAGCCCTATCTGGGCAACCCGGTGGCGGTCATCCTGGATGGCACCGATCTCACCGACGACGCCATGGCCCGCTTCGCGCGCTGGACCAACCTGTCCGAGACCACGTTCGTGCTCCCACCCACGGACCCGGACGCCGACTACCGGCTGCGCATCTGGACCCCGGACCGTGAACTGCCGTTCGCCGGTCACCCCACCCTGGGCTCGGCCCACGCATGGCTCACCGCGGGCAACACCGCGCGTGCCAAGGACGTCATCGTCCAGCAATGCGCCGCGGGCCTCGTGCGGATCCGCCCGTCCGACGACGGCGCACTGACCTTCGAGGCCCCACCCACCGACCGCACGGGAGACCTGGGCCCGGAATTGCTCGGGGGCGTAACCGCGGCCCTGGGCCTGCGGGACGAGCAGGTCGTCGCCCATCAGTGGGTTGACAACGGCCCCGGCTGGGCCGCGCTGCTTCTGGCTGGCGCCGAGGACGTCCTGGCGATCGAGCCCGACCTTCCCGCTCTCCACGGCGCCAAGATCGGCGTGGTGGGTCCCCACCCGCAGAGCAGCCCGCACCAGTTCGAGGTCCGCGCCTTCGTGGGTGGCACCGGCGGGTACGAGGACCCCGTCACGGGAAGCCTCAACGCGAGCCTGGCCCAGTGGCTCATCCGTACGGACCGGGCGCCCGCGAACTACATCGCCCGACAGGGCACCCTCATGGGACGCAGCGGCCTCGTGACCGTGACGTCGGACGGGGACCACGTGTTCGTGGGCGGACACTGCACCGCGTGCATCGACGGGACGGTGCTGCTGTGAACCCCCGGGGCACCGAGCAGGGCGCGTCCCTGCACCTGGTCTTCGACGGCAACTGCGGGTTCTGCACGCGCTGCGTGGGATGGGCCCGGACACTGGACCGCCATGACCGGATCGCCCTGCACGCCTACCAGGTCCCCGGCGTACTGGAGCGGTTCGGACTGACGAATGCGGAGGGCAACGCGTCGGTGTGGGCCGTCCTATCCCGTTCCGGTGAGCGATCCTCGGGGGCGCACGCGGTGGCCGTGACCCTGGACACCGCCCTGGGCATCCGGGTGTTCGAGCCGTTCTACCGATTACCGCCCGTGCGGTGGGTCCAGGACCGCGTGTACCGGTGGGTGGCCGATCACCGGGGGAAGTTCCCCGGTGTCACCCCGTGGTGCCAGCAGCACCCCGGGCGGTGCGGGACCCCGTAACGGTTCCGCTCCGCGTACCGAGCGAGCCGTGCCACCCGCGCGACGGCAAGACACTGCGGCGCCATGACTCCGCCCCGACGCGCACCACCCCACCGAACACGTCGCCACCCGAGCGGTGCCATCCCACCGCGGCGCCGCCGCTCCACCGCGTTCAAAGATCGGGGCTCACCCGGGCAGCGTGTCCCGCAGCGCCCGCGCCGCCGCGGTGACGTCCTCCGCATCGGTCACGGCCCGCACGACCACGATGCGCGAGGCACCCGTGTCGAGCACGGACGGCAACCGCGCGGTGTCGACCCCACCGATCGCGAAGAAGGGCTTGTCCCCCGCCTGCTGAGCGGCGTAGCGCGGCAGCTCGAGCCCCACGGCCGCGCGACCCGGCTTGGTGGGGGTCTCCCACACGGGCCCTGTGCAGAAGTAGTCGAGCCCGGCGTCGGCCACGGCGGCGTCCACCTGGGCCGGGGAGTGACAGGACCGCCCGATCACCACGTCGTCCCCCAGGACCCGCCGAGCCTGCGCGGTGGTGAGATCGCCCTGGCCCACGTGGAACACGTCCGCGCCGGTGAGCAGCGCGACGTCCGCACGATCGTTGACGGCGAAGAGTGCGCCGTGCTCACGGGCGACGTCGGCAAGTACCTCGATGGCCTCGATCTCCGCGGCGGCCTCGAGGGATTTGTCCCGCAACTGGATGATGTCCACCCCGCCCTCGTACGCGGCGTGCAGAAATTCGCGCAGGTCACCGCGCTCGTGGCGCGCCGTGACGCACACGTACAGTCGCGCGTTCTCGAGGGCGGCGCGGCGCCCGGTACCCGTCTGGCTCGTGTGTCCCATGCGGCCATCGTGGCACGAACCGCGCGCCCGCGGACACCTCGCCCGATCAGCCCGCCGCGAAGTCCCCCTGCGTTCCACAGCTAGGGGTGATTAGACTGGCAGGGCCGTTCGTCGCCGTTCGACGAACTCCACGGGAGTCCGCACACGTTGGCAACAACCACCGCAGCGGGCTGAGAGGGCGTGAGCCGCCGACCGGATCACCTGATGCGGATCATGCCGCCGGAGGGAGGAACAATGCCCGAGCACCTCGGTGACCACGTGGTCGTGGCCGGAGCTGGTCTCGTGGGCCTGGCCACGGCCTTCGAACTACGACGCCGCGGGGCCGCCGTGACCGTCGTCGATCCCCGCCCGGCGTGGGGCGCCACCCGCGCGGCCGCGGGCATGCTCGCACCGATCGCCGAGACCCAATACGGCCAGGAACGCCTCTACCCCCTCATGCGGGCCTCCGCCGCGGAGTACCCGGACTTCGTGGAGCGCGTCACCGCGGCCACGGGCCTGCCCACGGGCTACCGCACCGAGGAGACGCTCGTGGTGGCCGCCGATGCCGCGGACGCCCAATCCCTCTCCGACCTCGCCTCACACCAGATCGCCTCCGGGATGGACGTGCAGGAGATCTCCACGCGGGAGGCCCGGCACCTGGAACCGGCTCTTGCGCCGCGGTTGAGCGGTGCGGTACGGATCGTCTCCGACCGCCAGGTGGACCCCCGGATGCTCGCGGCCGCCCTGGTGGAGACCCTGAACTGCCCGCAGCTGACCACCATCGGGGATGTCCCCGACGCCGGACCGGCGCAGTGGCTGACCTCCCGCGTGGACACCGTGCTGACCTCCCGCAGGGAACCCCGGCAGGCCACGGGCGTGCAGGTGGACTCCGGTGAGATGATCCCCGCGGACGCCGTGGTCGTGGCCACCGGGCTGACCGCCAACACCATGGGCGGGCTGCCCGAGGGACTCGACCTCAGATTGCGCCCGGTGTTCGGGGACATCCTGCGGTTGCGGGTTCCCGAGACCGCCCTGGCCCCCGGGGAATCGCATTTGCTCACGCGCACGGTGCGCGCCCAGGTCCTGGGTCGACCCGTGTACATGGTCCCCCGCGAGGACCGCACCCTGGTGCTGGGCGCCACGAGCCGCGAGGACGGGCGCGAATCCGTGCTCGCCGGTGGCGTGCACCAACTGCTGCGGGACGCGCGCACCGTGGTCCCCGCGATCGACGACTGCGACGTCCTGGAGATGATGGCCCGCGCCCGCCCGGGAACCTCCGACGACCTGCCGTACGTGGGGAAGACCTCGGTGGCCGGGCTCGTGATCAGCACGGGTCACTTCCGTCACGGCATCCTGCTGACCCCCGTGGCGTCCCGGCTCGCGGCGGAGCTCGTGACCGGCGTCCTGGACCCGCTCGCGGACCACGGGTCCGACGCCGCGTTCCTCGCCGACACCGACCCGGCCCGGCACTCGAACCCCGCCCCCGAGGCCCCGTTCACCACACCCGAGAGCTATCCCCAGATGCATGGAGGACTCGAATGATCGCGCCCGAGACCACAGACAATTCCTCCACGGCCATCGTGAACGGCTCCCCCGTGGCGGTGACCCCGGGGTTGACGGTCGCGAGCGCCGTCGTCGACCTCACGGGCCGCGAGATCACACCCGAGGGCACCGCCGCGGACGGCCATCCCCTGGGGATTGCCGTGGCGGTGGACGACGCCGTGATCCCCCGCTCCCTGTGGGCCACGACCCCCGTGGAAGCGGGTCAATCCGTGGAGATCGTCACCGCGGTGCAGGGAGGCTGAACATGACCACGCACGGAACCCCCCTGACCGTGGCTGGGGTGGAGCTCTCGTCCCGGCTGATCATGGGCACCGGGGGCCTCACCGATTTCGCAATGCTCGAACGGGCCCTGCTGGCCTCCGGGACGGAACTGACCACGGTGGCCCTGCGCCGCTTCGCGCCCGGCCCCGCCTCGTCAGCGGGTGCGCAAGCATCCGGCACGGCGAACCGGGCGAGCGGTCGCGCGGGAGGTGGCGCAGCGGCGTCGTCGACCGGGACACCGCAGGACAGCCTGTACGGGCTGCTGCGCCGCAACGACATCCGGGTGCTGCCCAACACCGCGGGGTGCTACACCGCGCGGGACGCCCTGCTGACCGCTGAACTGGGGCGCGAGGCGCTGGAGACGGACTGGGTCAAGCTCGAAATCATCGCGGACGAGGACACCCTGCTCCCGGACGGTGTGGAGCTGCTGGACGCGACCGAGAAACTCGCTCGGCGCGGTTTCAAGGTCTTCGCGTACACGTCCGACGACCCCGTGCTCGCGCTGCGGCTCGAGGACGCCGGGGCCGTGGCCGTGATGCCCCTCGGTGCTCCCATCGGCACGGGTCTGGGGATCCTCAACCCGCACAACATCGAACTCATCGCGTCCCGCGCGTCCGTGCCCGTGGTGCTGGATGCCGGGATCGGCACGGCGTCCGAGGCGGCCCTGGCCATGGAACTCGGGTGCGACGCCGTCCTGCTCGCGTCCGCCGTGACCCGCGCGCAGGATCCCGTGGCCATGGCGAGTGCCATGAAGCACGCCGTGCTCGCGGGGCACCTGGCCCGCGGCGCGGGGCGGATCGCGCGGCGCACGCACGCCGTGGCGTCCTCGCCCATGGCCGGGCGCATCGACACCGCCGACGCGCCCCGCGGGGACTGGCCCGCGCCTTCATCCACCACCCCACAGCTGGAATCGCAGGTTTCATGAGCACCCCGCTACCACCCCTCGTGGCCCCCGCCTCCGATCTGAGTCGCGAGGAACTCGAACGCTATTCACGCCACCTCACGTTGCCGCAACTGGGCGAGACGGGGCAGCGTCGGCTCAAGAACGCACGCGTCCTGGTGATCGGCGCGGGCGGGCTCGGCGCTCCCGCGCTGCAGTACCTCGCGGCCGCCGGGGTGGGGACCATCGGCGTGGTCGACGACGACGTCGTATCCGTGTCCAACCTGCAACGCCAGGTGGTCCATGGGATGGCCGACATCGGCCGGCCCAAAGTCGATTCCGCCGCGGATGCCGTGGCCCGGCTCAACCCCCTGGTCACCGTGCACCGCCATCCCGAGCGGCTGAGCACCGACAACGCCCTGGAGATCTTCTCCGGCTACGACCTGATCATGGACGGCGCGGACAACTTCGGCACACGCTTCCTGGTCTCGGACGCCGCCGAACTCACCGGCATCCCCGTGGTGTGGGGCTCCATCCTGCGTTTCGACGGCCAGGTCTCCGTGTTCTGGTCCGGTCACGGCCCCGTGTACCGCGACCTGTTCCCGGAAGCGCCCGCGCCGGGCCAGGTCCCCTCGTGCGCCGAGGGCGGTGTGCTGGGCATGCTCCCGGCCACGATCGGCTCGGTCATGGTCACCGAGGCGCTCAAACTCATCACGGGCATTGGCCGTCCCCTGCTCGGCAGGGTCCTCATCCACGACGCCCTGGCCCAGACGTGGCGCGAGCTCACGGTCCTGCCGGACCCGCACCGCCCACCCGTCACGGATCTCTCGCGGGTGGCGCTCGCGTGCGGTCTGCCCTCCGACGACGACGCCGCTCCCGCCCCCCACGAGACCGTCACCGCCCCGGAGCTGGCCGAGCTACTGACCGCCCGGTCCCTCGGGGAGACGTCCTTCACGCTCGTGGACGTGCGCGAGGACTGGGAGCGCAATCTCGTGGCCATCCCCGGATCCGTGCACGTGCCGCTGCAGGACGTCCTGGACCGGGGTGTCACGGCTCTTCCGGATGAGGCGGAGGGCACCGTGATCCTGCACTGCAAGGCCGGTGCCCGTTCCGCCCAGGCCCTCGCGGCACTGCGCAGGGACTACGCCCTGCGGGAGGACACCGTGAAGCACCTGGACGGCGGGGTGCTCGCGTGGATCGACCGGGTGGACCCGGCGCTGCCGCGCTACTGACCCGTTCGATCACAGCTCCTCCTCAAGGAGCGGTTTCCGCGCGTGTGTCACCATGAGGTCCAGCGGTTCGTGGTGGATAGCCGTTGGACTGACTGATCGCTTGTAGCGCGCGGCAGCTCCTCGTGAGCGATCGCTGCTGGTGAGCAACGTGTGAACGCGAAGGTCCCCGTCACCGCGGTAACGCGGGCGACGGGGACCTTTCTCGAAGTATGCGGGACAGGACCGCGCGGCCTCAACCCAGCAGGATCACGTCCAGCGTGCGCGGACCGTGGACACCCTCCACGCGTTCGAGCTCGATGTCCGAGGTGGCCGAGGGCCCCGAGATCATGGTGGTGGGCGCAGTGGGCTCCACGCGGGCCATGGCCTCCGGGATGAGCTCCACCACGGAGTCCAGCGGCACGATGCAGATGTGGTGGTCCGGCACCAGGGTGATGGCGCGCCGACCCTCGTCCGGGCGCCCGGACAGGAAGATGGTGCCCGTCTGCGCGCACGAGACCGTGGAGGAGGTCACCACGGCGTCCACCTGGTTGAGGTCCCGCACGGTCAGCGCGGAGGCCTTGCGACCGTCATTGGGGTCCACGATGGCCCGGCGCGCGGCGGTCTCCTCAGGCAACCACGCGGTGTCGAGGCCCTCGGGGATCACGTAGCGCGCGGAGGTCCCAAGCTGGGTGGCGACGCGCTGCGCCACGGTCTGCGCGGTCTCCCTGTAGACGTTGGCCTTGTAATCCAGCAACCGGTCCTCGAGCATGTCGATGATCTCGTCCCGCCCGAGGTCCGAGGTGTGCCGGTAGTCGTGGGGCACGCGGGGTGCCCGCGGGTGGTCCGCGAGCGCACCGTTGAGCCGCTCGAGGATTTCGGTCTTGGCGTCGGCGCTCATGCCGGCTCTCCGTCCTGGTTCCCGCGGCCTGCGTGGCCGTTGCGGGGTGCGATGTTGTCCTCGTGGGGGTCGCCCGTGGCAGCACTGTACGCCCCGGCCACGGCATCCGCGCCGGCACCCGGGGTGGCGGCGTCCTGGCCGGTGCCGGCCGCGGTCTCCTCGGTCCGGGCTGCCTTGGACTCGCCGTGCGAGCCCTGGGGGGTTGCCACCTCGACGGACGACGCCGGGTGGTCCTCCGCAAGCCCCGCACCGGTGCGCTCGGTTCCCGGCGCTGCAGTGACGCCGTCGCGCTCGAGTCGTTCCCCGGTCTCCCCCTCGTGCTTCTTCCACCAGTTGCGGAAGGACTCCTTGGGGGGCTCGGGGATGTCGCGCTCGGCGGTCCAGCCGCCCACCATGCCGGGCAGCCAACCGATGGCGCGGTCGCGGCCGGCGATGACACGGCCCATGGGTAGCCCGCGCTCCGCCAAGGACATCCGCTGACCAGAGGACATCACGAAGGAAGCGCCCTTCATCATGGCGTCCATCTGCGTGGGCACACCGCGGGAAGGCACGGCTCCTCGGATGCGGCGTCCTGCGCGACGCGCCCGAGAACCGAGCTCCTGGAGGGTGCCCTTCTGGGGGGCAGTGTCCTGCCCACCCCGGCCCTCGTCCGCGGTCAGGGACTTCTCCTCGCGCCAGTTGTCGTCCCCGCCCACCGCGGGGTCCTTGGAGACCGGTGCAGGGTGGGCGTGGTCCGGGCGTTTCCCGTGCTGGGCGCGGATGTCCTCGTCCCGCAGATGCACGAGGATCTCGGGGATGTTGATCTTCACGGGACACACCTGGTAGCACGCCCCGCACAGGGAGGACGCGTACGGCAGGGAGGCATTCTTCTCGGACGTGATGCCCGTGAGCTGCGGCGAGAGGATCGCCCCGATGGGACCGGGGTAGGTGGAGCCGTAGGAGTGCCCGCCCGCGTGCTCGTACACGGGGCACACGTTCAGGCACGCGGAACACCGGATGCAGTGCAGTGCGGAGCGACCCTGCGGGTCCGCGAGCACCGCGGAGCGCCCGTTGTCCAGGAGCACCACGTGGAAGTTCTTGGGGCCGTCCCCGGGCGTCACGCCGGTCCACAGGGAGGTGTACGGGTTCATGCGTTCGCCAGTGGAGGAGCGCGGCAAGAGCTGGAAGAACACCTCGAGGTCCTGGTAGGTGGGCAACAGTTTCTCGATGCCCATCACGGTGATCAGGGTCTCGGGCAGGGTCAGGCACATGCGCCCGTTGCCCTCGGACTCCACCACGGACAGGGTGCCAGTCTCCGCGATGCCGAAGTTCGCGCCGCTGATGGCCACCTTGGAGGTGAGGAACTTCTCCCGCAGGTGCTGCCGCGCGGCCTCCGCGAGCACTCGGGGCTCGCTCGTGAGCTCCTCGGTGACGCCGGGCATCTCGCGGCTGAAGATCTCGCGGATCTCCTCGCGGTTCTTGTGGATCGCGGGCACCAGGATGTGGGAGGGCTTGTCCCGCCCCAGCTGCACGATGAGCTCGGCGAGGTCCGTCTCCGTGGCGGTGATCCCGTGCTCGGAGAGGTGCTCGTCCAGCCCGATCTCCTGGGTGGCCATGGACTTCACCTTGATCACGTCCGTGGTGTCCTGCTCCTGGACCAGACGGGTCACGATGGCGTTCGCCTCGTCCGCGTCCCGGGCCCAGTGGACGACGCCGCCGCGCGCCGTCACGTTCGCCTCGAACAGCTCGAGCAGCTCGGGCAGCTCCGCCATCACGGTCTCCTTGATGGCGGAGCCGGCGTCGCGCAGCTCGCTCCAGTCAGGGACTTCCCCCACCACGCCAGCGCGCTTGGCGCGGATGGTGTGGGTGGCGTGCCGGATGTTGGCGCGCATCTGCTTGTTCTGCAGCTCCTTCTTGGCGGCCTTGGGGAAGGCGACCTGCGCGTGCAGGTTGCCCTGCCCGTGCACGGGACGCACGGCGGGCATGCCGAGGGACGTGACGCTCATCGAGTTGCTCCTGCAGTGGTGACCGGGCTCGCCGTGCGACGGCCGGGTTGGGAGATGGACAGTTCAACGGGGCCCTCTACCTGCAGCGGGTTGGCCCGGGTTGAGGCGAGGATTTCCGCGAAGTGGACGGTCTGGACGTCCACGTTCCGCTTGGACGCGGCTCCGCCCAGGTGCAGCAGGCACGAGGCATCCCCGCCGGTGCACAGCGAGGCGCCCGAGCTGCGGATGTTGTTGAGCTTGGCGTCCGCCATGGCACCGGAGACGTCCGGATTCTTGAAGGAGAACGTGCCGCCGAAGCCGCAGCACTCCTCGGCGTCGGGTAGCTCATGGAACTCGATGTCCGCTACGGAGCGCACGAGGTCCTTCTGGCGATCCCCGAGTCCCAGCAGGCGCATGCCGTGGCACGAGGGGTGGTAGGTCACCGGGTGCGGGAACCAGGAGCCGAGCTGCTCGGCGGCGTCCGTCACGCCCAGCACGTCCACGAGCAGCTCGGAGAGCTCGTAGGTGTTCTTGGCCACCATGGCGGCATCCTCGGCCAGGGCGTCCTCGCCGCACTGGCGCGCAACCATCGGCTGCTGGTGCCCCAGGGAGGCCACACAGGAGCCGGAGGGGGCCACGGCGACGTCGTAGTCCGCGCTGGTGAACGCGCGCACGTGGTTGCGGATCACCGGCACAGCGTCCTGGAAGTACCCGCTGTTGACGTGCATCTGGGAACAGCAGCCCTGCCCCTGGGGAAACACGACCTCGTGTCCCAGCCGCTCGAGGATCCGCACGGTGGCCAGCGCCACCTTGGGATACATGGCATCCACAATGCATGTGGCGAAGAGCGCGATTTTCATGTGTGTGGTCTCCTAACCGTCTGCCCCGGTCCATACTCTGCGGTCATACCAGGCTACGCCCGTGAGCCCGGTCACAACAACGTACGGCGTGGCATGGGACAGGCATGAAAGGCCGCGCGCGGGCTCCCCACGGCGGGGCGCGAGGTGTTCACCATGTGACCTGCATCATGTACGCTGTGCGGTAGGACCAATGTGGTCTGACCACTCATCGTACGACTTGCCCGGACGTGGTGCACACCGCCCCGCCGAGACCACACTCTCGATCCGGGAACCACGGTTCCGATCCGGCCCCACCCCTTGGAGAACGCGTGAATACCTTTACCGCCGCGACCGACGCCGTGGGAGGCAGCGTCGGGCTGTCCGCCCTGGTCGGCTGCCTGCCCCTGCTGACCTTCTTCGTGATGCTGCTGGCCTTCAAGACCAGCGCCTACGTAGCGGGTCTCACGTCCCTCGCCGTGGCCCTGCTGGTGGCCACCCTGGGCTTCGGCATGCCAGCGCACCTCGCCGCACTGACCGCCACCCAGGGCGCCGTCTACGGACTGTTCCCGATCGTGTGGATCGTGGTCATGGCCCTGTGGTTCTACCAGGTGACCGTGCTCTCCGGGCGTTTCGAGGACCTGCGCACCATCTTCGACACCATCGGGGGCGGTGACCTGCGCATCCAGGCCATGCTCATCGCGTTCTGCTTCGGCGGTCTGCTCGAGGCTCTCGCAGGCTTCGGCGCCCCCGTGGCGATCACCGCCACGATGATCCTGGCCCTTGGGCTCAAGCCTCTCAAGACGGCCACGCTGGTGCTGATCGCCAACACCGCCCCCGTGGCCTTCGGCGCGATCGCGATCCCCATCACCACCGCGGGCACACTCACGGACCTCGACCCGGCCCACATCGGTGCCGTGGTGGGTCACCAGGCCCCGTTCTTCGCGTTCGTGGTCCCCTTCTTCCTGCTGCTGATCGTCGACGGCGCCCGCGGTCTCAAGCAGGCCTGGCCCGCCGCCCTCGTGGTGGGCGGCAGCTTCGCGATCGCCCAGTGGTGGTGCGCCACGCACTTCTCGTACGAGCTCACCGACGTGGTGGCGTCCCTCGCCGGGCTCGCCGGTGTGGTGATCCTCATGCGCTTCTGGCGTCCCAAGGGCGCCGAGGCCGTGCGCGCGGACCTGGGCGTCTCCCGCCCGGAGGATGCTGCGGTGCTCACGGCCGGGCGCGTGTGGATGGCAGTGCTGCCCTACCTGCTGGTGGTGGCCGTCTTCGGCGTCGCCAAGCTCTGGACCGCCGGGGTCAATGTGCCCAAGGCGCTGGCGTCCACGGACGTCAAGATCCCATGGCCCGGTCTGAACGGGCACCTGCTCAATGCCAAGGGCGAAGCCATCTCGGGCACGGTCTACTCTTTCCAGTGGCTCTCCAGCCCCGGCACGCTGCTGCTCATCACCGGCCTGCTGGTGGCCGTGATCTATGCCCTGTTCAACCACCACGGGATGTTCCGACTCTCGATCGCGGATGCCCTTGCCGAAATCGGACGCAGCTTCTGGAAGATGCGTTTCTCCGCCCTGACCATCATGTCCGTGCTGGCACTGGCCTACGTGATGAACTTCTCCGGCCAGACCCTGGCGATCGGCACGTTCGTGGCCGGTCTTGGCGCGGCGTTCGCGTTCTTCTCCCCCGTGCTGGGCTGGGTGGGCACCGCGGTCACCGGTTCGGACACGTCCGCCAACGCACTGTTCGCCAACCTGCAGAAGACCGCGGCCCTGGGGTCTGGGCTGGACCCGCACCTGATGACCGCCGCGAATACGTCCGGCGGTGTGGTGGGCAAGATGATCTCGCCGCAGTCACTGGCCATCGCGTCCTCAGCGGTGGGCATGCAGGGCAAGGAGTCTCAGATCTTCCGCTCCGTGGTCCCGTGGTCCCTGGGCATGCTGCTGGCGCTGTGCTGCCTGGTGTTCCTGCAGTCCAACGTGCTCGCATGGATGCTGCCCGCCGCCTGAGCACTCCTGAGATACCAGACCGTCCGGGCGCCGCGGAGCTGCGGGCACCCCGGGGACGCCGAGCACCATGGGGCTCAGCACGCCATGGCACCCGCAACCCTGTGGGCACAGTGAGGAGCCCGGTCCGGCGGCACCTCGCCGCAACGGACCACGGACCCGCCCCGAGAGGAATCAATGAGCACCACCCCCGCCTACACCCTTGTGCTGGACTGGCTCGAACACCAGTTGCGCACGGGCGGGCTGCACGTGGGCGACAAGCTCCCCGCCGAACGCGCGCTCGCCGAGGACTTCGGCATCTCCCGGGCGTCGGTACGGGAGGCCGTGCGGATCCTCGCGGCCATGGGGCTCGTACGGACGGCCACGGGCTCGGGCCCGCAGTCCGGGGCCTCCGTTATCTCGGACCCCTCCGCGGCGCTCGGCTGGGCCCTGCGGATGCACATTGCCACCCGTTCCTTGCCGGTCGCGGACGTGGTGGGCACACGCGTGCTGCTGGAGAGCCACGCGAGTCTTGAGGCGGCGTCGTCGACCGGTCCGCACCGGAACGAGATCCTTGCGCAGGCCGGCGAACTGCTCGACCGCATGGACGACCCCGAGGTGAGCGACGCCGAGTTCCACGCGCTGGACGCGCAGTTCCACGTGCGCCTCGCATCCCTGAGCGGGAATGTGGTGCTCGAGACGATCATGGCGTCCCTGCGCGAAGCCACGATCGGGTACGTCCAGGAGACGGTCGCGAAGGTCACGGGCTGGCCGGAGATCCGCGCGCACCTGCAGCAACAGCATCGCGCGATCCTGCGCGCGACCACCGAACGCGACGGCGCCCTGACCGCGCGCCTGCTGCGCGAGCACATCATGTGGTTCTACGGCTTCGTGCCGGACGCGACCGGCACGGCCGACCAGGACCGAGCCAACCACGACCGCGCCGAACAGGACCGGGCCCGGCAGGACTGAGCTGAACGGGACTGAGCCGGGTAGAAACCGAGCCGAACGGGACTGAACGGCCCGGCAGCGAACGGTCCCGAGACCGGCCACGACCGGCCCGGGCGTCGGATCGATGAAGGGGCGCCGTTGACCCGCACGTCGTAAACTCCCCGGCACTCCCCTGACAAAGGAAAAACCCCGGCGCCTCCTGGCCGGGAGGCGCCGGGGTCAGGCTTGCATCCGCCCTGGCCCGCTGACGCGACGGAGGACCTCGGAACTGCACGCGAGGTGATCCAGGCCTCGCGGAGCTCTGTCACAAAGGGGTACGAGGACCCCCGTCGCGAGTTCAGCGGTCCGCTCCTACTCGGGGCCGTACGCCGTACACTCGCTCGACCCCCGTGGAGCGGTGGACATCTCTTCCGATGTCCACCACTAACTGTGCCGTACCGGGGACCCGCGCCACCATGGCCATTCGGCCAGTCTTCGAGCGTGAACCTGAAGGTAACCTGGGAATCAGGTCAGGCGGGGGTACCGCTCGTCGTCCAGCTCGGGATGCACGAGGCCCCACTGGATGCCCGAGATCAGCACCTGGACCCGATCCCGCACCGCGAGTTTCTCGCACAGATGGGACACGTAGGCCTTCACACTGCCGTGCGAGACGGACATGCGCTCGGCGATCTCATTGTTGTTGAGCCCCTTGGCGATCCACTCGAGCGTTTCGAGTTCGCGCGGCGAGAGCTTGGGCGCGTCCGGGTGGGGTCCCCGGGGTGCGGGTTCGACGGCGCCGGCCGCCGCCGCGCGCAGGTGACCGCGGCGCACGGAGGGCACCGGGACGTCCCCCAGCACGTTGTTGGCCAGCGAGCTGGCCACGGACGGGGACAGCGCGAGTTCGTCCTCGCGGATCAGGCTCACGGCGGAGACGATCTCGTCGTGCCGGGCGTCCTTGACGAGGTACCCGGAGGCCCCCGCGCGCAGAGCGGGGACCACGTACTCGAGGGTCGAGAACGTGGTCAGCGCGAGCACCTTGGTCTCCGGGCAACGCTGCACGATCTCCCCGGTGGCCTCGATCCCGTCCATCCCCGGCATACGGATGTCCATGAGCACCACGTCAGGGCGCAGTTCCAGGCACGTGGCCACGGCCTCCGCGCCGTCCGAGGCCTCCCCCGCGACCTCAAAACCCGGCTCCGCGCGGAACAGGTTCGCGAGGGCGTCACGCATGAGCGGATGATCGTCCACCAAGAGAAGCCTGCACAAATCCATGGCCTGATCATAAACTGAGCGCATGACTGAGCACTCGTCCCCCGTGACCACCACCACTTCGACTCGCACACGCTGGGTGCGCACCGCCACCGCGGCCCTGCTGAGCGGAGCCCTCATCCTCAGCGCGGCGCCGGCGCACGCCGCGTCCCCCACGGTCCCGCGCGGCCCCACGAACGTGATCTGCCACTACTGGCCCGTTCTCTGCCCCAACCGGTGATCCCGGGGGGTACTGCTATCGGGGTGGACCCCGCCCCTCGATCCGGCGGTATGCCGAGCTGGCTGCGTGTCGTCGTGGTGCTCTTCGCCGCGGTGGCACTGCTCGACGACCTGCGGTCCATGCCGTGGTCGTTCATGCCCCCGGCACCCGCCGTGCTCTCGAGCAGTTTCCTGGTCCTGAGCTACGGGGCCGTGGCGCTGCTCGCATGGTCGCCCCTCGCGAGCGCCGTGGCCATCACGCTGTCGTACGTGTTGGCCACGGTCTTGCACGACTACGCCCTGGCCCTGTTGTGCGGGTGCGTCGTGATGGTCGCGGTGCTCGCGATGCTCTCCCGCGGGACCGCGCTGGCCCACCTCGCGGTCACCGCCACGTGGATAGTCGTGTCCGCGGGGGTGCTGCGCAATTCCGATTTCGTGTGGACCGTGGGCATCCCCCTGGGTGTGTCCGCGCTGATCGGTGCGGCCGTGCGGTTCTTCGTGACCCAGTACCGGCTCAACACCCGCCGCCTCGCGGTTCTAGAGGTCACCCACCAGCGGCTGCGGGAGCAGGAACGGCTCGCCCTGGCCCGGGACCTGCACGACGTGGTCGCGCACGAACTGACCCTCGTGACCATGCAGGCTGCGGGGTCCCACCGGCAGCAGGACCCCAGGGAACTGCACCGCACGATCGACATGATGGACTCCGCCGCCCGCTCCGGGCTGCATGAGCTGCGCACGCTGCTGCACATCCTGCGGGACTCCCCCGGCGCCCCGGACGAGCGGGACAGCAGTTCCGGGCTCACCACGGGGTCCCTGTACGGCGTGGCCCGGGCACTCGCGGCGAGCCTCGAACGCGCCGCACTCGTGCCGGAGCTCGAACTGGGTGACGGCCTGGACGAGATCCCCACGTCCATCCGCGGCACCGCGGCCCGGGTGCTGCAGGAGGCCTCGACCAACATGATCAAGTACGCGCCCACGGGTTCCCGGTGCGCCCTGCGGGTGTTCGTCCGGGACGGCGCCGTGCACGTCCACGCCGAGAACCAGATCCGCCGGGGTGCCGGCACCGACTCCGGGCGCAGGGAACTGACCTCCGCGTTCGGGCTGCGCGGCATCCAGGAACGGGTCGCCCTGCTCAACGGTCAGGTGGAGTACGGTCCGCGCAATGCCGTGTGGCACCTGGACGTGCGGATCCCGGTCGCGTGAGTGACACCCCGGACGCCCCGAGGACCGGGACGGACGCGGTCGAGGCCGTGCGCGGCGTCGTCGTCGCGATCCCACCGGGCGCGGTGCTCAGCTACGGGGACGTGGCGGAACTCGCGTGGTTGAGCACCCCGCGGCTCGCGGCGCGGATCATGGCCATGGGCCTGGCCGGGACGGACGTCCCGTGGTGGCGTGTGGTGCGCGCGGACGGCACGCTGCCCGACCACCTGCAGATCACTGCGCGGGAACACTACGAACGCGAGGGCACGCCCCTGCGCGAGACCGACGCCCATTGGGTCCACGTGGATATGCGCACCGGGCGCTGGGACGGCCGGTGAGCACCGGCGCGTGAGCGCGCCGACGCGTCAGTCTCGACAAAGTAGGACCCGCGCTGCCGCCAGCCTAGCGCCGGGCAGGATCCGTACTCGGCCGGATCAGTACTCGGGCGGGCCGGCGACCTCGAAGAACGGGCCGCGGGCGTCGAACACCCGACCGGTGAGCCGCTCGTACGCCTCCACGTAGCGCTCGCGCGTCTTGGCCACGACCTCCTCGGGCAGCTCGGGCACGGGGCCCTGGCCGTCCCACCCGGAGGCGTCCGAGCGCAACCAGTCCCGCACGTACTGTTTGTCGAAGGACGGTTGCGGGCGGCCCGGCTTGTAGGTCTCCAGGTCCCAGAACCGTGAGGAGTCCGGGGTGAGCACCTCGTCCCCCAGGGTGATGGCCCCGCGGTAGGAGTCCAGGCCGAACTCCACCTTGGTGTCCGCCACGATGATCCCCCGCTCCCGGGCGATCCGCTCGGCGCTCGAGTAAATCTTCAGGGACAGCTCCCGCAACCGGTCCGCCACGGAATTGCCCACCACGTTCGCCATTTCCTGATATGTGATGGGCTCGTCGTGCTCCCCCAGTTCGGCCTTGCCCGTGGGGGTGAAGATGGGCTGCTCCAGCCGGTCGCCGTCCTCGAGGCCCTCCGGCAGCTCGATCCCGCACACCGACCCGGTGGCGCGGTAGTCCTTGAGCCCGGAGCCGGTGAGATACCCGCGCACGATGTTCTCCACGGGAAACATAGACAGGTTCTTGCACACGACCGCGCGCCCGCGCACGGACTCGTGAACGTCCGTGGTCAGGATGTGGTTCGCGATCCCGTCCAACTGCTGGAACCACCACAGGGACAACTGGGTGAGGATGACGCCCTTGTCCGGGATGGTGGTGGGCAGCACCTGGTCGAACGCGGAGATCCGGTCGCTCGCGACCACGAGCACGGCACCGGCGCGGTACTCGGCGTCGTCGTGGATCGCCACACCCGTGGCGCTGAGGCGGGACTCGTCCGGGACGTAGAGTTCCCGGACCTTGCCGGAGTAGACGTGCTTCCAGCCCGGGATCTCGAGGGGTATGCCGTGCTCGCTCATGCCTGCTCCTCTGCTGTGGTCGCGGTGGGCGCCCCGGTGCGACCCGGCGTCCCGCCCGGGGCGTCCGTGGTGCCGGGACCCGGTTGGCCCCCGGGGACCGTGATCCGTCCCTCGGACGCGGCCAGTGCGATGTCGGTGCGGTAGTGCGATCCGGGAAGGGTGATGCGCTCCATCCCACGATAGCCACGCTCGCGCGCTTCCCGCAGGTCCGCCCCGCGGGAGACGACGGCGAGCACACGCCCGCCCGCCGAGACGATCTCCCCGGCGGCGTTGCGGTCTGTGCCGGCGTGGATGACCCACGTGTCCGGGTCCTGGGCGGCCTCGGCCAGCCCCGTGATCACGTCCCCCTTGCGCGGGGCGCCCGGGTAGTTGTGGGCCGCGAGCACGATGGTCACGGACGCGCCGGAGGCCCACTGGAGCTCCTCGCGCTCGGACAACCGGCCCTGCGCGGCGTCGAGCAGCAGTTCGCCCAGCGGGGTTTCGAGCACCGCCAGGACGGACTGGGTCTCGGGATCGCCGAAGCGCGCGTTGAACTCGATGACCTGGATGCCGCGCTCGGTCACGGCGAGACCGCAGTAGAGCACCCCCACGAAGGGGGTGCCGCGGCGTCGCAGTTCGTCGATCACGGGGCGGGCCACGCGGCGCACGACCTCGTCAGTGAACCCCTCGGGCAGCCACTCGAGCGGCGTGTAGGCGCCCATGCCACCCGTGTTGGGGCCCTGGTCACCGTCGCGGACGCGCTTGAAGTCCTGGGCCGGTTGCAGTGGGACCACGTTCTCGCCGTCGCTGAGCACGAACAGGGACACTTCCGGGCCGTCCAGGAACTCCTCGACGACCACGGCACCGCCCGCGTCCAGGCATTCGCGCGCGTGGGCCTCGGCACGGTCCCGGTCCGGCGTGACCACCACGCCCTTGCCCGCGGCCAACCCGTCGTCCTTAACCACGTAGGGCGCACCGAAACGCTCGAAGGCCGCCCGCACGTCCGCGAGATCCGTCGTGGCCACCGATCGCGCGGTGGGGACACCCGCCGCCGCCATGATCTCCTTGGCGAACGCCTTGGAGCCCTCGATCCGCGCGGCCTGTGCGGACGGACCGAACACGGGGATGCCCGCACGAGTGAGGGCGTCCGCGACACCGGCGACGAGCGGTGCCTCCGGTCCCACGACCACGAGGTCCGCGTCCAACTCCCGAGCCAGCGCGACCACGGCCTCCGGGTCCTGCGCGTTGAGGGGATGTACCGGGACGTCCTGGGCGATCCCCTGGTTACCGGGTGCGCTGTGCACCTCGCTGACGTGCGGGTCCCGTAGCAGGGACGTGATCATCGCGTGTTCGCGGCCCCCTGGGCCCACCACCAAAACCTTCACGCGCTCAGCGTATCGGCCACAGCCCCCGCCCGGGCAACGATTGCGCGGGCCACGCTGCCATACTGGAAGGTATGCAGACCTTCAGCTCGGACCAGGCCGTGGAACTCGCCGTGGTGCAACGCAGCGGCTTCGTGGAGTCCCGGCACAGCGGATCCGCCGTGGTGCTGGCACCTGACGGATCCGTGGCGTTCTCCGTGGGCGCTCCGGACGAGGCGATCTTCCCGCGCTCGACCCTCAAGCCGTTCCAAGCGATCGCCGCGATGAAGGCCGGGGCCCCGCTGCGCGGCGAGCAGGTGGCGATCGCGGCGGCGTCGCACACCGCCACGTTCGACCACCTGGACGCGGTCAACTCGATCCTCAAGGCGGCCGAGCTGGACCCCGAGGCGCTGCAGTGCCCGCCGGACTGGCCCCAGGACGAGGACACGCGCGCGTGGTTGATCCGCACCGAACGCGGCCGCAACCGCATGTGCATGAACTGTTCGGGCAAGCACGCGGCGTTCCTGCTCGCGTGCGTGACCAACGGGTGGCCCATCGACTCCTACCTGAATCCCGAGCACCCGCTGCAGCAGCTCGTGATCGAGACCATCGAGGAGTTCTCCGGCGAGCGCGCCCAGCACGTGGGCGTGGACGGCTGCGGTGCACCGCTCACGGCGATCACCCTCACCGGCCTCGCCCGCATGTACTCCACGCTGGGGCGCGCCGCACGCAACGTCCAGGCTGACGCCCGCGCCGCGACCGTGGCCACGTCCATGCTCGACTACCCCGAGTACGTCCAGGGCCCGGGGCGTTCGAACACCGTGATCATGGAGGAGCTGGACGTGATCACCAAGCTCGGCGCGGAGGGCGTGCTGGGGTTGGGCACCCGTTCCGGGTGGTCCGTGGCCATCAAGATGCTGGACGGTTCCTCGCGCGCCAACTCACTCGTGGGCCTCACGCTGCTCGCGCACGCGGGTGCCGTTTCCCGGGCCGACGCCGATCGCGTCCTCGAACGCGTCACGCACCCGATCACCGGGGCTGGGCGGCCCGTGGGTGCCATCGAGCTCGCCGAGCCGCTGCGGGAACTCCTGGGCTGACCGGCCCCCCGATCCTCAATCCGAGATCCACGATCCCAGAGGTGGGCCATGACGATCCGACGCAAGGTCGACCCGGCGGACGGCAGCCTCGCGCTCGCGCGCTGGCGCCGATCCCCTGACGAGGCCGACCGCCGCACCACGGCCACCGCGGTGCGCTACTGCCTCGAGGAACTCGCGAGTCGCGCGGAGGGCAATTCCGTGGAGGTGCGCGTGCCGCCCTTCGGCGTGACCCAGTGCGTCCCCGGTCCGCGCCACACGCGCGGCACCCCACCCAACGTGGTGGAGACCGACGCCACCACGTGGCTCGCGCTCGCGACCGGACGCGCACGGTGGACCGACAGCGTCCGCGAGGGCAGCGTCGCGGCGTCCGGGACGCGCACCGACCTCAGCGCGTGGCTCCCGCTGTTCGGCTGAGGCACCACCCACGCCCCACCGACGACATCGCGTGGCCCGCGCACGCCCGGATGCGCGATAACCTGGAAACCATGAGTTCCGCCGATCCCGAGACGCCCGCGCCCGCCCCGCAGCCCGGTTCCGCCACCGAACGGATGACGGTGCGCCGCGCCCCCAACATGATCGCGTTCCTCATCACGGGCGCGGCCGTCGGGGCCATCGCGGGACTGCTCGTGGGGGCGCTGGGCCCCGGATCGCTCGCCTACACCCGCGGGGCCATCATCGGGTTCTTCCTCATGACGTTCCTGATCGTGGGTGCGACCGTGGGCGCCGTGGTGGCACTCGTCCTGGACCGGATCTCCCTCAAACGCTCCCGGCACGTGACCGCGGAGGTCCAGGATCTTCACGGGGCGGACGAGCGCCCCGGCACATGAGACACTGTCTGCGTGGTTCGAGCTGACGGAAAACTCTCTCACGACCTCTTGCCCGGAGAAAAAGGCCCCCAGGACGCGTGCGGCGTGTTCGGCGTGTGGGCCCCGGGCGAGGACGTCGCCAAACTGACGTACTACGGCCTGTACGCGCTGCAGCACCGCGGGCAGGAGTCCGCGGGCATCGCGACGTCCGACGGGGAACGGATCTCGGTCTACAAGGACATGGGGCTCGTGTCCCAGGTCTTCGACGAGACCACGCTCAACACCCTCAAGGGGTACCTGGCCGTGGGACATGCGCGCTACTCCACCACGGGTGCGTCCCACTGGGCCAATGCCCAGCCCACCCTGGGTGCCACCCCGCACGGCACGCTCGCGCTCGCGCACAACGGCAACCTGACCAATTCCGCCGAGCTCTACGACCTGCTGCTCGACAAGTCCGGGTTCCCGTCCCGCGGTGAGATCGCCCGGGGCAACACCACGGACACCGCGTTGATCACCGCGCTGCTCGCGGAGCACCCCCTAAACTCGCTCGAGGAGGCGGCCATGATGCTGCTGCCCCGACTGGTGGGGTCCTTCTGTCTCACGTTCATGGACGAGGCCACACTCTACGCCGCGCGCGATCCCCTGGGCGTGCGTCCCCTCGTGCTGGGCCGACTGGAACGCGGCTGGGTCGTGGCCTCCGAGACCGCTGCGCTGGACATCGTGGGCGCCTCCTTCGTGCGCGAGGTGGAACCCGGTGAGTTCATCGCGATCGACGAGAACGGCCTGCGTTCGCGCCGTTTCGCGGAGGCGAAGCCCGCGGGGTGCGTGTTCGAGTACGTGTACCTGGCCCGCCCCGACACCACGATCGCCGGGCGCTCCGTGTACGAGTCCCGCGTGGAGATGGGCCGACAACTCGCGCGCGAGCACGCCGTGAACGCGGACCTCGTGATGCCCACCCCCGAGTCCGGGACCCCCGCCGCGATCGGATACGCGGAGGCCTCGGGCATCCCGTTCGGACACGGGCTCGTGAAGAACTCCTACGTGGGCCGCACGTTCATCGAGCCCTCGGACACCATCCGTCAGCTCGGGATCCGGCTCAAGCTCAACCCCCTGCGTTCGATCGTGGCGGGCAAGCGCCTGGTGGTCGTGGACGACTCGATCGTGCGCGGCAACACCCAGCGGGCCCTCGTGCGCATGCTGCGTGAAGCGGGGGCGGCGGAGATCCACGTGCGGATCTCCTCCCCGCCCATCAAGTGGCCGTGCTTCTACGGCATCGACTTCGCGTCCCCCGCGGAGCTGATCGCCAACGGGCTCGCCGTGGAGGACGTCCGCGCCTCCCTGGGCGCCGATTCCCTGGGGTACATCTCCGAGGAGGGGATGATCGAGGCCACCGCCCGCCCCCGTTCCACCCTGTGCACCGCGTGCTTCTCGGGTGATTACCCCACGGCCCTGCCCAAGGCGGACCGGCTCGGCAAGTCCGTGCTGGAATCCCCCGGGGCCCACGCGGAACCTTCCGAGGACCTCGTGGACCCAGCACCGCGCACCGACACCGCCCACGAGGAGACCACCGCATGAGCCAGTCCCGAGCCCACGGCACGGAAGCCGTCACCTACGCGAGCGCGGGGGTGGACGTCGAGGCCGGGGACCGCGCCGTCGAACTCATGAAGTCCGCCGTGAAGGCGACCCACACGTCCGGCGTGGTGGGCGGCGTGGGCGGCTTCGCCGGGCTCTTCGACGTCTCCGAGCTCACCGGCTACCGCAAGCCCTACCTGGCCACGTCCACGGACGGCGTGGGCACCAAGGTCGCGATCGCCCAGTCCCTGGACGTCCACGACACCATCGGGTGGGACCTCGTGGGCATGGTCGTGGACGACATCGTGGTCGTGGGCGCCAAGCCGCTGTTCATGACCGACTACATCGCGACCGGCAAGGTGGTCCCGGAACGCATCGCGGACATCGTGCGGGGCATCGCCGCGGCGTGCGAGGCCGCGGGCACCGCCCTCGTGGGCGGAGAGACCGCCGAGCACCCCGGGCTGCTGGGCGTGGACGAGTACGACGTCGCCGGTGCGGCCACCGGCGTGATCGAGGCGGACGAACTGCTCGGCCCGCAGCGCGTGCGTGACGGGGACGTCGTGATCGGCATGGCGTCCTCCGGGCTGCACTCCAACGGGTACTCCCTGGTGCGCCGGGTCATCAACGTGGCCGGTTGGCAGCTGGACCGCCAGGTCAGCGAACTGGGCCGGACCCTGGGCGAGGAACTGCTCGAACCCACGCGCGTCTACGCGGCGGACGTCCTGGACCTCGCGCGGGCGTTCCCCGTGAACGGTCCGGACGGCACCACGGGCCACGGCGTGCGCGGCTTCTCCCACGTGACCGGCGGTGGTCTCGCGGCCAACCTGGCGCGTGTTCTGCCCGCGGACCTGCAGGCCACGGTGGAGCGCTCCACGTGGTCCCTGCCGCCCGTGTTCCAGCTCGTGGCGCAGCTCGGTCAGGTGCCCCTGGCGGACCTTGAGCGCACGCTCAACCTGGGCGTGGGCATGGTCGCGATCGTGGACCCCGCCGTGGCCGACGCCGCCGCGGCCCACCTCACCGAACGCGGGCTGCCGTCCTGGATCATGGGCCGCGTGGGTCCCGTGGACCCGGACGCCTCCCGCCACGGCAGTGACTGGGTGCAGGGCGCCAAGGGCGTGGCTGGCGGCGGCGTGCTCATGACGGGTGACTACGCCCGCTGAACGTGCACCGAGCGCCCGCCACGCGACGGACACGCAAGGAACCGCCCACACGCTCGTGTGGGCGGTTCCTTGCTCTGCTGGTCACGATGACGACGCCGCCGCGGTGGCGCGGCGAGCGGATCAGTCGTAGTCCGAGTACTTCTCCGCGTAGGTCGAGTAGTCGTCCTCATCCTCGGGACGTTCCTCGTGATCCATGGCTCGGGAGGACGGTTTGCTGCTGCGCAACTCCCGCTGCAACGCCGAATAGTCGGTCTGCGGGCTGAAGTACTTCATCTCCCGCGCCTGTCGTGTCGCCTTCGCCTTTTGACGGCCGCGCCCCATGGCGTGACCCCCTCTGCGTCTCGTGTCCGATCGGCGGTACCGTGTTGAGCACACAGTACGGCCCCGGAGTGTCTTGTCAGTTTTTCGTGTGTCCAGGGTACATGTTTTGTACGCTTCTCGCGCACCCGCACGCCGTGCGTCCACCCCGGGCGAATCCCGGGCGAATCCCGGGCCCTCACGGCGTGGTTCGAGGAAACTCGCGGGGCGAATCCGGCCGGTACAGTGAAACGGCCCCGGCGGCGCAGTCCGCACATTCCCCGCACCAGAGCAGGTTTGCCATGAGTTCATCCCCGCGGAGGGTCCCGCCCTCCGAGAGTCCGTATCCCCATGACACCCACCCGGGCCTGGTGCCCGGGGTCTCGGTGGAGGAGCAGCGGGTGCGCTACCGCACGGACAAGATCACGTTCGGGGTCGCCGGAGCACTGATCGTGGGGTTCGTGGTGTGGGGTGCGGTCTCCACCGAATCGCTCACCACGGTGTCCAAAGGTGCGCTGGACGCGGTGGTGACCTACGGCGGATGGGTCTTCACCTTGTTGGCCGCCGTGATGCTGTTGTTCCTGCTCTTCGTGGGGTTCTCACGCTACGGCCGGATCCCTCTGGGCAAGGACGGCGAGGAACCGGCCTACTCCATGGGGTCGTGGATCGCCATGCTCTTCGCGGCGGGGATGGGCGTGGGGCTCATCTTCTTCGGTGTCTACGAACCCGTCACGTACTACATGACCCCTCCCCCGGGACGCGCCGCGGCGCAGAGCTACCACGCGATGCATTCCGCACTCGCACAGACCATCTTCCACTGGGGACTGCAGGCGTGGGCCATCTACGCGCTCGTGGGGGCGGCCGTGGGCTACGCGGGCTATCGCCGTGGGCGGCCCCTGCTGATGTCCGCGATCTTCGGCCAGCGCGCGCACCTGAGCGTAGGCGGGCGGCTCATCGACATGTTCGCGATCGTGGGCATCCTCTTCGCGACCTCCGCCTCCCTGGGATTGGGCACGCTGCAGATCGGCCGCGGTCTGCAGATCATCACCGGTCTCGGTGAGGTGGGCAACGCGGTGCTGATCGCGATCATCGCGGTGCTCACGTGCGTGTTCCTGATCTCCGCGGTCTCCGGCGTGGCCAAGGGGATCCGCAGGCTCTCGAACTTCAACATGGTGCTCGCGGCCGTGGTCGCGTTCTTCCTGTTCGTGGCGGGCCCCACCGTGTTCCTGCTGAACTTCATCCCCTCGGTCGTGGGCACGTACTTCGGTGAGATGTTCCAGATGCTGTCCCTCTCCGCGTCCTGGGGCAGGGAGGCCGAGGAATTCATGCGCTCATGGACCCTGTTCTACTGGGCGTGGTGGGTTTCGTGGGCGCCGTTCGTGGGCGTGTTCGTGGCCCGCATCTCCCGCGGGCGCACCCTGCGCCAGTATGTGAGCGTGGTACTGCTGGCACCCACCGTGATCTGTGTGCTCGCGTTCTCGGTCTTCGGCGGCACCGCCATCTGGTTGCAGCGCGACGGCGTGGACATCGCGGGTGCCGCGTCCCCCGAGGACATGCTCTTCCGCGTCCTGGACGCCCTGCCGTTCGCGCAGATCACGCCCATTGCGATCATCGTGCTGCTGGCCGTCTTCTTCATTACGTCCGCGGACTCCGCGACGCTCGTGATGGCGTCCATGTCCCAGCAGGGCAAGCCCGAACCGGACCGGAAGATCATCATCTTCTGGGGTGTGGCCCTGGCCGGGGTGTCCTCCGTGATGCTCGCGGTGGGCGGGGCGAACGCCCTGCAGGGTCTGCAGGACCTCGTGACCGTGGCGGCGCTGCCGTTCGCGGTGATCCTGCTGGCCCTGATCCCGGCGTTCCTGCGGGACCTCTCCACCGATCCCATGAGTCTGCGCCACCACTACGCGCGCACGGCGCTCGACAACGCGGTACGCCAGGGCATGGACGAGCACGGGGACGACTTCGCCCTGGAGGTCCGCCACCAGGAGGGCCCCGCCGCGGCCGGTCACGACGTGGACTCCACGGGGGAGCGCATGAGTTCGTGGTACCAGCGCACCGACGAGAACGGTCAGCCCGTGGAGTACGACTACCGTCAGGACACCTACGTGGACGCGCGGCCGGCCGTGGCCGATCAGCCGGCCGCGGGCGAGAGGCCCACCGTGGATGAGCGGTCGCCCCGGAACGGACGACCGCCCGAGCAGCACTAGGCTCCTCGGGCGGTCTCGGTCACCGCGAACGCATCCGCGGTAGCCGGGGTGTCACTCGTCGACGATCTCCGCGTCCACGACGTCGTCGCCGCTGTCCCGCGCCGGGGCGTCGTGGGCGTGCGCGGCGTCGTCGTCCTGCGGGTCGTCGCCGTGCGAAGCCGTGACAGTCAGGCCGTCCTGGGCGACGTCCGGGTTGACGTCCACGAGCACGGTGTCCCCGTCCGTGATGGCGCCGGAGAGCAGCCCGCGCGCCAAGCGGTCACCGATCTCGCGCTGCACGAGCCGACGCAGCGGGCGGGCACCGTAGGCGGGGTCGTAGCCCGTGATACCCAGCCACTCGCTAGCCCCGGGCGTGACCTCCAAGGACAGGCGCCGCTGCTCGAGACGGTGCGCGAGCTGGGCCACCTGGATGTCCACGATCTTGGCCAGGTCCTCGGTGCTCAGCGGGTCGAACATGATGATGTCGTCCAACCGGTTGAGGAACTCCGGCTTGAACGAGGCGTTGACCACGCCCATCACGGCGTTCTTCTTGGCCTCCTCGTCCATGGTGGGATCCACCAGGAACTGGCTGCCCATGTTCGAGGTCAGGATCAGGATCACGTTGCGGAAGTCCACCGTGCGGCCCTGCCCGTCGGTCAGGCGACCGTCGTCCAGGACCTGCAGCAGGATGTCGAAGACCTCGGGATGGGCCTTCTCGACCTCGTCGAGCAGCACCACCGAGTACGGACGACGCCGCACGGCCTCGGTCAGCTGCCCACCCTCGTCGTAGCCCACGTACCCCGGAGGGGCACCGACCAGGCGTGAGACGGAGTGCTTCTCCGAGTACTCGGACATGTCGATGCGGATCAGGGCGCGCTCGTCGTCGAACTGGAAGTCCGCGAGGGACTTGGCCAGCTCGGTCTTGCCCACGCCCGTGGGACCCAGGAACAGGAACGAGCCGATGGGGCGGTCCGGGTCCGAGATCCCCGCGCGGGAACGCCGTACGGCGTCCGCGACCGCACTCACGGCCGGCTTCTGCCCGATCAGGCGCTTGCCCAGCAGCTGCTCCATGTGCAGCAGCTTGTCGGACTCGCCCTGCAGCATCTTGCCCGCGGGGATACCGGTCCACGCGGAGATCACCTCGGCGATGTCGTCCGCGGTAACCTCCTCCGAGACCATGGTGTCATGCCGGGCCCCGGCCTCCTCCTGCGCCTGTGCGGCGTCCAGGTCCTTCTGCAGAGCCGGGATCTCGCCGTACAGCAAGCGGGAGGCCTCCCCCAGGTCACCGTTGCGCTGGGCGCGTTCGGCCTGCGAGCGCAGGTCGTCGATCTGCGCCTTGAGGTCACCCACGCGGTTGAGTCCGGCCTTCTCGGCCTCCCACCGCGCGTTGAGGGCATCCAGCTCGGCCTCCTTGTCCGCCTTGTCCTGGCGCAGAGCGGCCAGACGTTCGACGGACGCGGGGTCTGTCTCCCCGTCCAGGGCCAGTTCCTCCATGGTCAAGCGGTCCACGGAGCGGCGCAGCTCGTCGATCTCCTCCGGGGCGGAATCGATCTCCATGCGCAACCGGGACGCGGCCTCGTCAATCAGGTCGATGGCCTTGTCCGGGAGCTGACGGCTGGGGATGTAACGCTGGGACAGTTGAGCGGCGGCAACGAGGGCCGAGTCCGCGATCTGCACCTTGTGGTGCGCCTCGTAACGCTCCTTCAATCCGCGCAGGATCGCCACGGTGTCCTCGACCGAGGGCTCCCCCACGTAGACCTGCTGGAACCGGCGCTCCAGGGCGGCGTCCTTCTCGATGTTCTCGCGGTACTCGTCCAGCGTGGTGGCACCGATCAGGCGCAGCTCACCGCGGGCCAGCATGGGCTTGAGCATGTTGCCCGCGTCCATGGACCCCTCGGACGCACCCGCGCCCACGACCGTGTGGATCTCGTCGATGAACGTGACGATCTGACCCTCGGACTTCTTGATCTCGTCCAGGACGGCCTTGAGGCGTTCCTCGAACTCCCCGCGGTACTTGGCGCCGGCCACCATGGACCCCAGGTCCAGGGAGATCAGGGTCTTGCCGCGCAGCGACTCGGGTACGTCCCCGGCCACCATGCGCTGGGCGAGGCCCTCGACCACGGCGGTCTTACCCACACCGGGCTCACCGATCAGCACGGGGTTGTTCTTGGTCCGGCGCGAGAGCACCTGGACCACGCGGCGGATCTCCGAGTCACGCCCGATCACGGGATCGAGCTTCCCCTCGCGGGCGATCGCCGTGAGGTCCGTGCCGAACTTCTCGAGGGACTGGAAGGTCCCCTCCGGGTCCGGGCTGGTGACCCGGCGGTCACCGCGCACCTGCGGGATGGCCTGTGCGAGCGCCTCCGTGGTCACGCCCGCCGCCTGCAGCGCCTCGGCGGTCTTGTCGCGTCCCGCGGCCAGACCGTAGAGCAGGTGCTCGGTGGAGACGTACTCGTCCTTGAGGTCACGCGCGTAGTTCTCCGCGGCCTGCAGTGCCTGCAGCGCGGTGCGGCTCAGCTGGGGCTGGGCCGTGGAGGTCCCGGATGCGCTGGGCATCTCGTGGATGATGTTGCTCGCCTTGATGGACACGGCGTCCGCGTTGGCACCGGTGGCCTGTAGGACAGCGACGGCCACGCCGTCGCGCTGGTCCATGAGCGCCTTGAGGACGTGGGCGGGCTCGATATTGGGGTTGCCCGCGGTCGCGGCATTCGACGCTGCAGCGCTCAGGGCTTCTTGAGACTTGGTCGTGAACTTGGTGTCCACGGCGGCTCCTTCCGACAGTAGTGATGACGTTGATTTCAGTTAACTTGAGTCTACTACGCTCAACTTGATACGGGAAGCCCGATATTCCGCTCAGCGCGAAATGATTTGTCAATTCATTTTCCATTTCGAGTTTTCGGCCTAACCGGGTGGAAATAGATTATCGAATGCTCTATACCAATCCCCCGATAATATGTAGCCTTATTAAATCCACCACATGCTGTAGGAAAGGTGCCACTATGAGCAACAACAACGATCAGCGTCGAGCTGGTCAACAGACCCACTCCCAGGGTTCCACCGAGGTCCCGTCCAAGAAGGACGTCGCCGCGGAATCCGGCAAGGTCGAGGCGCAGCAGCTCAAGAACGAGGCGGCTGGATCCGGCCGCCGCGTGAAAGAGACCGCCAAGGAGCAGGCCGTCGCCGCCAAGGACGAGGCCATGGGCCAGGCGCACGACCTGTGGGGCCGCCTCAAGGAAGACCTACAGGGCTACGTGGGCCAGCAGCAGGAGCGCCTCGCATCGACCGTCCGCTCCGTGAGCGATGAGGTGGACGCCATCTCCCAGGGCAAGAAGCCGGAGACCGAGTACGTCAGTGGCCTGCTCGGCAACGCCTCGGGCACCGTGAACTCCCTCGCGTCCTCGCTGGAGAACAAGGACCCGCAGCAGCTGCTCGGTGACGTACGCCGTTTCGCTGCCCGCCGTCCCGGGACCTTCCTGGCCATCGCGGCCGGCATCGGTCTGCTCGCCGGGCGCGCCACGCGCAGCGCCAAGGACAGCGACGAGATCGGCAACGACCACCACGACACCGTCGCCCGCACCCAGGCACCCGCGTACGGCACCCCCAGCACGGGTGACACGTACGCGTACCGCAACGACACCCGTGGCGAGGGCACCCGCACCTACACTGACCGGGTTCCCGGCACGGTCTACCCGGATCAGCGCGACGCGCAGGTTCCCGGCACCACGTACCCCGGTCAGGGCGACACCCAGGTCCCCGGCACCACCTACCCCGGACAAGGCAGTGAGCGTCGATGAGTCACCCCATTCCCCCGTCGGAACCCGAAGAGCGGGCGGAGCACGAGTCGCTCGGTGAGATGTTCAAGTCTCTGAGCACCAACCTGACCACCCTGATCCAGCAGGAGATCGCGCTGGCCAAGGCCGAGGCGAACATGGCGATCCAGAAGGCCACGGACTCCGTAAAGGTCACAGGTAAGGGCGCGGGGCTGTTGGGAGGCGCCGGTGTGGCCGGCCACTTCGTGCTCCTGTTCCTATCCCTGGCCCTCATGTGGGCCCTGGGCAACCTGGTGGGTCTTGGCTGGTCGGCCGTGATCGTGGCGGTCATCTGGGCGATCATCGCCGCGATCCTCGCCGCGGTGGGCAAGAAGAACCTGGACCGCGGCAAGCGCAAGATGGCCCAGGCCACCAAGGACCCGCTGCCCCGAACCCGCGAAACCGTCAGCGAAATTCCGGATACCGTGAAGCCTTCCAAGGAGACCCGATGAGCCAGCAGAACCCTGATCAGATCCGCGCCGATATCGAAGCCACCCGTGCACGCCTGAATGCGGACGTGGACGCCGTGGCGGAGAAGGTGACCCCGGAAAAGGTGGTCGACCGTCAGAAGAGCAAGGCCCGCCACAAGATCCAGGACGTCCGTGAGTCCATCATGGGCTCCGCAGAGGACGCCCGGGATACAGGCCGCGACCTTCGTGACGAGGCCTCCCACCGCATGGACCAGGCCGGCGAGGCCATCAGCAACGCCCCGGCGGCCGCCCGGGCCAAGACCCGTGGCAACCCCATGGCCGCGGGCCTGATCGCCCTCGGTGCCGGTTGGTTGATCGGTTCCCTGCTGCCCTCGAGCCAGAAGGAGCAGGAGCTCGTGGCCGAGGCCGCCGACCGCGTCCAGCCGCACCTGCAGAGCGCCATGGATTCCACCAAGGAAACCGCGCAGGAGATCGCGGACGACCTGAAAAAACCGGCCAAGGAGGCTGCGGAGTCGGTCAAGCAGACCGCGCAGTCCGGCGCCCAGGAGGTCAAGGAGCAGGGTCAGCAGGAAGCCGGCCAGCTCAAGGGCTCCGCGCAGGAGCACGCCAAAAACGTCAAGGACGACACGCAGCGGGCCTGATCCGCTCGTAATCGCACCCTAGGGCCCCTGACCGGGAACGGTCAGGGGCCCTAGGGCCTTTCTCACCCCTGCGTCGGGCATAATGGAGGTGGGACGCGCGTGCGCTCCCCAGAGTTCTCTCCCCACCCGCAGTCTCCAAAGGAACCCGCCGTGGACACCGATTCACCGTCCGATGAGACCACCCCGCGCAAGCCGAGTCGGCTGCAGCGTTTCAACAAGGTGGTGATGCGCTTCGTGGGACCGGCCAACCGCAGCTCCATGAACCTGCGGGGCAACACCGAGATGACCCCCGAGGCCCAGGACTGGTACCGCAACCTCCAGGACGACTACGAGATGGTCAGGGATTCAGACGGCCGCAGCTATCTGCGCCGTCGTGATCGCTAGCGCCCGCGGCACCCGGTCTCACGTCCAGACCCCGGAGGTCCCGCGGCGGTGACTGCCCACCAAGTGGGTGTCCACCATCCCGATCGCTTCCATGAGTGCGTACATGGTCGTGGGACCCACGAACACGAACCCGCGCCGTTTCAGTTCGCGGGACAGGGCCCTGCTCTCATCCGAGGTGGTCGGGACGTCCGCGAAGCGATCGGGATGCGGGGTGCTGCTCGGCATGAAGGACCACACGAGGTCCGCCAGACCGCCGTCCTCGCGCAGAGCCACGGTGGCTCGCGCGTTCGTCACGGTCGCCTCGATCTTGCGCCGGTTGCGGATGATCCGCGCGTCCCCCAGGAGCCGCTCGACGTCCCGTTCGTCCATGGCCGCCACGGCCTCCGGGTCGAAGCCGTGAAAGACCTCCCGGAACGCCGGCCGTTTCGCGAGCACCGTGCGCCATGACAGCCCGGATTGGAACGCCTCGAGCGTCACGCGCTCGAACAGCCCGTTCTCGTCCCGCACCGGCACGCCCCACTCGTGGTCGTAGTACTCCCTGAGCAGCGGGTCCGAGGCCGCCCATCTGGGCCGGGCGAGACCGTCCGCACCGATCACGAGATCGGGATCACTCATGCTGCCTCCCCTTCGTGCGCGGTGGGTGCCCGGAGCTCGAAGAGTGCGCACTCGGCATCGTAGTACGCTCGGCTGAGACCGCGGTGGGTCATGCCCAGGCGACGACACACGGCCTGCGACGCCCGGTTGGCTGGGTGCGTCACGGCGACCACCCGGTCCTGACCGTGCTCGAAGGCGTGGGCCAGCACGGCACGGGCCGCCTCCGTGGCGTATCCGCGTCCCCACGCGCGCGGGTGCAGGTGCCACCCGACCTCCACGTCGGTCGCGGTGTTCGTGCCGGAATCGGGGATGGGCTTGAGCAGCAGGGTCCCCGCGAGGGCGTCGACCAGGTCGACGATGGCCCACACACCGAGCACCGGCTCGTGCGCGTAGCCCTGGTCCCAGCCCCGGATCTTCTCCCGGGCCTGCCCGTCCGAGCTCACGCGCTGCGTGCCGTCCCCGATGTAGCGCTGCACCTCGGCGCGCGCATACAGGTCACGCACGAACGCGGCGTCGTCCGCGCGGTAGGCACGCAGCATGAGTCGCGGCGTGCGCAGCGGCACCGTCACAGTCGTTCCCGGGACGACGACGTCGCGCTCGCCGGCGCGGGCCCGGCACCGGCGGCGTCAGAGGCAGCGTCGAGACCGCGAGGGTGCGCCTCAAGGCGGTCCAGGCGCTCGTCCTCCGTGAGGGGCTCACCGCGCAGCCGGCGCGCCGTGACGCGCAGATCCGTGAGCGCGAGCAGCACCAGGGCGACCGCGAGCGCCACGGACAGCACGCCAAAGATGTTGACAAACCCGTAACCCAACTCCACGTACTCAGCGCCGACCGCATGGGTGAACAGGGACTGCATACCGTGGGCGGTGGAATCCGGGAGGAAGAACCCGAAGCACAGCGTGATCACCCATGAGGCCACCGCGGTGAGCATGCCCCGCCGGCTCATGGCGTGGGACGGGTAGCTGAGTGCGTCCCGACGGAACAGCGCCGCCGCGATGACGTGTAACAGCAGGATGGGCAGCCCGATCGCCGCCGCGTAGACCGGGGTGAGGGAGCCGAGCAGACCCGCGACGCCCCGGCCGAAGCCGACCCACAGGGCCAAGGCCGCGGCCACCGCGATCATGATTACCGGGAAGGCGCCGGACAGCGCGGATCCCGGTCTGTGATGGGCGGACGCGGGATCGGAAGCACTCATACGTCCATCGTAGGGCGCGGTCCGTGTCGGGGCGGGCAGGTACCGTGGGGTCATGAGTACCCACGACTTCCCGCAGGCCGTCCTCTTCGACCATGACGGCACCCTGGTGGACACCGAACCGCTGTGGGAACTGGGCAAGCAGCGGATCGTGGTCGCGCACGGGGGTGAGTGGACCGAGCGGGACACCCAGGACACCCTGGGCAGGCCGCTCGCGACCACCGTGGAGCGGTTGAGCGCGCTGGGCGTACCGGGGTCGCTGGACGAGGTCTACCGCGAGTTCTACGGGGTGCTGCAGGCGGTGTTGGAGGAGAACCCGCCCACGTTCATTCCCGGGGTCGTACCTCTCCTGGAGGACCTGGACCGTGCCGGGATCCCCGCGGCGATCGTCACGAACGCTACCTCCGAGGTGGCCCGCTACAGCGCGTCCCTGGCCCCGGACAACCTGTTCCGGGTGATCATCGGGGACCAGGAGGTGGCCCAGGGTGTCAGGCCCAAACCGGATCCGGACGCGTACCTTGAGGCCGCCAGGCGTCTGGGCGTGGCGCCCGGGGCCTGCGTAGTCGTGGAGGATTCGCCCTCCGGCGCGGCGTCCGGCGTGGCCGCGGGGATCACCACGGTCGTGGTCCCGGGGGTGCAGCAGGTCCTGCCCGGACCCGGCATCGTGCACGTGGCCGATCACGCGGCGCTCACCCTGGACTTCCTGCGCGGTCTGGCTCCTGCATAGCGCGGCGGCATCCCGACGACGCCGCCTCCGGCCCCGGGGTTCGCCGGTAAACTGGGGTCCCATATCCCACCCCCGATGCTTCCGAAAGGTGGCCATGACCTACCCCCTGGCTGTGCTTTTCGACCACGACGGCACCCTCGTGGACACGGAGCCCCAATGGGCGGCCGCCAAGCGCAAGGTCGCGCAGCGGTACGACCAGAGCTGGACCGTGGAGGACGATCACGCGACCCTCGGGGGGACCGTGCCGGATGCGGCCCGCAAGTTCGTGGAACGCGGGGCCACCGATTCCGTCGAGGACATCACGCAGCAACTCGCCGAGCACGTGATCGACAGCATGGACGACCGCGTACCCTTCCTGCCCGGCATGCGCTCGCTGTTGAGCGAACTGAGCGAGGCCGGTATCCCGGCGGCGATCGTCACGAACGCGCTGAGCTCGGTCGCGGGGACCACCGCTGCTGGCGCCCCGGACGTGCTCACCCGGATCGTCTCCCAGGACGATGTGACCCGTCCCAAGCCGGATCCCGAACCGTACCTCACGGGTGCCGAACTGCTCGGAGTCGCCCCGCGGAATTGCGTGGCCATCGAGGACTCGGAACCGGGGGTGCGCAGTGCGGTTGCCGCGGGCATGACCGTGGTGGTCGTCCCGGGTGACAAGCCCGTCCCCGACGGCCCGCACCGGGTGTTCGTCAACGCGCACGAGGACATCACCCTGGACTTCCTGCGCTCGCTCACTCCTCCGGAGTAGGCCCGCGGGCATGATGCCGGAACCGCCCCGGCCCGAACCAGCAATAGAGAACTCCCGGTCCGATGACTCATCAGACCGGGAGTTCTCCACTGGGAAGCGCAGTTCCGCGAGCACCGTTCCACCCCGGGGTCGAGGTGGGACAGCGCTCGCGGCGACCCTCGCCGAGCGATCAGCGAGTGGGCTGACCCGCCCGGTTGTTCTCACGACGCCGCTGCGCCGCCGCCGTGGCGCGGTCCGGAACCCGGTCCGCCCCGTGGCCGCGCTGGGCGGAACCGCCGCGGGCGGAGCGGGACGCGCCGGGGCGTGCGCTACCGGAGGCCGCGCCATCGACGCTGCCACCGCGGCGTCGTTCACTGGAGCGAGCCTGCGAACGCCCGTTCGAGGGACCGCGCCCGGCACCGGCGTCGCCGGAACGAGCACCGTTGCCGCGTCCGGCGGCCTGAGCGGAACCGCGACCGCGGCCCCGGCCCGAACCGCCACGGCCACCGCGGCGGGACCCGGAGGCACCCCCGCCGGAACGGGAAGCGGAAGGCGAGCCACCGGTCGCGCCGGCCGGGGTGGCACCCGGCGCAACGCGCTCGGCGCGCTCGCCCACGAGGTCCTTCACGACCTCGGAACCGGGTGCGACCTGGTCCACCCGGGGCGTGACACCGGCCTTCTTCATGAGCTTGTTGACGTCCGAGCGCTCCTCGGTGGTCGCGATCGTGATCACGGACCCGGAGGCGCCGGCCCGCGCCGTGCGGCCGGAACGGTGCAGGTAGGACTTGTGCTCGGCGGGCGGGTCGATGTGTACGACGAGTTCGACGTCGTCCACGTGGACACCGCGCGCGGCCACGTCCGTGGCCACGAGGACCCGCACGTCACCCGCGGAGAACGCGGCGAGATTGCGGTCCCGCGCGCCCTGGGACAGGTTACCCTGCAGGTCCACCGCGGGGATCCCGGCCTGGCTGAGCTTCTTGGCCATCTTCTTGGCGCGATACTTGGTGCGGGTGAACATCATCCGCCGACCGGTGCCCGACGCGAGGGTCTCGATCAGCGCTTGCTTGTGATCGCTGTCGGTGACCAGGACGTGGTGGTCCATGGTGGTCACCGCGGCCTGGGCGTTGTCCGCCGAGTGCAGCACCGGGTCCTTGAGGAACTTCTTGACCAGGATGTCCACGCCGTTGTCCAGGGTTGCGGAGAACAGCAACCGCTGGGAGCCCTTGGGGGTGCGGGACAGGATCCGGGTGACCACGGGCAGGAAGCCCATGTCGGCCATGTGGTCGGCCTCGTCCAGGACGGTCACGCGGACGTCGTCGAGCGTGAGCAGACCTTGCTTGATGAGGTCCTCGAGCCGGCCCGGGCAGGCCACGACGATGTCCACACCGCCCGCGAGCGCCTTCTCCTGGTGCTTCTGGGAGACACCGCCGAAGATCACGGTGGTGTTCAGCCCCGCGGCCTTGGCCAGGGGCGCCACCGTGCGATCGATCTGGGTCGCGAGCTCACGCGTGGGAGCCAGCACCAGGCCGGTGGGGCGGTTCGCCCGGCGGGCCACGCGGGACGAACCGGGGGCGAGTCCCGCGAGCCGGGACACGAGCGGCAGCGCGAACGCGACCGTCTTGCCCGAGCCGGTGCGGCCGCGGCCGAGCACGTCACGCCCGGACAGTGAATCGGGGAGGGTTTTCTCTTGGATGGGGAAAGCTTCCGTGATGCCCACGCGGGCGAGGTCAGCGGAAAGCGCCTCGGATACACCGAGGTCTTCAAAGGAATGAGACAAAGAACGTCTTTCAGGTTGGTCCGCGCGAAACGATTCCGCGCGCACGCGCCATGTTGGGGCGCGAACTGCGCGCCTCGGACCGGCGCGCCTCTACCCCGCAATGTGTACGGGGGAACCTGACCATTCTACACGCGTGCCGGAACACCCGTGACCCGCGGGTGTCGCCGCTACTCAGACCGCCGTGTACCCGCCATCCACCAGGAAGTAGCCCCCGGTGATGAAGGACGCGCCGTCCGAGAGCAGGAACGTGGTCAGCTGAGCCACTTCCTGCGAGGTGCCCAGCCGCCCCATGGGGTGCTTGTCGATCAGTTCCGACAGCGTCTGCGGGGGCAGGTTCTTGAGCAGCGGGGTGTCGATGTAGGCGGGACCCACCGCGTTCACGCGTACGCCGCGTCGGGCGTAGTCCACGCCCGTCTGCTTGGTGAGACCCACCAGACCGTGCTTGGCCGCGGTGTACGCGCTGTTGCCCACGGCAGTGGCCACGGTGGAATGGATGGAGCCGATGTTCACGATGGCCCCTCCCCCGTGCTGTTCGATCACGGGCAGCTGGGCGTGCATCCCGTAGGCCACGCCGGTGAGATCGATCGCGAGCGTGCGCTCCCACGCCTCGATATCGGTCTCCCCGAGGGCCTCCATCTGCCCGCCCACGCCAGCATTGTTCACGGCGTAGTGCAGTCCGCCGTAGGTCTGCACCGCGAAGTCGACGGCGGCCACGGCGTCCTCGCGCTTGGAGACGTCCTGGTGGATCCCGGCGGCGTCCCCGCCGTCCGCCATGATGGCCTGGACCACGTCGTCGATCCCGGTGGCATCGATGTCCGTGACCACCACCTTGGCGCCCTGCCGGGCCAGGTGTTTGGCAATGGCCTCACCGATACCGGAGGCGGCGCCGGTGACCAGCGCGACACGGGACGTGAACTCTGGCATGACAACTCCTGGCGTCGAATCCATGGGGACCGCTTCCAGTCTCACCCGTGTCGCCGCCGACCACCAGGGCGTGCGGCAATGAGTCAGGACGCCGTCACTCGTCGTCCTCCGCGTCCCGCTCCGCACGCAGCTTCTGGGCGGCCTCTTCCTCCTCCGCCTTCTGTTCGCGCACGACCTCGGTGAGCAGCTTGGTCATCTCCTTGGCCACACCCGCGGCGGACTGGGGGTTCTGCCCCGTGACGAGGCGCTCGTCCACCTGGACGTTCTCCTCCCAGTTGTCGGCGAGCTTGACCGTGGCGCCCTGTTCCTCGAGCTTGTCCTGGAGCAGGTACGGCACCACGTCCTGCTTGCCCACGACTTTCTCCTCCGCATTGGTGAATGCGGCCACCTTGCGCCCGGACAGCAACGCCACGCCCGTGCCGAGCTCCACGTCCACGAGGCCGGCGGGGCCGTGGCACACCGCGCCCACCACGCCACCGGAGTCGTAGACGGACGCGATGAGCTTCTGCAGGTCCGCGTCCCCGGTGAAGTCCCACATGGTGCCGTGCCCGCCCACGAGGTAGACGGCGTCGTACTGGGAGGGGTCCACCACGGAGACCCGCGGCGTGTTGTAGAGGGACGCCTTGACGGTCTCATCCTGCGTGAACTCCACTTGGACGGGGTCGTCCTCCTGGACCTCGTCACGCGGGGGCTGACCCCCGGCGATCGAGGCGAAGTCCACGAAATAGCCGGCGTCCCGGAAGACCTTCCACGGGTGGGACGCCTCGGCTACGTTGTAACCGGTGGCCTCCCCCGTGTCTCCCAGGGTGTCCTGGCTGGTCAGCACCAGGAGGATCTTCTTCATGGTCTCGATGTCCATGGTTCTCCTTTCCGAGGGCGCGCGGTGCGCGCGACGTGGCACCACAGTAGACATCGCACCGTGGGCGGCGTCCGTGCGTTCACTGTCGGCATGTTGCACCCACCCCGCCGCCGTGAAAAGGCCCGCTGTTAGGATGAACAGCGATCCCCGGTGGGTACCCAGGGCCCTGCTCCGCCCCCACCGCACCTCCCGACGAAAGGCCCAGTCATGCGCATTTCCAACGCCATCCTGCGCGGTGTCCCCGGCGCGTTCCTGCTCCAGTCCGGCTACGGCAAGCTCGGCATGGACGCCGAGTCCGCCGAGGGCCTCAAGCAGTTCGCCTCCACCGGTGTCCCCCAGTTCGCGGACTGGGACTCCCAGACCTTCACCAAGTTCATCGCCGGCACCGAACTGGCCCTGGGCACCGCCCTGCTGACCCCGTTCGTGTCCAAGCGCCTGGCCGGCGCGGGTCTGCTCGCCTTCAGCGCCGGGCTGCTGAGCATGTACTTCCGCAACTCGGACATGACCCAGGAGGATGGAATCCGCCCGTCCGAGCAGGGCCTGACGCTGTCCAAGGACGCGTTCCTGGCCGCCATCGGCACGGCCCTCGTGCTGCAGAAGTAACGCAAGCACCACGCTTTCCCGACGACGCCGCAGTGGTCCGCCACTGCGGCGTCGTCGTCTTCCCTGCCGGGACCGCGCCCCCGGGACGCGCGCCGAGCTGCTACGTTAGTCAGCAATTCGCACCGTTGCTCACGGAAAGCTCCGTACCCCCATGGAAACCCTCCAACACAATCTGGACTTCGTTCGTGACCTGATCTGGGGACCGTGGCTCCTGATCCCCCTGCTGCTGGGAACGGGGATCTTCCTGACGTTCCGCTTGCGCGGCATCCAGTTCCGACTCTTCACCAAGGCCATGAGCCTGGGATTCGGGCGCCGTTCCCGGGCCACCGGGGAGAAGGGCGACATCTCCTCCTTCGCAGCGATGTCCACGGCGCTGGCCGCCACGGTGGGGACGGGCAACATCGTGGGTGTGGCAGCGGCCATGTCCATTGGCGGCCCCGGCGCCCTGTTCTGGATGTGGATCACCGCGCTGTTCGGCATGGCGTCCAAGTACGCGGAGTGCTTCCTGGGCGTGCGCTTCCGCACCCGGGACACCGCCGGTCAGCTCACCGGCGGACCGCAGGTGTACCTGGCCCGCGGCATCCCCAACAAGTTCGGCCGCTTCCTGTCCGTGATGTTCGCGGTGTGCTGCGTAGTGGCCACGTTCGGGATCGGCAACATGACCCAGGGCAACGCGATCGCGTCCAACCTGGAACACACCTTCAACGTCTCCCCCGTGATCACCGCCGTGGTCCTGGCCGTGGGCACCGGGCTCGCTCTGCTGGGCGGGATCCAGTCGATCGCCAAGGTCACCACATACATGGTCCCGCTCATGATCGTGCTCTACATCGGTTCGGGGCTGTACATCATCGGCGTGAACTACCAGGGAATCCCCGAGGCGCTGCGCCTCATCTTCACCGGCGCGTTCACCCCCATGGGTGCCGCCGGCGGTTTCGTGGGCTCCACGGTGCTCATGGCCATCCAGATGGGTGCCGCCCGCTCCCTGTTCTCCAACGAGTCCGGCATGGGCACCGCCTCGATCGCCGCGTCCGTGGCGCAGACGAGCCACCCCGTGCGTCAGGGTCTCGTGTCCATGACCCAGACCTTCGTGGACACCCTGGTGGTCATCTCCATCACCGGTTTCGTGATCCTCACGACCGGAGTGTGGAACGGCGCGGACACCGCGACCATGACCTCCGTGGCGTTCTCCACGGGCCTGCCCGGTTCGTGGGGCGGGATCGTGGTCACCATCTGCCTGGTGCTGCTGGGTTACTCCACCGTCCTGGGGTGGGCGTATTACGGCGAGCGCAACGTGGAACGCCTCGCGGGTGCCCGAGCGGCCATCGTGTACCGCGTGGTCTTCTCCCTCGCGGCCGGTCTGGGCGCCCTCGCCCCGCTCACGCTCGTGTGGTCCTTCTCGGACATCATGAACGGGCTCATGGCCATCCCCAACCTGATCGGGCTGATCATCCTCTCCGGCCTGGTGGTCCGGGAGACCAACCTGTATCTGAAGAACGATCCCAAGTTCAACGCCACGACCGATCAGATCGACGCGTTCATGGGCACCCACCCCGGTGCCCTGGACGCCCAGATCCACCACACGGTGGACCTCTCTTCGGCCAACCCGGCGCTGTCGGAGACAGGTACGCTGCCCGTGGTCCCGCCCGCCGAGTCCCCGCGCGCCGGGGCCGCTACCGGTGCGGCACCGGGGGGCGACGCCGCGGCGTCGTCCGCCGAGCGCGACTGACGGTCCCGCACCCCGGGGCTTTCGCCCCGGGGCATTCCCACACCGGGGCGTTCCCCGCGGGGTGCGGGACGGGCCGAGCGGCGGTCTCCCCGGCGCTCTCGCCGGGCGCCAGCGACGTCGCGTGGCGAGAGCGCGCTCAGGGTGTCGTGGGCGACGGGTGCCTGCTCAGGCGTCGTGGGCGGCGGGATCCTGCGCCGTGAGCTCCTGCACCTCGATGCTCTGCACGAGGGTGTGTGACTCGCCGGCGGCGAGCCGGACCGGGGAGCCCATCACGTTGCCCGCTTCCACGCACAGCATCTGCTGCCACTCGTCGTCCGCGAAGTCCGCCATGGCCACGGACTTGTCCGCCCAGGGGTTCCACACCACGGTGCTGTCCGAGCCCTCCTTGGTGATCACGAGGGTGCGACCGAGCTCGGGGTCGGAAACCCGCACCTCGCCGCGATGGGCGAACACGGCGTCGGTCTCGCCCGTGATCGTGAGTTCCCCGCTCTGGCGCCGCTGCTCCTTGGCCACCTTGTCGTAGTAGGAGACACCGTCGAGGCCGGTCACGCTCACGCGCCGGGAATCGCCCACGTGGAGGTAGCTGTGCAACGCCTCCTCGAAGTCGAAGGTCCCGGTGCCGGTGTTCGTCACGGTGAGCGCCATACGCAAGCGGGCGCCCACGGTGACCCGGAACCGGGCCTCGAACTCGTGGGGGAACGTCTCGCGCAGGTGCTCGGCCACGTCCGCGGGCGTGAGGGTGAACTCGGCGTAGGCGTGACCCTCGGTGTCCTCCCCCTGCTCGGCGAGCTGCCACTCGGTGATCCGCGCGAACCCGTGCGCGGGGTCCATGTCCCCCGTGCGCCCGGGCCCGAACCACGGGAAGCAGATGGGGACACCGCCGCGGACCGCTCTGCCCGTCTCGTTGTAGGAACGGGAAGAGACCCACAGCACGGGCTCGTGATCCTCCGGTGCCCACGACACCACGTGCGCGCCGTAGCTTAGGACGGATCCCGAGCCGTCGGCGCAGGACAGGGACAGGGGTTCCGGCAGTCGAGTCATGTCCCCAGCTTAAGCATGGGGTGCGTGCTGAACAGGGGGCCAGGTGTGTTCTATCGGGACGGGTGTTCAGGCTCCACGGGGCGGGCCATCTCCTGCTTGAACCACTCGAAGGTCTGCCGGTGGGACTCCGTGCGGCGTACGAAGGCCCACGAGATTCCCAGCACCACGAGCCACGCGGCCACCGCGACCAGCCCCGTGGCGGTCTGGGGATCCGTGCTCAGCGCCCACGCCACGAACACGAAGAACGCGAGCACCACAGCGCACATCACCACGCCGCCGGGCATCTTGTACTCGGAGGTGGCGTGGCGCTCGGGGAACTTCATGCGGTAGCGGATGTAGGAGATCAGGATCATGGACCACACGAACACGAACAAGAGGGACGCCACGGACGTGATCAGCGTGAACGCCTCGATGATCGAGTCCCCCGCGTAGAGCACGGGGATGGTCAGCAGCAGGATGCCCGCCGTGAGGTACAGGGCCCGCACGGGTACGCCCACGCGGTTGAGCCCCTTGAAGATCCCGGGTGCGCTGCCCTCCGCGGAGAGACCGAACATCATCCGGGACGTGGAGAACACCCCGGAGTTGGACGAGGACATCGCGGAGGTCAGCACCACGAAGTTCACCACGGACGCGGCGCCCGCGAGCCCGGCCAGCGCGAACATGGCCACGAACGGGGACTGCTCGGGGTTGATCGAGCGCCACGGGGTGACCACCAGGATAGCCAGGAGGGATCCCACGTAGAAGATGAGGATGCGCACCGGGACGGAGTTGATCGCCCGGGGAAGGGTCGTGCGGGGATCACGGGCCTCGGCCGCGGTGGTGCCCACGAGCTCGATGCCCACGAACGCGAAGACCGCGATCTGGAACCCCGCAACCACGCCCATGGCGCCGTTCGGGAACCACCCGCCGTCGTTCCACAGGTTCGCGAGCTGGGCGGTGTGCCCGTCCGGGGATGCGAAGTGGGTCAGCGCCATGATCGCACCCACCACGATCAGGGCCAGGATGGCCACGATCTTGATGAGCGCGAACCAGAACTCCATCTCCCCGAAGTTCTTCACGCTCACGGCGTTGAGCAGGAACACGATGAGGACCACGAGGACGGTGGGCAGCCACAGCGGGACGGCCGCCCACCAGAACTGGACGTAGCCCGTGATGGCCACGAGCTCGGCGATCGCCGTGACGATCCAGCAGAACCAGTAGGACCAACCCACGAAGAACCCCGCCCACGGGCCGATCAGATCGGCGGCGAAGTCCGCGAAGGTCTTGTAGCGCAGATTGGACAGCAGCAGCTCGCCCATGGCGCGCATCATGAAGAAGAGGAAGAAACCGATCACCACGTAGATGAACACCACGGCCGGGCCCGCCAGGGAGATGGTGCGCCCCGATCCCATGAACAACCCGGTGCCGATCGCACCGCCGATCGCGATCAGTTGGATGTGTCGATTGCTTAGGCCCCTGCTGGGCTCGGAGTGCGTGTGCGGTGGCGACACCGCGGTGGAGCTGTTCGTCATGGAGTCAGAGGGTACTCCCGGGCGGGCGCCCAAGTGTAGCGGGCCTGCGCCCGGGTGTCGGGAACAGCTGAGGCCCGAAACGACAGGTGATCCGCGGATCACATGCCGTTTCGGGCCCTGGCTGTTCAGCGCCGTCGGGACCGAGGGCCCCGACAAGCTCGGCGAGCGGGCGGAGCGGCGGTCAACGCACGCGCTGCACCCGGTCCGGGCGTCCGGAGTCGGTGGAGACGTAGCTGTCGATGGCCCCGGGGCGGCCCTCCATGAACCCGTCGATCTGCAGCTTGTCCGCGCGCAACTGCGGGTCGTTGCGCAGGTAGTGCTTGGTCTCGCGGGCGATCAGCCCGGAGAGGATGAGCAGACCCAGCAGGTTGGGCAGCGCCATGAGCCCGTTCATGAGGTCCGCGAAGGACCACACGATGGCCAACGGCACGCTGCAGCCCACGAACACGATCAGCGAGAAGAACACGCGGTACGGCATCACGGACCTGCGGCCGAACAGGCGCTCCATGCAGCGCTCGCCGTAGTAGGCCCAGCCCAGGATCGTGGAGTACGCGAAGAGGATCAGGCCCAGGGTCACGATCAGGTGGCCCCACCCGCCGGGCAGCCCATGGCTGAAGGCGTCCCCGGTCATGGTGGCCGCGAAGTCCTTGCCCTGGTCCCACACGCCGGTGGTCACGATCACGAGGCCCGTGCAGGTCACCACGATGATGGTGTCGATGAACGTCTGGGTCATGGACACCAGACCCTGACGGACGGGGTGGGTGGTCTGCGCGGCCGCTGCGGCGATGGCCGCGGACCCCATGCCGGACTCGTTGGAGAAGATGCCGCGGGCCACACCCATCTGCACCGCCAGGATGATCGCGGATCCCGCGAAGCCGCCCACCGCGGAGTGCCCCGTGAAGGCCGTGCTGAAGATGCTCCCGAACGCCGCGGGAACGGACTCGATGTTGACCGCCAGGATGTAGAGCGCGCCCAGGACGTAGAAGACAATCATGATGGGTACGAGCGCGGCGGTGACCTTACCGATGGACTTGATCCCGCCCACGAGCACGAGCAGCGTCAGCGCCGCGAGCACGAGGCCCGTGACCCACACGGGCACACCGAAGGAGGACTCCACGTTCGCGGAGATGGAGTTGCCCTGGGTCATGTTGCCGATCCCGAAGGACGCGAGCACCGCGGCGATCGCGAAGAACAGGGAGAGGAACTTGCCGAAACCGTTGGGGATCCCGCGGAACAGGTAGTACTGCGGACCGCCGGAGATCTCGCCCTTGGCGTCTCGGGTGCGGAACCGCACGCCCAGGAAGGCCTCCGAGTACTTGGACGCCATGCCCAGCACGCCCGTGACCCACATCCAGAACAGGGCGCCGGGGCCGCCGATCGAGATGGCCGTGGCCACGCCCACGATGTTGCCGGTACCCACGGTCGCGGCGAGCGCCGTGGTCAATGCCTGGAACTGGGAGACGTCACCGCCGGGGGCGTCCTTGTCCTTGCGTTCGAACAACGCGAGGCGCAGTGCGGGGATCAACTTGGTGATCTGCAGTCCGGACAGCCGGATGGTCAGGTAGACGCCCGTTCCGAGCAGCAGCGGGATCAGGAGGAACGGCCCCCACACGAACCCGCCGATCGTGTCGAGAATGGATTGGAGCGAATCGAGCATGAAGGTGTCCCTCGTTCAACTGGGGCAGGATGCCACGGACGGTGTGTGAACAATGTCACTGTCCCGGACAGTGAACCACATCCCGCGCGGTTCCGGGCCCGTCGGCGCGCGGAGCGGGGGCCATGTCGCACGGCTCGCGGGACGACGCCGCCGGGTCCGGGCATTCACCCGACGGGCGACACCGCCGGGTCGGGACATTCACCCGCCGGACGACGCGGCCGGGACGTCCGCCCGACGGACGACGTCGCAGCGCCGGGCGGTTCACCCGACGGGCGTCCCCTGCCGGCGCGCCGTGAGGACCAGCCCCACGGAGATTACGGCGCACGCCGCCATGCTCAGCACCATGGGCACCGCGGTGTACTCCCCGCCGAGGCCCGTGAGGGGCGTGACGAGCCCGGCCAGGATGAACTGGGCCATGCCCACCACGGCGGAACCTGTGCCGGAGAGGTGCAGCCGTTGGGCCTGGCGCTGGGCCATAGCCACGGCGTTGCCCAGGACGAGTCCCATGCAGGACTGGGCCAGGAACAACAGCACCAGGGTGATCGCTCCGACCACGCCCAGCACCACCAGGACCATGTTGAGCACGGAGAAGGTTGCGAGTCCCGTGACCCCCACGAGCAACAGGGAGGAGGGGTCCCGACTGCCCACGAGCTTGGTGTTGACCACTCCCATGGTGATCGAACCGCACGCGTTGATCGCGAAGATCACGGAGTAGACCAGGGCGCTGAAGCCCAGCACGTTCTGGATCACGAACGAGGACGCGGAGATGTAGGAGAACAGCGCACCGAACGCGAAGGCGAAGCTCAGGGCGTAGAGCGTGAAGTGCCGATCACTGATCATCTGCCCGGCGTTGCGCAGGATGCGCCCCAGCCCGCCCCGCGAGCGCTGCCCCGGTGGGAGGGTCTCCGGCACGATGAACACGGAGCACGCGAGCATCACGGCCCCGAAGATCGCGAGCACCCAGAACACCACGCGCCAGTCGGCCACGGTCGCGATCACACCGCCCGCGAGCGGTGCGACCACGGGTGCCAGGGACGTGATGAGCGCGAGCACCGAGTACAGCTGGGCCGCGCGGTGGCCGTGGGCGATGTCCGAGACCACGGCCCGGGCGATCACCACGCCCGCCGCCCCGGCGAGGCCCTGCACGCACCGCAGGGCGAGCACCCAGTGGATGTCCGGGGCCACGATGATCCCCACGGACGCGAGCAGGAAGATCAGGTTCCCCGTGACCATGAGTTTGTGCCGCCCCAGCACGTCCGAGAGCGGGCCCAGCAGGAATTGACCCAGCGCCATGCCCACCATGTACGCGGTGAGGGTCAACTGGATCATGCTGGCCGGGGAGCCGAACCACTCGCCCATCTCCGGCATGGACGCGAGGTACATGTCCGTGGCCAGCGGGCTCACGGCGGAGAGGATGCCCAGGGCGCCCACGAGCACGATCCAGTCCAGGCGCGGGCTCAATCCCAGCCTGCTGCGACCGGGCTCGGGGGACGCGGGGTTCTGGGTCATGCGGGCTCTCCTGGCACGCGCCTGGGCGCTGAGGGGTGGGTGGGCTGTTCAAATAGTAGGTGCCGCGGGTCACCCGATCCCTTCCTGCGACGCCCCCGCGCCTAGGATGATCCACGATGGAATCCAGCGATCGCACCCCTGACACGTCCGCGCACGACGCGGCCCTCCCGGACTCCCCGGGCAGCGCCCCGGAGGCGTCCCCAGCCCCCGAACAGCCCGCCGAGGCCCGTGCGGCCGGTGCCGCGCCGTCGTCATCCGAGCACACCGATGCCGATGCCACCCCGACGAACGACGGCGCTCCGACGGGTCCCGCCGCGGCGACCGGCGGTGCCCCCGCGGGCGTGGCGTTCCCGCGGCAGCCGTACTCGTTTGTGCGCCGCGGTGACCGGTTGTCCCCCAAGCGCCAGAAGGCGTGGGACGAGCATGCGGGCGAGTGGGTCCTGGACATCCCCCGCGTCATGACCGACACGTCCGTGGATCCCGGCTACCGCCTGGACCGGGAGGCCGTGTTCGGCCGCGTGGCGCCGCTCGTCGTGGAGGTGGGCTCGGGCCTGGGCGAGGCCATCGTGGCCCATGCGGCGGCCCACCCGGAGCTGGACCACCTGGCCGTGGAGGTCTACAAGCCCGGTGTGGCGGATCTACTCATGAAGGCCGCCCAGGCCGGTGTGACCAACGTGCGCGTGGCGCAGGCCAACGCCCCCGAGGTGCTCGAGCACATGCTGGAACCCGGTTCCGTGCACGAACTGTGGGTCTTCTTCCCGGACCCGTGGCACAAGACCCGCCACCACAAGCGGCGCCTGGTCTCCCCCGGTTTCGCCGAACTGGCCGCCCGCGTCCTGGAACCGGGTGGACTGTGGCGGTTGGCCACGGACTGGCAGGAGTACGCGGTGGTGATGCGCGAGGTCCTGGACGGCGCGGACGCGGACTTCGAGAACGTGCATCCGGGTCCGCTCGCGGACGACGAGCACCCGGACGCCGGGTGGGCCCCGCGCTGGGAGGGCCGGATCCTCACGAGTTTCGAACGCAAAGCCACGGAAGCCGGGCGGATACCGCGGGACCTGACCTACCGCCGTCGTTAGCCGGACCCGGGGCGAACCGGTCCGGGGGCCTACTGTGGGAAGGTCCCTGACCGACCGACCCGCAGGAGTCCCGGTGTCCTCCAGTACACGACCGCCCCACCCGTCGGACGCGGAGCCCGAGCCCTCGCCGCGCGGGGGTGCCCGCAAACCGGCGAACCGCAAGGACGCCACGCGCTCGTTCCTCGACGAGATCAACTACCCCCACAACATCCACCCGGCCGTGGTGCCGGGCGTGTCCGTGGAGGACCAGAAGGTGCGCTACGGGATCGACAAGATCGTGGTGGGCGTGGCCGGCGGGTTGATCGTCGCGTTCATCGGGTGGGGTGTCGTGGACACCGCGTCACTCACGGCCGTGTCCGGTGCGGCGCTGAACTGGACGATGCTCAACATGGGGTGGGCATTCAACGTCCTGGCGATCGGGCTGTTGCTCTACCTGCTGTACATCGCGGTGTCCCGCTACGGGCGGATCCCGCTGGGCCTGGACGGGGACCGGCCCGAGTACTCCACGGCGTCGTGGGCGGCCATGCTGTTCGCGGCGGGGATCGGGATCGGGATCATCTTCTTCGGCCCTTTCGAGCCCATGACCTACTTCCTGTCCCCGCGCCCGGGATCCGCGGACCCCGGCACGGTGGACGCCATGAAGAAGGCCTCCGCGCAGGCCGCGCTGCACTGGGGGCTCAACGCGTGGGCCATCTACGGTCTCGTGGGCGTGGCGGTGGCCTACACGTCCTACCGGCGCGGACGCGTTCCACTCATGAGTTCCGTGTTCGCACCGTTCTTCCACAACGGCAACACCGACAACCTGGCCGGCCGGATCATCGACATCCTGGCGATCCTGGCCACCCTGTTCGGCACCGCGGCGTCCCTGGGCATCGGTGCCCTGCAGATCGGGCGCGGTGTGGAGATCTTCACGGGTCTGGGCCCCTCGGGCAACGCCGCGGCGGTCGTCATCATCGCGGTGCTCACCGCGGGGTTCATCGCCTCGGCGGTCTCGGGCGTAGCCCGCGGGATCCGATGGTTGTCCAACATCAACATGGTCCTCGCCGTGGGCCTGGCACTGTTCTTCTTCGTCCTGGGACCCACCGCGTTCCTGCTCAACTTCGTGCCCTCCGTGATCGTCACGTACTTCGCCGAGCTGCCCACCATGCTGTCCGCGTCCATGTCGGATGGCCCCGAGATGCAGGCGTTCCTGTCCTCGTGGACCACGTTCTACTGGGCCTGGTGGGTCTCCTGGGCACCCTTCGTGGGGGTCTTCGTGGCCAAGATCTCCCGGGGCCGCACCATCCGCCAGTTCATCCTGGGGGTGCTGTTCATCCCCTCGTCCATCGTGGTGATGGCCTTCACGGTGCTCGGCGGGACCGCCATCCACCAGCAGATGCAGGACCACGCGATCGCCCCGGACGGCACCGCGCAGACCCTGCCGGCCCCGGAAGAGATCTTCTTCACCGTCCTGGACGGCATGCCCGCGGCCGGCATCATGGCGGGAATCGTGGTGCTCATGCTGGCCATCTTCTTCATCACCACCGCGGACTCCGCCTCCGTGGTGACGTCCCAGATGTCCCAGCGGGGCAACCCGACCCCCAAGCGGCGGATCACCGTGTTCTGGGGACTGTGCATGGCCGGGATCGCCGTGGTGATGTTGTTGATCGGCGGACAGAACGCGCTCACGGGTCTGCAGAACCTGATCACCGTCACGGCCCTGCCGTTCACGCTGATCATGTTCTTCATGGCCGTGGCCTTCCACAAGGACCTGCGCCGGGACCCCATGGTCATCCGCGAGCAGTACTCGCGCTGGGCCGTGGACAAGTCCGTACGCCACGGCATCGACGAGTACGGGGACGACTTCACGTTCTCGGTGGAACGCGCCCCGGACAGCAAGTGGGCGGCGGGCGCGGACTTCGACTCGAGCGCCCCGGAGGTCACCGAGTGGTACCGGCGCACGGACGAGGACGGCAACCCCGTGGCCTACGACTACGAGACGGGCGAGTTCACCGATTCGCACGACGTCGTACACCCCGGCGAGCGCGCGGCAGCGCCTAGGGTGGAACCCGACGCACCCTCCACGGACCCCCAGAGAAAGTAGCCCCGCATGTTGTTCCTGGCCCGCATGGACGTGGTCTTCCCGGAATCGATGACCGACGAGACCAAGGCTGATTACCAGCACCGCGAGAAGGCCTACTCCGGTGAACTCCAGCGCACGGGTGTCTTGAAGGGCATCTGGCGCGTGGTGGGCGAATACGCCAACTACTCGATCTACGACGTCGAGGACAACGACGAGCTGCAGACCGTCCTGTCCGGGTTCCCCATGTTCGCGTACATGAACGTCAAGGTGACCCCGCTGGCCAAGCACCCCAACGCCACCACGGACGACTTCTTCGACGGCAACACGATCCAGGAGTAGTCCTTCCCGGTACCCCGGATGACGAGATCCCTGCGGCCCTTCCCGAGAGGAGCCGCGGGGATCTCGCCGTTCGCGGGTCGTCTACTTCTGCGAGCCGCGCAGCTTCGTGGTCGACGACGACGTCGCATCCCGCCGCACGGACGCCGCGTCCCGGCCCGGGGCCGCATCCCGGCCCAGTATGGCGTCCCGGCCGGTGGCCGCAGCCTCGGGCTTGGCCGGGCGGTAGAGCATGAGCGCCTGGGACACCTTGCGGGGTGAGCGCCGGGTGCCACGGGCCATGCGCACCACATCCCCGGCGGAACCGGCGGTAAAGATCATGTCCCGCTCCTGCCGCGCCCGGCGCTCCCGTTCGAGTTCCTCGGACAGTTCCGTGACCCGGGTCTGCAGCGCCTGCACCTGGTTCTCGAGCTGGATGATGCGCTTGATCCCTTCGAGGGACACGCCCTCCTGGGAGAGCTCCTGGATCTGACGCAATTTCTGCACGTCCAGCTGGGAGTACCGGCGGGCCCGCCCGGAGGCCCGGGACGGGGTCACGAGACCCATGCGGTCGTACTGGCGCAGAGTCTGGGGGTGCATGTCCGCGAGCTCCGCGGCCACCGAGATCACGAACACTGGCTGGGTGAAGTCGATGGCCATGTCAGAGCGCCGCCTCCTCGCTCAGGTTCGCGCGGGGGTCGAAGTCCTCGGTGGCCCGCGCGAATTCCTGCAGTGCTTCCCGTGCGGCATCGTCCAGGTCTGCCGGGAACTGGATCTGCACCGTCACGATCATGTTGCCCGTGGTGGACCCGGACGTGAAGCCCTTGCCCTTGACACGCATCCGGTGCCCGGACGACGTCCCCGCGGGGACCCGCACGGTCACGTGGCCCTCGTCCAGCGTGGGCACCTGCACGGTGGTCCCGAGTCCGGCCTCCGCAGCGGTCACCGGGATGTCTACGTGCACGTCCTGGCCCTCGCGGGTGAAGAACGGGTGCTCCTTGACCTTGACGGCCACGAACAGGTCCCCGTGGCCACCGGGCCCCGAGTGTCCCTTGCCCGCGATCTTCAATCGCTGCCCATCCTTGACGCCCTTGGGCACGCGCACCGTGGTGGACTGGCCGTTGCCCCGGCGCAGTTTCACCGTGGTGCCGTTGTACGCGGAACGCAGCGGGATCGTGGTCGTGGTGTGGATGTCCTCACCCTTGGCGGGCGGTGCCTGGTAGCCACCGAATCCGCCCTGACCCCCGCCGAATCCGCCCTGGCCGCCACTGAAGCCCCCGCCGAACCGCGAATTGCCGCCCTGGCCGCCGAACTGCGCGAACAGGTCCTCGAACCCGCCACCCCCGGAGGTGGAGTAGCTCCTGCGGCCACCGCCGCCGTTGAACAGACCCCCGAAGAGGTCCTCGAACCCGGCGCCGCCAGCGTTGCTCGCGCCACCGGGGCCACCGGCGGTGAACCGCGCCCCGGAACCCATGGCCCGGATCGCGTCGTACTGTTTGCGTTCCTCGGGGTCCGACAGCACCGAATTGGCCTCGGTGATGTCCTTGAACTTCTTCTCCGCGGCCGCATCCCCCGGGTTCTGGTCCGGGTGGTACTTGCGGGCCAGCTTGCGGTAAGCCTTCTTGATGTCCGCCTGGGATGCGTCCTTGGAGACGCCCAGGACAGTGTAGAAATCTTTGTCGATCCAGTCCTGACTGGCCATGACGCCTCCTTCCTCCTGGTACTTCCCTGTGTGACTCGGGGCGGGTCCCGTCATGCGGACCCGCCCCGAGGAATTTCTTGCGTTACGGCTTCGTGGCCACGGCCACCTGAGCCGCCCGGACCACTCGAGCGCCCACACGGAAGCCCGAGCGCAGCACCATGGACACGTGGTCCGGTTCCACCTCGTCGGTGGGTTGCTGCAGCACGGCCTCGTGGACGGTGGGGTCGAAGACCTCCCCCACCTCCCCGATCCGGGTGAGACCCTTCTTGCCCAGGGCGTCCTCGAGCTTGGTCGCGATCGCGGCGAACGGGCCGTCCTCGAGGTCCCCGGCCTTGCGAGCGGCGTCGACGTCGTCCAGGACCGGCAGCAGCGCGGTGATCATCTCGCCGGAGACGAAGTCCCGCAGCTGATCCTTCTCCCGCGCGGTGCGGTTCTTGAAGTTCACGAACTCCGCCTGCAGCCGACGCAGGTCCTCGAGGCGCTCGTCCGCGAGCTTCTGCGCGGCGGACTCGCCCGCCGGGGCGGCGTCGTCCTGCGACGACGCCGCGTCCGCGGCCTGCGTGTCCCCGGCCTGGGCGTCCTGGGACTGAGGGGTGTCCAGGATGTCGTCCACGGTCAGCCCCTCACCACCCTCGGAACGCTCGGTGCCGGTGGAGTCCTGAGCTGAATGATCCGGGTCCTCCGGCACGGACTCGCCGTGACCCTTGGTGTTCTCGGAATCGCTCATGCTCACTTCCTCCCGTTCTTACCGTCTTCGTCGTCCACGACCTCGGCGTCGACGATGTCGTCGTCGTCCTTGGCCTGCGCACCCTGAGCGCCCTCGGCACCCGGCTGGGCACCGGCGGCACCCTCGCTCTGGGCCTGGGCGTACAGCGCCTCACCGATCTTGGTCTGGGAGGCCTGCAACTTCTCGAACGCGGTCTTCACGGCGTCGTCGTCGTCGCCCTCGAGGGCGGACTTCACGGCATCGACGTCGGCCTGGACCTCGGTCTTGACGTCCTCGGGGATCTTGCCCTCGTCGTCATTGAGCAGCTTTTCCACGGAGTACGCCTGCTGTTCCGCGTTGTTGCGACGGTCGGCGGCTTCACGGCGCTGCTTGTCCGCGTCGGCGTTCGCCTCGGCGTCCTTGACCATGCGGTCGATGTCCTCCTTGGACAGCGAGGTACCGCCCGTGATGGTCATGGACTGTTCCTTGCCCGTGCCCTTGTCCTTCGCGGACACGTGCACGATGCCGTTCGCGTCGATGTCGAACGTGACCTCGATCTGCGGCATGCCGCGCGGGGCCGGGGCGATGCCCGTGAGCTCGAACGTGCCCAGGTTCTTGTTGTCCCGGGTGAACTCGCGCTCGCCCTGGAAGACCTGGATGGACACGGACGGCTGGTTGTCCTCCGCGGTGGTGAAGGTCTCGGACCGCTTGGTGGGGATGGCCGTGTTGCGCTCGATGAGCTTGGTCATCACGCCGCCCTTGGTCTCGATGCCCAGCGACAGCGGGGTCACGTCGATCAGCAGCACGTCCTTGCGGTCGCCCTTGAGCACACCGGCCTGGATCGCGGCGCCGATGGCCACGACCTCGTCCGGGTTCACGCCCTTGTTGGGGGCCTTACCCGCGAGCTCGGTGACCTTCTCGACCACGGCGGGCATACGGGTGGAACCACCCACGAGCACCACGTGGTCGATGTCGGAGACATTGATCCCGGCCTCGGAGATGACGTCCTTGAACGGCTTCTCGGTGCGGGCCAACAGGTCCTTGGTGAGGTCCTCGAACTTGGCACGGGAGAGCTTCTCGTCCAGGTGCACGGGGCCCTCGGGGGTCACGGACAGGTACTGCAGGGAGATGGTCGTGGACGTCGCGGAGGACAGTTCCTTCTTGGCCTGCTCGGCCGCCTCCTTCAAGCGCTGCAGGGCGATCTTGTCCTTGGACAGGTCCGCACCGGTCTTGGACTTCACCTGCTCCAGCAGCCAGTCCACGATGCGCTGGTCCCAGTCGTCGCCACCGAGGCGGTTGTCACCGGCGGTGGCGCGGACCTGGATGGTGGAGAAGTCGTCCTCGTCCTTGCCGACCTCCAGCAGGGAGACGTCGAACGTGCCGCCACCGAGGTCGAAGACCAGGATGAGCTCGTCCTCCTTGCCCTTCTCCAGACCGTATGCCAGGGCCGCGGCGGTGGGCTCGTTGACGATGCGCAGCACGTTCATGCCGGCGATCTCACCGGCCTCCTTGGTGGCCTGGCGCTCGGCGTCGTTGAAGTACGCGGGAACAGTGATCACGGCGTCCGTGACCGTGTCGCCCAGGTAGGACTCGGCGTCCGCCTTGAGCTTCATGAGCGTACGGGCGGAGATCTCCTGCGGGGTGTACTTCTTGCCGTCGATCTCGGTGGTCCAGTCCGTGCCCATGTGGCGCTTCACGGAGGCCACGGTGCGGTCCACGTTGGTCACGGCCTGGCGCTTGGCCACGTCGCCCACGAGGGTCTCGCCGTCCTTGGAGAAGGCGACAACGGACGGGGTGGTGCGGTTGCCCTCGGCGTTCGCAATGACGACAGGCTCGCCGCCTTCCAGTACGGATACCACGGAGTTAGTGGTACCGAGGTCGATTCCTACTGCACGAGACATGTTCTATCCCTTCGTTGTTCCGATGCGGTCCGGAGGGGCGCCGACGCGGCCGGTCCGTGAACCTTTAAGACTTGAGCTTTCGAGACTCAAGCTTACACCTTGAGCTACCCCTGTCAACCTAAGTTGAGTCGCAACGGCTCAAGTATCTGCACACCGCGTCTCGCCCGAGCTGCCGGGAATTCCACAGCAATTCGGGGGTGGACACTTAGCCGCGTTACACTGATGAGTTTGTACGCCCAGAGTGAAACGTGCCGGGCCCGCACTGACCCCGACCCCTCCAGGAGCGCCACCGCACCACACGAGCTCATCGATCACCCACCGCCGCAGTCAGGAGAACTGTCTTGAGCACGCCACCGCATTCCACGGACCGAGAACCATCGACCACCCCGCCCCACGACCACGCCACCCAGGGATCGACCGCGCGCAGCAGGTCCCGTCAGATCATCGACGAGCTCACCTACCCGCACGGCATCCACCCCGCGCTCGTCCCCGGTGTGGGCGTGGAGGACCGCAAGGTGCGCTTCGGCACCGACAAGGCCGTCTTCATCGTCACCGCCCTGCTGATCGTGGGCTTCATCCTGTGGGGCATCCTGGGCACCGACAGCCTCACGAGCGTGTCGAGCACCGCGCTCGCGTGGGTCACGGCCAACACGGGGTGGTTCTTCATCCTGTTGTCCACCGCGGCGGTGCTGTTCATGCTGTTCATCGGTTTCACGCGCACCGGGCGGATCAAGCTCGGCCGTGACGACGAGGAACCCGAGTACTCGTTCTTCTCGTGGCTCGCGATGCTCTTCGCCGCGGGCATGGGCATCGGCCTGATGTTCTACGGGGCGTTCGAGCCCATGTCCTACTTCGAGGGCGGCATCCCCGGCTTCTCGCACGTCGCCGAGCCAGGCCAGGACTCCATGGTGGTCTACTCCCTGGTGCAGTCCGCGTTCCACTGGGCCCTGAACCCGTGGGCGATCTACGCCGTCGTCGGTGTCTCCGTGGCCTACGGCGCCTACCGCCGCGGGCGCGCACCCCTGATCTCGCGGGTGTTCACTTCGTTGCTCGGCCACAAGCGCGTGGACGGGCCCCTGGGCAAGCTCATCGACGTCTTCGCGATCTTCGCAACCCTCTTCGGCACCGCCGCCTCGCTCGGCGTGGGCGCCATGCAGATCGGTTCGGGCATCACGATCTTGGGCGGGATCGGCCCGCTGGGCAACAACGCCCTGATCGGGATCATCGCCGCGCTGTCCGTGTGCTTCGTCATCTCGGCCGTGTCCGGCGTCTCCCGGGGTATCCGTTACCTCTCGAACATCAACCTGACGCTGGCCTTCGTGCTCGCGCTGTTCGTGTTCTTCGTGGGCCCCACCGTCTTCCTGCTCACGCTGATCCCCTCCACGTTCTCCACCTATATCTTCGAGTACCTCTTCATGACCGGACAGTCGGCCGCGTGGGGTCCTGACAGCGCCGAGTTCTCCAACACCTGGACCGTGTACTACTGGGCGTGGTGGCTGTCCTGGTCCCCGTTCGTGGGCATGTTCATCGCCAAGATCTCGCGCGGGCGTTCCATCCGCCAGTTCGTGACCGTGGTCCTCGTGGTCCCGGCCTCAGTGTGCATCCTGTGGTTCATTGTCTTCGGCGGCTCCGCCATGTTCTTCGCGAAGAACGGGGCGGAACTCTCCGTGGAAAACGGCGCCGAGTCTATGCTCTTCGGACTCTTCGACCAGCTCCCGCTCACGGCCGTCACCTCGGTGCTGGCCATGGTCGTCATCGGCATCTTCTTCGTGACCAGCGCGGACTCCGCGTCCGTGGTCATGGGCACCATGACCCAGCGCGGGCGGCCCAGCCCCAGCAAGTGGATCGTGATCTTCTGGGGTGCGTGCCTCGCGGGCATCGCGATCGTGATGCTCCTCGTGGGTGGCGACGACGCCCTGGCCGGCATGCAGAACCTCGTGATCGTCTCCGCGCTGCCGTTCGCGGTCATCGTGGCCGTGATGATGGTCGCCCTCTACCGGGACCTGCGCAACGACCCGGCCACCCTGCGCACCCGCTTCGCGGTGTCCGCCGTGGAGAAGGCCGTGTCCGCGGGTCTCGCCGAGCACGGCGACAACTTCGCCCTGCAGGTGGAGCACGCCGAGGGTCATCGCGCCGCGGGCAACACATTCGACTCCCACGATCCGGCGATCACCGAGTGGTACCGCCAGACGGACGAGAACGGGGACGAGACCGACTTCACGTACAAGTCGGCGTGGGTCTCCTCGGCCGCCGACGACATCGCGGACGGCACCCCCGAGGGCGAGGCCCCGTGGGAACAGACCACGCCGAAGCACCGCAACGACCAGTGACACCGATGGCCCGCCGAACCGGGCCCCCTCCCGAACGCGGGGTGCACGTCATTGGACGCGCACCCCGCGTTCGCGTACCGGGACACCGTTTGGTCCCGCACGGCCACGCTGCGTACGTTGGTGCGCATGAACGACGGCCCACCACGATCCCCCGATCCGGATCCCGATTCCCGGCCCCGGCCCATGAGCCCATCGGGAGATGGGCCCGGGGGCGCCGCGCGCGAGCACGTGCCCGGCGCCCCCGACACGGGCGGGGCGAGCGGGAAGGGGGCCCAGCGGCGTCGTGCGTCTCTGTCCCTGGAGACGATCGTGGACACCTCGATCGCGGTACTGGACCGCGAGGGGTCGCGGCGCCTGACCCTGCGCGGGCTCGCGACCGAGCTCAACAGCGGCGTGGCGAGTCTCTACTGGTACACCACCGGCAAGGACGACCTCATGGCCCTGGTCACGAGCGAGGTCCTGGGCCGCGCGCTGGGCCAGTTCCACGCGCTGTGCAGGGACGGTGAGCCGGGGCCGGAGGAGTTCGAGGCCTTCCCGGCACCCAGGGCGGATCCCCGTACAAGCGCGGCCACGGCGCAGGCCCTCGAGGAACTGCGGTGCCTGTGCCTGTGCCTGTGCCTGTTCTCCCAGATGCGCGAGCACCCGTGGCTCGCCGGGCAGCTGCTCAGCACCACCCGCAGCGAGGAGAACGCGTTGCGCACGTGGGAATGCACGGGACAGTTGCTGCAGCGCATGGAGCTCGACGCCGAACAGCGGTTCTACGCATCCCTCGCCGTGGCCAACTACGCGTTCGGAACGGGCGCGGGAATCGCCTACCGTCACAACCGGCCCGCCGCGGAGGAATCCGCCCGGCAGGTGCACGAAAAACTGGAACGGGCGGGCCGTTCGGGGCCGGGGATGCTCCCGGTGGTGCGTGCCATGCTGGGCTCGTTCGGTGACCACGACGACCGCTCGGAATACATCGCGGGCCTGGAACTGCTGCTCGCGGGCATCGAACGTCAGACGTGGGGTGGCTCCTCGACACCTTGAGGCCACTCACGGGGAACGGATTTTTCGTACAGTGGAGGTCATGTTCTCCATCGTCACGGTGTGCACCGGCAACATCTGCCGCTCGCCCATGGCCGAGGCCCTGCTGCGATCCGAGCTCACCGACGCCGGTCTCGCGCAGCGCGTCCGCGTCAGCTCGGCGGGCGTGAGTGACGAGGAGCACGGCAACCCCGTGGATCCCCGCGCCCGCACCGTCCTGAGCAGGAACCACCTGGAACTGCCCGAGCATCAGGCACACAGGATCACGGACGCCGAGCTCGCGGACGCGGACCTGATCCTCGCCATGACCGGGTCCCACAGGGACCAGCTGCAGCGCCGACTGCCCACGGACGACGCCCGGAAGGTCCGGCTCATGCGCAGCTTCGACCCGGCCGTGGCCGACTCACAGACGGACCTCGACATCGCCGACCCGTGGTACGGCGGTTCGGACGACTTCGACACCGCGTGGGAACAGATTACGGCCGCCACCCCGGGCGTGGTCTCGTGGGTCGAGGATCGGATCGACGCGCGGTGATCTCCCCGGACGAGGGTTTCCAGGACGACGAGATCGCCCAGTACCCGGACGGCGTCAACCTCGCACGGTTGCTGCCCCCACCCACGCGCAAGCCGTTCATCGTGGGCATCGACGGCCGTTCCGGAGCGGGCAAGACCACGCTGACCGAGCAACTCTCGCGGGTGCTGGAGCGCTCGCACGACGTCGTGAGCTTCCACCTCGAGGACATCTACCCCGGGTGGAACGGACTGTTGGAGGGCATGGAACGGTACCGCGGTGAGATCCTCGAACCGCTGCGCCGCGAGGAGGACGCCCACTGGACCGCGTGGGACTGGCTCACCAACGAGCCGGGCACCCCCCGTCTGACCCGCACGGCGCAGATCGTGCTCGTGGAGGGTGTCGGTGCGTGTCACCGCGAGGCCCGGGCGTTGCTGGACGTCTCGGTGTGGGTGGAACTTCCCACATCCCAGCGCAAACAGCGCGCTCTGGACCGGGACGGCGCCACGTACGAGAAGTACTGGGACGAGTGGGCGGAGCAGGAGGAGCACTACCTCGGTGAGGACCCCGTGTGGGAGTCCGCCGAGATCCTCCACCCCGGACCCTCACCCCAGGAACCGGGCACGGAGCAGCGGGACACCCCGTGACCTCGACCGGTGCCGGGACGCCCGCTCCGTCCCCCGCAGCGCCCGGACCCACCGCGGCCGTGCTGATCTCCCCGATCGGTGCCCCGCCGCGGCTCGTGGCCCCGGGCGAGGCGCACGTGAGCCTCGAGGACCAGGGTCTCACCCGCGGGGACGGCGTCTTCGAGACCCTCCACGTCCTGGACGGCACCGCGTACAAGCTCGACGCCCACCTGGCCAGGCTGGGGCATTCCGCGGGGACCGCCCAATTGCCCGCGCCGTCCGCGGATGCGTGGCGCGAAGCCCTGTCGACGGCGCTCGCGGCGGCCGGTCCCGGCTCCCGGGACCCCTCGGTCAATCTCGGGGCGGAGCACACGGTCAAGTTGAGCATCAGCCGCGGTGTCCCCGGTGACCAGCCGTGGGCGTGGCTCACGGTCTCGCCCGTCCCCGAGCGGACGTTCGCCGCCCGGCGCACGGGGGTGTCCGTGGTGTTGCTCGAACGCGGCCACGACCCCGCGGAGAACACCGGGTTGCCGTGGCTGCTCCCTGGGGTCAAGACCCTGTCCTACGCGGTCAACATGGCCGCCGTGCGGTATGCGCACGCCCACGGTGCCCAGGACGCCGTGTTCATGTCCTCCACGGACCACCGGATCCTGGAGGGCGCCACGTCCTCGGTGGTCTGCGCCCGGCTCGACGACGGCGCTGCGCCCACCCTGCTCACGCCCGAACCGTCCCGCGGGGTGCTGCCGGGGACGTCGCAGGCGCGGATCTTCGACGCCGCCCGCGAGCGCGGCTGGGCCGTGGACTACGGACCGCTGTACCCCGAGGACCTGTTTGGGGCGAGCGCCGTGTGGCTCACGTCCTCCGTGCGGCTCGCGGTTCCCGTGACGAGTGTGGACGGGCGGCCCGTGGCCTCGGACCCGCAGCTCACCCGGGCCCTTACGGACTTCCTGCTGGGCCGCCCGGGGCGCTGAGCGCGTCACGGCTGGTCGCCGCCCGCACCGCCCGTCCCGTCTCGACATGCCCGGGCGCGAGTGCTCCCCCGTCACCTTCGGCGCATCACTGCCAGATGAAGCGGTGCGCCCCCGTGAGCAGGGACAGCGTCACCGCGGCGACCGCGATGAGCACGGTGGCACACCCCACGACCACGTCCACGCGGCCGAAACGGGGCACGCGCGCCCATGTGCGCGGACCCGCCCCGAAACCGCGCGCCTCCATGGTCATGGCCAGGCGCGTGGCCCGGCGCAAGGACTGCACGAGCAACGTGAACGCGAGACCGGCGAACTCGGTGAGAGCGGCCCACGGGCCCCGCGCTCCCCCCGCACCGCGGGCGCGCCGGGCCGCCGCGAGCACACCCCACTCGGTGACCATGACCTCCACGAGCCGCAGGGCTGCGAGCGCCGCGAGCACGAAGCGCGCCGGCAGCTTGAGGGTTTGGGCGAGACCGTCCGCGAGGTCCGTGGGGTCGGTCGTGAGCAGCACGGTGATCCCGGGCAGGGCGATCGCGAGCCCACGCAGTGCGATCGCGCCACCGGCCGCGAGGGATCCCGTGGTGATCGTGATCCAGCCCAGGTGCAGCAGGACGGGACCGCCCTCGGGTGAGAGCACCGCGGTCCCCCACCCGCTGATCAATGCGGCCACCACGATCGGCCACAGGGTCGTGAGCAACCGCCAAGGACCGATCCCGGCGGCGGCGAGCAGGATCAGCTGTCCCCCGAGTGCCACGCCGCTCGTCACGGGGTCCGCGCTGACCACGAGCACCGCCGTGATCACGAGAGCCCCGAGCAGTTTCACCACGGCATTCGTCCGGGCGAGCAATCCCGTGCGGGCCACGGTGGGCAGCACGCTCGCGACCGTGCTCATGAGCCGAGCCTCAGCTCGTGCGCGCCCAGGGCCGCGACCAGATCCCGGTCGTGGGTCACGACCACCACGGCCGTTCCCCCGTCCAGCTCCTCGACCAACAGGTCCACGAGCTCCTTCCAGGTCCGGGCGTCCTGACCGAACGTGGGTTCGTCCAGGATCAGCACGCGCGGGGACGCCGCCAGGACCGTGCCCACGGACAGTCGCCGCTTCTGCCCGCCGGACAGGGTGAACGGGTTGGCCTCGGCAAGCTCCTCGAGGCGCAGCCGTCGCAGCAGCTCGGCCACCCGGGCGCCGTCCGCGTCCGCCATCGCGTCGGTGACGCGCGCATCGCGTCGGCCCGCGCGGCGTCGTCGTTGTCGGGGACCGAACGCGAGTTCCTCGCGCACCGTGGGCCGCAGGAACTGGTGCTCGGGGTGCTGGAACACGGTGCCCACGCGGGAGACCAGTTCCGCGCCGTCCCACAGGGAGGGATCGGCGGGCGCGTCGGTCGCGAGGGCGGCCGTGGCCCGCACGGTACCGCGCACGGGCAGCAGCAGTCCGGCGAGGGTCAGCGCGAGGGTGGACTTCCCCGCGCCGTTGACGCCCGTGACGGCCAGCGCGTGCCCCGCGCGGACGTCCACGGTGATGTTCTCCGCCGCCGGCGCGGCCCCCGGGCGCACATCCGGTTCCGGGTACGTCTCCCCACGCCGCCACGCGGTGAGCGCCCGACGACGCCGCCGCGCGAGCGCTCGCCGGCCCGGTTGGCTCCGGGACACGGCGAGGTCGCGCGCGCTCAACAAGGTGGTGCCCCGTGCGATGGCGACGGACACGGTGGGGGAACCACCCGTATCCTGCGCAGACTCCGCGACATCCGGAGCTCTCATGGACGACGCGGCCCGCGCATTCTCCGAACACGCCGCGAGTGGCGTGTTGCCGTGTGGCTCCGTGGAGGAGGTTGTCCGCCGTGCCGCGGGATCCATGCCCTTCAAGGCATGCACAGGAGTGCGAGTGCGCGGTACCCAGCCGGGGACCCACGTCCCCTGGTGCTGCAACAGCTCCCGGGCGTCCTGCAGGGTCTGCTGCGCGGGGCCGTCGAAGGCCACCCGACCGTCGTCGCCCAGCACGATCACGCGGTCCACGACCGGTTCCCACAGGGCCACCCTGTGCTCCACGACCACGAGGGTCGTCCCGTCCTCACGCACCGCATCGGCCACGGCGCGGCACAACTGCTGCGCCCCCTCGTGGTCCACGCTCGCCGTGGGTTCGTCCAGCAACAGCAACCGCGGGCGCATGGCCAGGGTCCCGGCGAGCGCGAGACGTTGTTTCTGGCCCCCGGACAGCGCCGTGGTGGGGTGATCGAGAGGAAGCTCCAGGCCCACGCGCGCGAGCGATTCCCGCACGCGAGGCCAGATCCGTTCGCGGGGGACGGCGAGGTTCTCGAGGCCGAACGCGACGTCGTCCCCCACGCGCGAGAGGACCACCTGCGTCTCGGGGTCCTGGTGCATGAAGCCCACCGTGCCGCGGGCGTCGCGCGGGTCGACACCCGCGACGCTCAACCCGCCCGATGCGGAACGGCCGTCAGGGTCCTGGTCCACACCGGCCAGTGCCTGCAGGAGCGTGGACTTGCCGGCCCCGGACGGGCCCAGAAGCAGGACGCGTTCGCCGGGCTCGATGATCAGGTCCAGGTCCACCAGACTGGGCGTCTCGCGGCCGGGGTGATGCCATCCGAACCCCTCCAGGACCACCCGCGCGCCCGTGAGCTGCACGGTCGGTTCCGCGGTCATCGGCGCACGGCGCCGGAGGCCAGTGCTCCGAGGACACCCGTGGCCTGCAGGGCCTTCATCACGGCCCACATGAGCAGCCCGGCGATCACGGCCCCGGAGAGCGTGGTCAGCGCCGCGTAGACGACCTGCTGGTCCAGGGCCCACTCGAAGTTGTACATGATGTTCTCGCTCACGCCCAGGAACAGCCCGGACACCGCCCCGCCGATCGCCGCGGTCACGGGACCGAACCGGCGGTAGCGGGTCAGGAGGAACACGACCTCCACGCCGAGGCCCTGCACCAGACCGGAGAGCACCACGAGCCACCCGAAATGCGTACCCAGGAAGCCCTCGATCACGGCCGCGAGCAACTCGCAGAACAGGGCCGCGCCCGGTTTGCGGATGATCAGGGCGCCCAGAGTACCCGCCACGAGCCAGCCCCCCGCGATGAGGCCCGCGGACGGCGGGTAGGCCACCGTGCCCGCCGAGACCGCCGGGTACAGGAGGTTGGACCACATCCAGAAGATCACGGCGCACACCGCGGCCAACACGGCGGTGACCACGATGTCCACGACCCGCCACGACGAGCTGCGGTTGCCGCCTGCGCGCGGTGTACGGGTGGGGGTGTTACCGACCTGCGTCATGCTGAATCCTCCTGAAGATCCCAGGAGGGGAAGAACACCACCCGCCGTTGCGAGCGGGTCCTTGAGATACTCGACTCCCTAGCGCCGGTACGAGCCGGATCAGGTTCGAGGGTCTGCGCTCACGCGCACTCTCAGCGCCGCGGTGGCGCTCCCCTGTCGTTGAGACGCCAGTCTAGACCACGACGGCGGGTGGCCGGGCATCTCGCGTGCCCGGCCACCCGCCGTCGTACGTGCGTCCTACGCGGCCCCGGCCCACCCGTACGGGTGGCGCGGGACCCGCGGCTCAGATCTCGCTCTGGGAGCTGCGGGAGGGATCGGAGTCCTTGGACTCGAACTTGGCCACCTGGCGGGAGATCCCCACCTTGATGACGGTGCCCACGACACCGGTGATCACGGCCCAGATGATGATGTCGGTCCAGGCCTCGTCCGGGTCCGGGTTCTTGGCGGGGGGCTCGTTGCCCGTGACCTGCTTCCACACCGCGGACAGACCCTTGTTGGCCAGGGCCACACCACCCAGGGACGCCACCGTGCCGAAAATGTCCATTGCCTTGTTCATGAGGTTCTCCTTGTCCTGTGGGTGTCGGCGGCACCGGGCGGCCGACGACGTCGTGCTCGTTGCCCAGCATACGAAGCGCCGGGCGCGACGGGGCGGAAGGAACCCGGCCCCACCGAGAATTACGTCCTCAGCGAGATTCTTCCTCGCCGGCGCGCGCGACGACCTCGCGCAGCTCGTCCTCCACGAGGTTCTTCTCGTTCAGGTGCTTGGAGCGGTAGGCGGCGCGGCCCACCATGTGCGCGGACACGGGCACCGTGAGCAGCTGGAACAGCCACGCGAGGATCATCAGCGGGATCATGCCGGGATTGCCGCTCTCGATCGCCACGGCCGTGAGCAGCAGGAGCAACCCCAGGACCTGGGGCTTGGTCCCGGCGTGCATGCGCGAGAGCAGATCGGGGAAGCGCACCAGACCCACCGCCGCGGCCAGGGACATGAGGGAGCCCCCCACGAGGCACAGCAGCGCGATGACGTCCAGGACGGTGTGCCAGTTCATGATCGCTCCAACCCCACGTTGCGCGCGACCGTCACGGAGCCCAGGAAGCCCACCAGGGAGATGATCACGAGCAGGATGATGTTGCTGGAGTGGTGGTTGTACACCATCTCGATGGCGAGACCCGCACCCACGATCGCGAGCAGCACGTCCGTGGCGATCACCCGGTCCAACAGAGACGGGCCCTTGGCCAGCCGGTAGATCGTGCCCGCGGCCGCCACGGTGAGAATCGCACCGCACACCCACACGGCGACGTCGAACATGGTCATGGCCGCTCCTCCCTGAGGCCGTCCAGGGCCTTGTTCATCTTGGTGGTCGGCGACGCGACGGCGCCGGAGGCGTCCGCGCCACCCGCGTCACCCGAGGCCTCCAGTTTCGCGAGGTCCTCCTTGGAGCCCATGATCTTGATCCACGCCGCCTCGATGTTCAGCGCGGACTCCCGGAACGACTCCGCCTCCTCCGGCGTGGAGACGTCCAGCACGTGGAAGTACAGGATCCCGTTGCCGCGATCCACCTCCACCACGAGCGAGCCCGGGATCAGCGCCATGGTGTGACCCACGGCCGTCATGAGCAGGTCGTTGTTCTGCCGCAGCTTCACCCGCAGCACCGCGTTGTGCACCTTGGGGCCCTGCATGAGCGCCACACCGAACACGTGGACGCTGGCCCGGGCCACCTGCCAGATGAACGTGATCACGAACAGCGCGAAATGCAGGACGTTGAACCGCCCGGACAACCGCACCGGGGGCAGCGTGAGCGTGCGGGTCACGAACACCGCGAGGATCAGCCCGAAGACCAGGTTGCCCACGCTCCAGTCACCCCACAGGGCACCCCACACGACCACGAGCCACAGGATCAGGGGCAGCTCGGCCCGCAGGGAGTTCCGGGAGCGGCGCTGCATCGGGGACGTACTCATCGGCCCTCCTCGCTCACACCGCCGGGACCCACGGGGGCCAGCACGGCATTGACGTATCGATCCGGATTGATCAGGTTCTCGGACGCGTTGTCCGCGAGATCGAACAGCGGCCCGGCGAAGACCGTGAGCGCCACACCCACCGCCACGAGCGCGGTGGTCGCGCCCACCATGGTCCCGGGCAGCAGTACCACCGGGGACCGGCCGGAGAAGCGGCTACCGGACTCGCCCGCGACCGCGCGGGACGTGCGGGGACGGCGGCCCTCCGCGGTGGTGGCGCGCAGCACGGGGTCCGGGTACTCGGCGTCGTCCACGTTGCGCAGGAACACACGGTTCCACACGCGGATCAGGGCCATGAGCGTGAGCAGCGAGACGAACACGGACACGCCCACGAGCAGGTAGCTCAGCCACGTCCCGGCCTCGACACCGGCCTCCAGCAGGCCCACCTTGCCCAGGAAGCCCGAGAACGGCGGGATGCCGCCCAGGTTCAGGGCCGGGATCATGTACAGCACACCCAGCAGCGGGGAGATCTTGAGCATCCCGGCGAGACGGTCCACGTTGGTGGAGCCACCGCGGCGCTCGATCAGCCCGGCGATCAGGAACAGGCTGGTCTGGATCACGATGTGGTGCGCGATGTAGTAGACCACCGCGGCCAGCGCGGCCTGCGTGCCCAGTGCGATGCCGAAGATCATGTAGCCGATGTGACTGATCAGCGTGAACGAGAGCATACGTTTGATGTCGATCTGGGCGAGCGCGCCCAGGATGCCCACGACCATGGTCAACAACGCGACCCACATCAACAGGTCGTTGATCTGCGTCCCGGGGAACAACAAGGTCTCGGTGCGGATGATCGAGTAGACGCCCACCTTGGTCAACAGACCGGCGAACACCGCGGTCACCGGTGCGGACGCGGTCGGGTAGGAGTCGGGCAGCCAGAAGGACAGCGGGAAGATCGCGGCCTTCACCCCGAACGCGATCAGCAGCATCAGGTGCAACTGCATCTGGGTGCCCTGCGGCAGGTCCGCGAGCTTCACGGACAGGTCCGCCATGTTCACGGTGCCCGTGGCGCCGTAGATCATCCCCAGGGAGATCAGGAACAGGATGGAGGAGATCACCGAGACGACCACGTAGGTCACGCCCGCGCGGATCCGCTGCGCCGTACCACCCATGGTGAGCAAGACGTAGGAGGCGGTCAACAGGATCTCGAAGCCCACGTAGAGGTTGAAGAGGTCACCCGCGAGGAACGCGTGGGACACACCCGCGACCAGCAGCAGGAACGTGGGGTAGAAGATGGAGATGGGGCCCTCGTCGTCCCCGCTGGCCACACCCTCACTGACCGCGTAGATCAACACCGCGAGGGACACCACCACGGAGACCACGAGCATGAGCGCGGACAACTGGTCCACGACCATCACGATGCCGTACGGGGCGGCCCAGTCCCCCAGGTGCACGACCTGTGGGCCCTGGTTCCATACGTTCGCGAGCATGAACGCGTTCAGGATCAGCGTGAGCACCATGGCGCCCACGGTCACCCCGCGCTGCAGCCGGTTGCGGTGGACGATGATGAAGTTCAGGGCGGCGCCGAGGAACGGGATCAGGACCGCGAGCGGCGCGAACTGTGCCGGATCAGTGGTCATGCGGGCTCCTCCCTCGCGCCTCGGAGAACTTCTCGGCCCTGTAGTGACCAGGCGATTCGGCGGCCTCTTCCTCATTGTGACGCGACGGCGCGAACCGGGCGTCCGCGTGGTTGAACTCGGAGGTGTCCTGCGGCAGGGCGTCGTCGTCCTCGGCGTCGTACGAGGACTGCTGCGCCACGCGACGGTCCTCGAGGTCGTCCTGGATCTCGTCCCGGCGGGCCAGGATCCACGAACGCCAGATCATGCTGAGGATGAAGGCGGTCGTTGCGAGCGAGATCACGATCGAGGTGAGCACGAGCGCCTGTGGCAGCGGGTCCGAGTACTCCGAGGGGTCGCGGGCGGCGTCGTACAACGGCGCGATGCCGGGCGTGCCGCTCGTGTGCAGGATCAGCAGGTTGGCCCCGTTGGTGAGCAGCATGATGCCCAGCAGTACGCGGGTGAGCGAGCGTTCCAGCAGGAGGTAGACCCCCACGGAGAACAACACACCCATGATCACCAGGAGTGTGAGATTCACGGTCATCGCTGTGCCTCCTGGGGCTCGTCCCCGGAGACCAAGGAGCCCTCGGGAGCATCGGGGTCGTCCACCCGGTGCGCGGTGACCCCGGGGCCGTTACGGGTCAGGCGGATCCGGGCGCCGCGGCCCGCGCGCTTCTTCCGGGACTCCACGGCGGAACGCTCGATGTGTTCGTCGATCCGCCCGCCCAGGGAGCGCAGGATGTCCAGCACCAGGCCCACCACGATCAGGTAGACACCGATGTCGAAGATCACCGCGGTGACGAACTTGACGTGACCGAAGACGAGCATGTCCCACTCGAACGTGTCGCTCTCCATCACGGCCCCGCCGAAGAACACGGGGACGATCGCGTACAGGGAAGCGATCGCCAGGCCCGCGCCGAGCATCCAGCCCGCATTGACCGGGGTCGCGCGTTCGAGTTCGTAGCGTCCGCCCGCGAGGTAGCGCATGGTCAGGGCGAGGGAGGCCATCAGGCCGCCGGCGAAACCACCACCGGGGATGTTGTGCCCCGCGATGAGCAGGTAGAAGGACACGAGCATGAAGGTGTGGAACAGCAGTCGGGCCACGACCTCGAAGATGATCGAGCGCCGCTCCGGGGCCAGCGTTCGACCCGCGAGCAGGAACGGGTCCGCGTCCGGGCGGGAGGTGAACCGGCGGGCGACCTCGAGCTGGCGGGTGTTCGCGTGCGGGGAGTGCGCCGCGGAGTCCGCGCCACGCACGACCTTCAGCTGCTGGGTGTCCAGCTCGTGGCGCTCACTGCGCAAGCGGTCCCCGCGTCCCTTGACGAAGATCAAGGACGCGATGCCCGTGGCGGCCACCGTGAGCACGGTGATCTCACCCATGGTGTCCCACGCGCGGATGTCCACGAGCAGGACGTTGACCACGTTGGCGCCGTCGCCCATCTCGTAGGCCATCCGCGGCAGTTCCAGGGAGATCCGTTCCGTCGACCGCGAGGAGATGGAGAACACCGCGAGCGCCATCATGAACAGTCCGAACACCACGGCGAAGACCGCGCGGAACACCCGGTGCCCGGCGGGCCGGCGGTTCCACAGCGGGCCCGGCAGGGAGCGCAGCGCCAGGACGAACGCCACGAGGGAGATCGTCTCCACGAGCGTCTGGGTCAGGGCGAGGTCCGGCGCGCCGTGGAGCGCGAACGTCAGGGCCAAGCCGTAACCCGTGACCGAGACCAGCAGGACGGCCAGGAACCGCTTGCCCGCGGTGAGCACGAGCAGGGCCGCCACGATCATGGCGATCCCGGTGACCAGCTGAGCCGGGGAATCCGCGTAGCGGAACCCGGCGAGCGGCGGGGTCTCGTACCAGAACAGGGCCACGAGCGGCACCACGATCGCGGTCACGAGGATCACGGACAGGTAGAACATCAGCGAACCACGCTGGGTCCGGCCGGTGAGCCACACCGCGACCATGTCCAGCACGTTGATGATCTTGCGGTAGACGAAGTCACCGGTGGGCAGTTTCGGCAACCGGTCCTGCAACGAGCCCACGGGCCGGCGCGCGACGTACAACAGCGCGCCCACGCCGATGATCAGCGCGGAGAGCCCCAGCGCCGGGGTCAGCCCGTGCCACAGCACCAGGTGCACGTGGGATTCGGCGACGTCCGGGAACTGTTCCTGGTAGCGCACGATCCCTGCCTCCACGGGTGCGGGCCACAGGCCGAACACCACCGTGAGCAGGGCCAGCACCGCGGGCGCCACGAGGAAGGCCCACGGCACCGGGGTGAACTCGCCGATGACCGACTGACCGTCCTCGGCGGCGTCGAGATCGGAGAACTGCGCGGGCTTGCGCGCGAAGCCGCCCCACAGGAACCGCGCGCTGTACGCGAAGGTGAGGATGGAGCCGAGCACCACGCACACGAGCGCGATCATCGCGAGCGGGTCCGCGGCGTGGTCCACGAACGCCGTGAGTACCGCTTCCTTGGTCACGAAGCCGAGCAGCGGCGGGATGCCGGCCATGGACGCCGCACCGATCATGGCCACCACGAACAGCATGGGTGCCGTACGACCCACACCGGAGAGCCTGCGGATGTCACGGGTCCCGGCCTGGTGGTCGATGATGCCCACGCTCAGGAACAGGGTGGCCTTGAACAGACCGTGCGCGATGACCATGCCCATGCCGGCCATCGCGGTGTCCGCCGTGCCGAACGCCACGACCGCGGTGATGAAGCCCAACTGGCTCACCGTGCCGTACGCGAGGATCAGCTTGAGGTCGAACTGGCGCAGCGCGACCCAGCCGCCGAAGATCATGGTGCCCAGGCCCAGGGTCAGGGTGACGGGCAGCCACCACTGGGTGTCCACGAACCCGGGAGCGAGCCGCGCCACGAGGTAGATCCCGGCCTTGACCATGGCCGCGGCGTGCAGGTAGGCGGAGACCGGGGTGGGCGCCGCCATGGCGGCGGGCAGCCAGAAGTGGGTGGGGAACAGCGCGGACTTGGAGACGGCGCCGGCCAGGATCAGCACGAGCGCCACGTCCACCGTGGTGGAGCCCAGGAGCTCGGGGGCCGCCTCCAGGACCCCGGAGATCCGGAAGGTCCCGGCGGCGTTGCCGAGCATCACCAGGCCCACGAGCATCGCCAGACCGCCCGCGGTGGTGATGATGAGCGCCTGCAGGGCCGCTCGACGCGCGGCGAGCTTGGTGCGCGAATAGGAGATCAACAGGAAGGAGAGCACCGAGGTGATCTCCCAGAACACGAACAGCACCATGAGGTCGTCCGCGGTGACCAGACCGAACATGGCGCCCGCGAAGGCCACGAGCTGGGCGGCGAACGGGCCGATGCCCTGGGCGTCCGACTTGAAGTAGCGCGCACAGTACGCGAGGACGAGGGCCCCCACGCCCAGCACCAGCAGGCACATCATGTACGCGAGGGAATCCATCCGGAAGGACAGCGAGATCCCCAGCTGGGGAATCCATTCCACGGTGGTGGTCCACCCGTCCACGTCCGCGTGGGCGCGGGATGTCTGGGTGAAGAGCCAGATCAGACTCGCGAGCGGGACGAGGGCCACGAGGTAGAAGCCGGAGCGTCCGGTGCGCTTGAGGATCGCGGGTGCGCACAGGGCCGCGAGCCCGTGGACAAGCAGCACCGCGATCATGGGACCTTACCTCTCGAGCCACGGTCTATCCACTGGTACCTGAAAATGGGCCCATTGGGATCCGGGCGGAAATGGGGTGTGAGTTTCGAGTTCCCCAGCATAGCAAAGCAGGGTGACGGCCCGTTTCGCTGCACGTCACGGGCCCCTCGCCGCGGCGCCCCCACTGCCCAGGTGCGCCGGGCCCTGGGCGGGAGGGCACAGGGCCCGTAGGGTGAGCCCATGATCGGTCAGCACCCGTCCACGGCGGCCCCTGGACGTCCCCCGCGCGCCCCACGCCCCGGTGAGGGCGGTTCGCGCGCCCGCGTGCTCATGTGGTGCCTGTGGGACACCGGCACGTCCGCGTACAACGCCGTGATGCTCACGTTCGTGTTCACCGTGTACCTCACGAGCCCGGCGTTCGGGTCGAGCGAGTACACGTCCACGGTGCTGAGCGTTGCCATGACCGTCGCGGGTTTCGCGATCGCGGTGACGGCACCGCTGATCGGCCAGCGCAGCGATTCCCCGCGCTCCCGCGCCACGTTCCTCACCGGCAACACCGTGGTGCTCGTCCTGTGCACGGGTCTCGCGTTCCTCGCCCGACCCGATCCCGCCTTCCTGTTCCTGGGTGTGGGGCTCGTGGCCGTGGGCAGCGTGGCCCAGGAGTTCGCCACGGTCAGTTACAACGCCATGCTCCCCGCGCTGGCCGGTCCCCAGCGCATGGGTAAGGTCTCCGGGTGGGGCTGGGGCG
>NZ_JABFAW010000007.1:403232-433139 GCF_017168375.1 Kocuria sp. KRD140
GCGGGGTACGTGGGCGGGATCTTCGCCCTCGCCTTCGTCCTGTTCGGTTTCGTCACACCCGGGTTCCTGGGCACCCCCACCGACGACGCCCTCAACTACCGCGCCGTGGCACTGTTCAGCGCGGCATGGATCCTCGTGTTCTGCCTGCCCCTCATGCTCAAGGCGCGAAGTATGCCGTTCCGGGCATCCATCAACGACGCCGCTGCGGTCCCCGCACAGCCCCGCCGCCGCGGCATCCTGGGCGCTTACGCCGAGCTCTTCCGCACCATCGCGGCCCTGTGGCGGGTCTCGCGTACCACGGTCGTCTTCCTGCTCAGTTCCGCGGTCTACCGGGACGGACTGGCCGGGGTCTTCACGTTCGGCGGGGTCCTGGCCGCGGGCAGCTTCGGGTTCTCGCTCACCGAGGTCATCATGTTCGCGGTCGCGGCCAATCTCATCGCGGCGCTGGGAGCGTTCGTGGGCGGCGCCCTCGACGACGCCGTGGGCCCGCGCGCGGTGATCACCGCGTCCCTCGTGGGTGTGCTCATGGCGGGAACGGCCCTGCTGTTCTGGCACGGCAAGATCGCGTTCTGGGTGTGCGGGCTGGCACTGTGCCTGTTCGTGGGACCCGCACAGGCGGCGTCGCGCACGTACCTGGGGCGGCTCATCCCCCCGGGCCGAGACGGGGAGATCTACGGTTTATACGCCACCACGGGCCGCGCGGTGAGCTTCATGGCCCCCGGGTTGTTCGGGGTGTTCGTGACCCTGATGGGCGCCCAGATCTGGGGCATCCTGGGGATCCTGGTGGTCGTGGCCGCGGGACTCGTGCTGTTGTTGCTCACGCCCCGCCCACCCGAGGGGTTCACCACGGCCCGCGTGTGAGTCGCACCCACGCGCAGGCTCACTCGATGCGCGAACTCACTCGGTGATCGTGCGGTGGAAGTTCAGGTGGCTGCGCGACGCGGTGGGGCCCCGCTGGCCCTGGTAGCGGTTACCGTAGGCGCCGCTGCCGTACGGGTGCTCAGTCGCGGAGGAGAGCTGGAAGAAGCACAACTGCCCCACCTTGGAACCTGGCCACAGTTTGATGGGCAGCGTGGCCATGTTGGACAGCTCGAGCGTCACGTGCCCGCTGAACCCCGGATCGATGAACCCGGCGGTCGAGTGCGTGAGCAGGCCCAGCCGCCCCAGGGAGGACTTACCCTCGAGGCGCGCCGCAACGTCGTCCGGGAGGGTGACCTTCTCGTACGTGGCCCCCAGCACGAACTCCCCCGGGTGCAGCACGAACGGCTCGTCCGGGGCCACCTCCACGAGCCGCGTGAGATCGGGCTGCTCCTGGGAGGGGTCGATGTGCGCGTACTTGTGGTTGTCGAACAGCCGGAACCAGCGGTCCAGGCGTACGTCCACACTCGCGGGTTGGACCATCGCGGGATCGTACGGTTCCAGGCGCACGCGCCCGGAATCCAGGTGGCGGCGGATGTCGCGATCTGAGATGAGCACGTGTCCACGGTAGTCCACGGCCCCGCCCGCACCCCGGTCACGACGCCTCGGAACAACCACGCACCGAAACGTGTTGTAGAGTGGTGGGCGTTCAAACGTGGACCACACGGTCCCGCGCGAACGATGCGGCTGTAGCTCAATGGTAGAGCGCACGCTTCCCAAGCCTGATACGCGGGTTCGATTCCCGTCAGCCGCTCCGCACGAATCGTGAAACGCCCCGGGACCCATCTGGTCCCGGGGCGTTTCACGCCGAGGACCCGCCCCGAACACCACCTCGGCCCTCACGACGGGCGGCCGACGGGTCCGGACCGCGAACCACACCACCCATCGCATCAGGAGCAATCATGCTGCGCACCATGTTCACCGGGAAGATCCACCGAGCCACCGTGACCCAGGCGGACCTGCACTACGTGGGGTCCGTGACGGTGGACCAGGACCTGCTGGACGCCGCGAACATCCTGCCCGGCGAGCTCGTGGCGATCGTGGACGTCACCAACGGTGCGCGGCTCGAGACATACACGATCGCGGGCGAGCGCGGTAGCGGCGTCGTGGGCATCAACGGTGCCGCGGCGCACCTGGTGCACCCGGGTGACCTGGTGATCCTGATCGCGTACGGTCTCATGGACACCGCCGAGGCGCAGAACTACGAACCCCACGTGGTACATGTGGACGAGCACAACAGGATCGTGGCGCTCGGTTCGGACCCCGCGGACGCCGTGGTGGGGGACATGCTCCGCCCGCCGCACGCCCGCGCCCACCTGCAGGCCCGGGAGGACGCGGCCGTCGCGGGCCTGTGACCCTGCCGCGCTCCCGGTGCACCCGGGCGCGCGGACCCGCCGACGCGAGGAGATGAGCTCATGAGCGGAGTCGTCTCCGGGTTCTTCATCGTGTGGGCCGTGATCGGGCTGGGTTACGTGATCGGGCGCGCGGGGGTGCTCGGCCCGGACGGCCAGCAGGTGCTGTCCAAACTCGCGTTCTACGTGGCGTCCCCGCCGCTATTGTTCACCACCATCTCCGAAGCGGACATCCATCACATCTTCTCCGCGCCGCTGCTCGTGGCGGCCGCGTCCGCGTGGCTCACCATGATCGCGTACGCACTGCTCTCCCGGTTCGTGTTCTCCCGGGACGCCTCCACCGTGGTGATGGGCGCGCAGGCCGCCGGGCAGGTCAACGCCGCCAACCTGGGGATCCCCATCGCCTTGTTCGTCCTGGGGGACGCGTCCCAGGTGGCCCCTGTGATGCTGTTCCAGCTGGCGATCAACACGCCGCTGTACCTCACGGTCATGGACACCCTCACCGGCGGGCGGCGCCCCGCGGTCGGCTCGGTGCTCAAGAACATCCTGACGAATCCGCTCATCATGGGCTCCGCCCTGGGCATCGTGTCCGCGGCCACGGGGATCCGCCTGCCCGACCTCGCGATGGAGCCCGTGCGCATCGTGGCGGGTGCGGCCGTTCCCGCGATGCTGCTCGCCTTCGGTCTCTCGCTGGTGGGCTCCCGCCCCCTGGCCTCCCCCGGCGCCCGGGTGGACACGTTGCTCGCGACCGGGGCCAAGGTCGTCGTGCACCCCGGGCTCGCGCTGTTGCTCGCGTGGGCGCTCGGGCTCACCGGGCACGCCCTGTACGCGGCCGTGATCATGGCCGCGCTGCCCACCGCGCAGAACCTCTACGTGGCGGCCGTGCGCTACGACCGGGCCACCACGGTGTGCCGGGACACCGTCCTGCTCACCACGGTCGTGTCCATGGCCACAATGGCGGTGGCCGCGGTCTTCCTCTCCTGACACACCGGCCGCCACGCCACCATCCCCAAAAGCGGGTAACACACGGTCCGTGACCCACGCCACGCCTACACTGAGCAGATGCTGAAATGACCGGTATTCCTTCGGGGAGCGCCGGACCCATTCCGTCAGTACAGGCGCTCATCAGGGGAGGAACCATTGTGAAGTCCACTCACCACTCTCGCAGGGCTGGCAAGCCTCGCACGGTCCGCAGCGTAGCGGCCGCTGCGGCGGCGTCCGCCATGCTGCTCACGGGGTGCAGCGGCGGGGAGTCCGGCCCGCCCACGCTCACGTGGTACATCAACCCGGATGACGGCGGCCAGGACGTCCTCGCCCAGCAGTGCTCGGACGCGTCCGGCGGCAAGTACAAGATCCAGACGTCGCTGCTCCCGCGTGACGCGGCGTCCCAGCGCGAACAGCTGGCCCGCCGCCTCGCCGCGGGCGATACGTCCATGGACATCATGAGCCTGGACCCGCCCTACGTCCCAGAGCTCGCGGAACCCGGCTTCCTCGCCAAGCCCCCGCACGACGTCGTCGAGGCGACCACCAAGGACACCCTCGAGGGCCCGCTGGAGGGCGCCAAATGGAACGGCGAGATCGTGGCCATCCCGTTCTGGGCCAACACGCAGCTGCTGTGGTACCGCGAGTCCGCGGCCAAGGCGGCGGGTCTGGACATGTCCGAGCCCGTCACGTGGGACCAGCTCATCAAGGCGGCCAAGTCCCAGGACAAGTACCTGGGCGTGCAGGGCGTGCGCGGTGAGGCCATGTCCGTGTGGGTCAACGGCCTCGTGGAGTCGGCTGGCGGCCAGGTGGTCTCGGACGGCCAGGACGGTCAGGACGCCAAGATCACGCTAGACTCCGACGCCGGCAAGAAGGCCGCGGAGATCATCGGCACCATCGGCAAGGAGGGCCTCGGCGGACCCGGCCTGGCCACCCAGGACGAGAACGCCTCCATGATCCAGTTCCAGGGGGACAAGGGCTCGTTCATGGTCAACTGGCCGTTCATCTACTCGGCCACGAAGGCCTCCGTGGACGAGGGCACCCTCGACAAGTCGGTGCTGGACGACATCAAGTGGACCACATGGCCCCGTGTCGACGCGGATACCGAGGCGCACCCGCCGCTGGGCGGCATCAACCTGGGCGTGGGCGCCAAGTCCGAGAACCAGGACCTCGCGTGGGAGGCCGTGCAGTGCATCGTCTCCCCCGAGCACCAGGCCCAGTACTTCGCGACCAACGGCAACCCGCCGTCCTCCATGAAGGCCTTCGACGACCCCGAGGTCAAGAAGGCGTACCCCATGGCCGACACCATCCGGAAGTCCCTCGACGCCGCGAAGCCCCGCGCGCAGACCCCGTACTACAACGAGATCTCCACGGCCATCCAGCAGAACTGGACCCCGCCGGCGGAAGTCACCGAGGACACTCCGCGTGAGACCACCGAATTCATCCAGGAAGTCCTGAAGGGAGATGCGCTGTTGTGAGTAGCACCGTCGATTCGCGCGCTCGCGCGTCCACGCCGGAGAAGTCCCGCCGTAGAGGCCATCTCTCGGACCGGGCCCGTTCGGAGCGGAAACTGGGGTGGCTGCTCGCCGGCCCCGCGTTCGTGATCATGCTCCTGGTCACGCTGTACCCCATCGTCCAGGCGTTGTGGGACTCGCTGTTCTCCTTCCGACTCACCGCACCCGATGACAAGGAGTTCGTGTTCCTGGGCAACTACTCCACGGCCCTGTCGGATATCGTGTTCTGGCGGGACCTGGGCGTGACCCTGCTGATCACCGTGGTCACGGTGGTCGTGGAACTCGTCCTGGGCCTCGCCCTCGCGCTCGTGATGCACAGCGCGATCAAGGCCACGCGCGGCCTGCTGCGCACCGCCATCCTGGTGCCCTACGGCATCATCACGGTGGTCTCCGCGTTCGCGTGGTTCTACGCCTTCGACATCACCACCGGCTACGTGAACAACTGGCTCTCGTGGCTGCCCATGATCGGTCCGGACTTCAACTGGTTTGCCTCCGCGGGCCCGTCCCTGTTCGTGATCATGGCCTCGGAGATCTGGAAGACCACCCCGTTCATCTCGCTGCTGCTGCTCTCCGGGCTCGCACAGGTCCCCGGTGAGCTCACCGAGGCCGCCCGTGTGGACGGCGCCTCGGCATGGCAACGCCTGAGCAAGGTGGTCCTGCCGAACATGAAGGCCGCCATCATGGTGGCCGTGGTGTTCCGCGCCCTGGACGCCTTCCGCATCTTCGACAACGTCTTCATCATGACCAAGGGCCAATACGGCACCGAGACGCTCTCGCTGCTCGCGTACCGCACGTCCATCGGTCGTCTGGAAATCGGCCTTGGTTCGGCCATCTCGGTGATCCTGTTCATCTGCGTGATGCTGATCGCGCTGGTGGCCATCAAGGTCTTCAAGGTGGACCTCACCGGTGGCTCTGGGAAGGGGAAGTAACCGCCATGTTGAGCACCAAGCAAAAAATCGGCTGGACCGTCATCAGCATCGCGGTGCTGGTCTACGCGCTTTTCCCCGTCCTGTCCATCCTGATGACGTCCTTCAAATCCTCCTCGGACCTGAACTCGGGCAAGTTCATCCCCACGAAGTTCGTCACGAGCAACTACGAGCAGATCTTCGTGGGCGATGCCAAGGACCTGTTCCTGCCGGCCCTGTGGAACTCGATCGGCATCTCACTGATCTCCACGTTCGTGGCCGTCGTGCTCGCGACACTGTGCGCCTACGCGATCGCACGCCTGGACTTCCCGGGCAAGAAGATCGTGCTGACCACCGCGCTGATGGTCTCGATGTTCCCGGTAATCTCCATCGTCACGCCGCTGTTCAACCTGTGGCGCCAGGTGGGGCTCTACGACACCTGGCTCGGCCTGATCATCCCCTACCTGTCCCTGACCCTGCCGATCTCCATCTGGACCCTGGCGGCGTTCTTCCAGCAGATCCCCTGGGACCTTGACCGCGCGGCCCAGGTGGACGGCGCCACCACGTGGCAGGCGTTCCGCAAGGTGATCGTGCCGCTCACGCTGCCGGGTGTCTTCACCACGGCGATCATCGCGTTCTTCATCGCGTGGAACGACTTCGTGTACGGCATCGGCCTGACCTCGACCTCCGCGGCGCGTCCCGTCCCGGCGGCACTCGCGTTCTTCACCGGCGCCTCGCAGTTCGAGGCCCCTGCGGGCGCGATTTCCGCGGCGGCGATCATCGTGACCATCCCTGTGGTGCTGCTCGTTCTGGCGTTCCAGCGCCAGATCGTCTCCGGCCTGACCCAGGGCGCGGTCAAGGGCTGAGCCCGCCGCACCATCCACGCTTAGACATAGATAGGACTGAGTAGACATGGCAGCAATCACCATGGAACACCTCGTCAAGAAGTACGACGACGGTTTCCCCGCGGTCAACGACATCTCCATCGACGTCGCCGACGGCGAGTTCCTGATCCTCGTGGGCCCCTCCGGCTGCGGCAAGTCCACGCTCCTGCGCATGGTCGTGGGCCTCGAGGACATCACCTCCGGGGACCTGAACATCAACGGGGTGCGCGTCAACGACAAGCAGCCGCGTGATCGCAACCTCTCAATGGTGTTCCAGAACTACGCGCTGTACCCGCACCTGTCGGTGTACGAGAACATCGCCTTCCCGCTGCGCCTGTCAAAGGGGCAGTTCAGCGAGGAAGAGATCGACCGCAAGGTGCGCGAGGCGGCGGACACCCTGGACCTCAACGAGCACCTCGAGCGCAAGCCGGCGAACCTCTCCGGCGGTCAGCGCCAGCGCGTGGCCATGGGGCGCGCGATCGTGCGTGACGCGGACGCTTTCCTCTTCGACGAACCCCTGTCCAACCTGGACGCCAAGCTGCGCGGCCAGATGCGCACGGTGATCGCGCAGCTGCAGCGCCGCATGGGCATCACGTCGCTGTACGTGACCCACGACCAGACCGAGGCCATGACCCTCGGTGACCGTGTGGCCGTGCTCAAGCGTGGTCAGCTCCAGCAGATCGCGTCCCCGCGGGAGCTCTACGAACAGCCCGTCAACCTGTTCGTGGCGGGGTTCATCGGCGCTCCGTCCATGAACTTCATCCCGGCGCGCGTGAACGGCTCGGTGTTCCACACCCCGATCGGGGACATCGAGGTTCCGGAGCGCGTGCAGGGCAAGCTCACGAACGCCCCCGAGATCGTGCTGCTGGGCCTGCGCCCGGAGCACTTCGAGGACGCGAAGTTCGTGGACGAGACGAAAATCCCCCACGGGACCGTCTTCGACTCCGAATTCACGCACACCGAGTGGCTGGGCAACCAGCAGTACGGCTACATCCACTACCAGCAGGATGCCGCCGTGCAGCACAAACTCAACGAGCTGGCCCAAGAGCTGGACGCTGACGAGATGCCCGCCCAGGTGGTCGTCTCCCTGGACGCGTCCTCCCGCATCCGCGGTGGCTCCACGGCAAAGATCTGGCTGGACAGCCGCAAGATGCACGTGTTCAACCCGGAGACGGGCGAGAACCTCACGCGTGACGCGGAGGCCGGTGCGGAGCTGACCCGCGAGGCCAACGAGGAGCGCAAGGCGGAGATCGAGCGTTCGCGTCGGCACGTGGGCTCGGCGGGTTCCACCGAACGGTCCGACGGCGCGGTCACCGGCAACCACATGGACGGCAGCACCGCTGCTCGCTGAGCGTCCCGCACGGGCCGTGGCATACCGCGGCCCGCCGACCGTACGACGGCCGGTTCCCGAGAAGGGGACCGGCCGTCGTCGTACCCGGAACCGCCCGGGCCCGCTCGGGCGCTTCGGTCCGCGGCCGGGCCGGAAATCGGAGGGTGCGGGGTACGTCTCCGCCCGACCCCCGAAAGGAACCGAGCGTCGTTGTGGTCCAGGACCGCGCTGGAGGCGCCACGGCCCGCGGTGGGACCCGGAGCCGGGGGTCAGGGCCCCGCCTGGCCCCTGCACGGGAACCGAGCACCGTCGTACCCGGACGGCTCTGCTGCCGACTGGGGCGGGTGCATCAGGCGGGGCCCCGTGTGAAAGCCCACCAGGCGAACAGGGCGACCGCCGCGATCAACGCGCACGACGCCGCGACGTAGCGCACACGCGGGTAGCGCACCCGCCATGCGACGAGCCGGGGCCAGTGCTCCGTGAGTTGCGCCGGCGTGGCCCGCTGGAAGTTGACGTGCTGGGCGCCGCTCGCCCGGGCCAGCTCGTCCAGGGTGCGCGCGTCCCAGACCGTCCCGTCCAGGAAGAGCGCCGAGCGCCCGGCCGGAGTGACGAACCAGAGGCAGGGTCGACCGCGGGACCCGCCGCTGCGCGGGCGCGCCGCGAGCAGCGTCCGGACCGTGACCACCTGGGCGATCCGCTCGCGGGGCACGGCCCGGAAACCGACCCAGCGGGAGAGCAGGACGTGGTGCGCGGTGAGCACCACGAGCGCGGGGCGCAGGTAGGCGTAGGCCGTCACGAGGCCCACGAGGGCGAGCAGGAGCAGCACGCCCATCGCGGGGCCGGCCGGGCGGCGGTACCCGATCACGAACACCGCGACGACCACGAGTAACAGCGGGGGAAGTGCCGCGCCGAGCCGGCGGCCGTACGACCCCATTCGGGGGTGGAACACGTGTTCCGGTGCCCCGTACTTCGCCGGGATCTGTCGGATGGTTTCCGCCATGAGCCGCCCTCGTACCTGCCGTCCTCGGGGATCACACCGGAGTGGGCGATCGCGCCGTCCGGGGGCGGTGCCCCCGCGCCGCCCGGTTCAGCCTAGCGGCCCGGCAGCGGGCGGGTCATCGCCGGGACACGCGGGGCCCGCTCCCCGGGACGTCCACTAGCGTGGGGACTCATGGAACCCAGTGAACGCATCGTCAGGGCCGTGGGGGCATGGTTCGTCCTGATCCTGCTGGCGCTCGCGGGTGCGGCTGTGACCATTGCGCTCGTTAACAAGTACGCGTACGGGCCCGAGACGGACGTACGCGATTACTTCCAGGCACTCCAGGCCGGCGACGGCGGCAAGGCCCTGGGGTTGCTCAACGCCCAGGTCCCGGACTCCAACGCGGCCCTGTTGGACGGCGAACCCCTGGCCGAGGCGAGCAAGGGACTCGAGGACGTGTCCGTGCGCACCGTCGCGTTGTCCGGGGACCGGGCGGTGGTGCGGGCGAGCTACACGCTGAACGGTCATGAGGTGTCCTCCGAGTTCACGCTCCACCCCGCGGAGACGCAATGGGGGTTCTTCACGGTGTGGGACTTCGATCCCTCCACGCTGCCCACCATGAACGTGGCCATGCCGGGTTCCACCGCGGTGGACATCAACGGCGCGTCCGTGGCGCTCCCCGGGTCCTCCCGTGAGTTCGCGGTCTTCTACCCCGGGATCTACACGGGCTCCTACACCTCCCCCATGGTGCGCGCCGAGCCGCAGGAGGTGGCCGTGAGCGACGCCCGGGAGAACACCACCATGAAGCTCGAGGCCGAGCCGTCCGAACGCCTCACCCACCAGGTGGACAAACAGATCCACGAGCACCTGGACGAGTGTGCCGCACAGGACAGCCTCTACCCCGCGGGATGCCCCTTCTCCTATCAGTTCGACGGACGCATCCAGGGCCGCGTCTCCTGGAGCATCAAGGACTACCCCACGCCCTACGTCTCCTTGGAAGACGCCGCCGCGGGCCGCTGGCACGTGCCCGACAGCCGGGGGATCGCGCGCATCGAGTTCACCGCGGTGGACCTCTATGACGGCACCACATCCCAGGTCACCGATGAGGTCCCGTTCCTGCTGAGCGCGGACGTGAGGGTCACCGGGGACGAGGTGACCCTCACGCCGCGCTGACGGGCGGACGCCGCGCTGACGGGTGTGCCCCGGGTGCATCTGCGCCCGGGGCGGGTGGTGGGAGACGGATTGGGCGGGGCGTGGGAGAAGGACGGGCCGTGGTGCCCGTGGGCCCCGCTCAGTCCGTTCCGCGCAGGTCCAGCGTGAGTCCTGCCGGGGCCTGCGGGTCCACCGTGAACGGGATCCCCCAGTCCTGCTGGTACAGGTGGCACGCCGCGTGCTCCGGGATCTCCCCGTCCGGGGAGCCGTCGCACGCCGCCGCGCGGGCCGTGATGTGCAGGACCCCCTCCGTGACACCGTCCGCGATCCGCAGGGAGCGGGTCAGCCCCTGGGCGGTCCCGTCACCCTGCACGAGCGCGTCCTCCGGGGACGAGGACACCTTCAGCTGCGTGGGATCACCCCACCGGGTGTCGAGCTTCTGACCCGTGGGGGCCGAGAACCGCACCGTGAGCTCGAGCTCCCCGGGGGCCACCGGCGTGCGCTTGCGCTGCATGCTGGCCGCACCCTCGTCCACGGTCTGGGCCTGCTTGGGCACCGCCACCCGCACGAGGCGGTGGGCATTGGCCTCCACGACCACCAGGACGGGCTCGTCGTGGCTCGTGTCGAGCAGGACGTCGGAGGGCTCAGCGAGTCCGCGGGTCAGCGTGGAGACCTCACCGGTTGCGGGGTCGAACCGGCGCACCGCACCGTTGTAGGTGTCGGCCACGGCCACGGATCCGTCCGGGAGCACGCACACCCCCAGGCAGTGCTGGAACCGTGCCTGATCGGCCGGCCCGTCCCGGAACCCGAAGTCGAACAGTCCGAGTCCCACGGCGGATTCCACCGATGCGGACCCGTCCTCGCCGAAGCGCACGCTGCGCAGCGCGGAGGACTCGGAGTCCGCGACCCACACGGCCCCGTGGGCGTCTTGAGCCAGGCCGGAGGGCTGGGCGAACCAGCTCTCGGGCGCGGAACCGTCGCGCAGTCCCTCGTCCCCGGTCCCGGCCAGCACGGCGAGCGCCCCGGTGCGCGGGTCGAACGAGAACAGTTGGTGCGTCCCGGCCATCGCGACCACCAGGGTGTCCGCGGCGTCGGACCACGTCACGTCCCACGGGGAGGACAGCGCCACGGACGTGGCCGGGGCATCCTGCGGGATCTCGTTGGGGTCCACGCCGCGCGCGCGGGCGTCGTCGAGCAGGCGCTGGACGCCATTGCCCGCCAAAGTGCGCACCGCGCCGGTGCCCAGTTCCACGCCGCGCAGCCGGTGGTTGACGATGTCCGCGACCACGAGGTCGTAGCCGACGTCGGCACGCACGCGCTCGGGGAGCACCGCGATGCCCTGGGGTTCGTTGAACCGCGCGGCGTCCCGGGGGCCGTCCGCCCAGCCCTTGGTGCCCGAACCGATGGCCCGACGAACCGTGGTGAGGTCCTCCTCGAGCTGGACCAGGCGGTGGTGACCGGTGTCGCTGACCATGAAGGAACCGTCCGGAAGGACCACGACCTTGCCGGGGAAGCGCAGGTCCCCCTCGGGCTGCGGGCGCGGGACGTAGGGGCCGTCCCCGCGGTGCAGGGTGCCCTTGGCGTCGTGCTCGGCCACGAGTTCGGACACGAGGGATTCCAGCCCCTGGACGTGGCCCTCACCCGAGAGGTGCGCCACGATGTACCCCTCGGGATCCACGACCACCAGGGTGGGCCACGCGCGCGCCGTGTAGGCGTCCCACGTGCTCAACCGGGGGTCGTCGAGCACCGGGTGGGTGATCTCGTAGCGATCCACCGCCGCGGCCAGTGCGTCCGGGTCCGCCTCGTGCTCGAACTTGGGGGAATGCACACCCACGGTCACGAGCACGTCCGCGTACTTCTCCTCGAGGGGGCGCAGCTCGTCCAGCACGTGCAGGCAGTTGATGCAGCAGAAGGACCAGAAGTCCAGGATCACGATCTTGCCCCGCAGCGCCTGCAGGTCCAGTCGCTCACCGCCGGTGTTCAGCCAGGCTCTGCCCTCAAGTTCCGAGGCGCGGACGGGTGTGTTCATGCGTGCGGAGGTCACGGTGTCTGGGTCCTTCCACCGGGGGTCAGGGGTTTCTTCCTGGGACAACGTTATCCACGGGGCAGAGCTTCCCGTGCGTTACGTGACGTTCCCGAACACCCCGCGGACCCGTCCGCCACCCGCCCGGCCTCGCCCGCGCCCGTCCCGGCGGACGTCAACGACGCCGCTCGTCCCGCTCCGCGAGCTCGGCCATCATCTCGTTGTAGGCGCGCAGTTCGGCGTCGTCCGTGCGATCGGCCTGCCGGTCCACCCGGCGGTTCTCCTTGGCGCCCTCCATGGCCCACAGCACGGCCACGATGACGGCGAGCAGGAACGTGGGGAACTCGCCGATCCCCCACATGAGCATGCCGCCGAGCTGCTGGTCGTCCAGGGCGCTGGGACCCCACGGGCGGCCCATGTTGCCGAACCACGAGGCCTGCAGCACCGTGGTCAGGCTCATGATGCTGATGCCGATGAACGCGTGCGCGGCCATGGTCGCGAGCAGCAGCACGAGACGCATGGGGTAGCTGGGCCGGCGCGGGATGGGGTCGATGCCGATCAGCACGAGCGCGAACATGTACCCCGTGAACAGGAAGTGCACCATCATGAACTCGTGGCCCACGTGGTAGCGCAGCGTGAAGCGGAACAGGTCCGTAAAGTAGAACAGCACGATCGAGAACGCGAAGTTCGCGGCCGCGAAGATCGGGTGCGTCACGATCCTGCCCCACGTGGAGTGCACGAGACGCAGGATCCACTCACGCGGGCCGCGGGTACCGTCCCGGCGTGGTTCGAGGGCCTTGAGCACCACGGTGACGGGGGCGCCCGAGACCAGGAACAGCGGCACGATCATGGTCAGGCTCATGTGCTCGACCATGTGGGCGGAGAACAGCACGCGGGCGTAGACCGCCACCCCGCCGCTCGTCGCGTAGAGCAGTGTCGCCAGACCCACGAACCAGGACACGGTGCGCAGCACGGACCACGAGTCCCCGCGGCGCCACACCTTGATCGCGGCCCACAGGTACACCACGGCCAGGAACACGACCACGGCCACCCAGAACCAGTCCAGACGCCACGTGGTGAACCAGCGGGCGAACGTGGGCTCCGGGGGCAGTTCGTACCACGTGAGGATCCGCGCCGGGGAGGCGTCCGGTGCGAGCTCCTCCGGGACGGGCGGGGCGGTGCGGCTCAGGGCCGTGGCGATGCCCATGAGCAGCCCCATGAGCACCACTTCCACCACGAGCACGCGCCACATGGTGGCCGCGCGGGACCGGGAGCCGTCCGCGACCCCGGGGATCAGCCACTGCCGGTGCGCGAAACCCGCCAGGGCCAACAACAGGGTCAGCACGAGTTTGGTGAGCGCCAGGATCCCGTAGGAAGACGTCAGCTGCTCCCACGTTCCGATGCGCACCGCGGCATTGATGATCCCGGAGAGCAACACCAGCAGGTAGCAGCCCAGAGCCACCACGGAGTAGCGCCGCAGTACGACCGCGAGCAGGGGTTCGGTGTGGCGGGAGCCCCCGCGGCCGCTGACCGTGAACTCGCGGGACAGCAGCGGTCCCACCCAGATCAGCACCAGCAGCCCGCCAACCCACAGGCACACTCCCAGCAGGTGCAGCCCCAGGGAGTTCACCGCACCCATGTGGTCCGCACCGCCTGCGGCGTGACCGTTGAGGGCCAGCGCCACGATCGCCACGAAGGACAGCGCGAGGGTGCAGAACAGTCCCAGCAGCGCACGCACGCCGAACACCAGGGTCGTGACCACGGCGGCCACCATCACGATCGCCGCTTGGGACTGGCCCGTGGAGATCCCGGTGATGTAGTGCAGCAACTGTTGGGTGTAGTTGCCCCCCGTGCCGATACCGGATCCGGAGACGTCCGAGTACGTGAAGATCAGCACGGCCACGGCCGCCACGGTCCACACCACGGCCGCGGCCTCCACGAGCTGCATGACGCTGCGGAAGACCGGGTGTTCCGGTTCGCCCGCCTGGTCCTTGCTGTTGCGCGGTGGCCGTTTCCGGGAGCGGTCCGCGAACCGGGGCACCACGCCGATCGCCAGCAGCAACCCGCCCATCACCACCGTCATCGCGATGTTGTGGACGGTTTCCACCACGGGCAGCCCCCAGCGCACGAGCGTTCCCGGGTCCGCGACCTGCCGGGGGGCGGCCGCTCCCCCGTAGACCAGGGCCGCGGTCATCCCGATCATGGCCGCGACGAGCACGACCGTGATGGTCCACGGGCTCACGCTCACCGCTCCCGCGGGAGCGGTCCCGCCGTTCGGTGAACTCGCACCGTTCGACGAGCTCGCGCCCCTCGACGAGCCGGCGCCGAGCGGGCGTCCGGCATCCGGCGCGCTGTCGCGCTCACGGCCGGGAGCGACGTCGCCCCGCGAACCGTCCCGGCGCGGGCCGGTGTCCCTGGTGCGTGCGCTGGTACTCATCGTGGCGTTCCTCCGGCCCGTTGATTCTCTCGTTGTGCTGCTCCGCGCGCGGGGGTCACATGAACAACGTGTCCCCGATGAACCCCCCCGCTTCGCAACCCGGCGGGACAGCGAACACGGCGGATCCGATGGGCACGGTCCACGTGTTCAGCATGTCCAACTGCGCCAGCCGCCGCTGGATGGGCACGAACTGTTTCACGGGGTCTGACTGGTAGGACGCGAAGATCAGCCCCGTGTTGGACACACCGCCCCGGACGTCCCCGGAGCGGCTGTGCCCGGACGCGTCACTCACCGCCAGATCGTAGTTGTACACCCTGCGGAAGATCTTCTCATCCGGGTTGTCGCTGCGCGAACGCCGCACATGACTGTAGGACGAGATGACCGGGAATCCCAGGGGACCCTTGGCCTCGAAGTCCGGTTCGTCGTGCTCGGCGGCGCCCGTCAACGGTGCGCCGTTCGACAACCGGCGCCCCACCGAGTCCTCGCGCGCGGGGGTGTCGGCCTCGTCCCACGTGTCCAGGTTCATGTGGATCCGCCGGATCACCACGGATGTCCCGTTCTCGATCCACGGGGTGAACCCGCCCTGACCGTAGACGACCTTCTCGTGATCAGCCTCCCCCGGGTACGGGTTCACGGTGCCGTCCACCTGACCGAAGAGGTTGCGCGTGGTCTGACCGTCCGGGGTGGCGCCCACGGTGTTGCGGAACCCGTCCTGCACCCAGCGCACGGTCGCGAAGGACCGGACGTCCTTGAGCAGCACCCGCTGGGCGTGGGCCATGGTCAGCTTGTCGTCGCAGCACAGCTGCAGCAACAGGTCCCCCTGATTCCACCGGTCCTGCAGTTTGTCGATCGTGAAAGCGGGCAAGGGCTTGAGCCATTGCGGGGCCCGGTCGGCGTCGATCACGGCCATGGCCCGCGGTCCGAAACCCACCGTGACGGTCAGCCGCGAGGGGTTCTGGGCGAGCCAGGGTTCCTGGTCGTTGACGGGGGCGGTGCCCTGCGTGAGGGCCGCGGCGTCGTCCGTGAGCACGCGCAGCAACCGCCGCAGTGCGTCCCGGTCCACGTCCCGGTGCAGGTTCAGGGCGATGAACACGCAGAACGCCTGCGGCAGCGTGGCCACGCCCGCCTGTCGTGGGCCGTGGAAGGCTTCGGTCCGCAGCCCGGGCCGTTGGCTGTCCTGTCCCGCCGCCGCGAGCCGGGGGTCCTCGGCGCCGAGGGCCGCAGCGGAAACCGCCCCGAGTCCCGTGGCGCCGGCGCCGGCGACCGCGCCCGTGAGCAACGATCGCCGGCTCCACCCCGAAGCGGAAGGGCCCCGATCAGTGGTCATGACACGTGGGCAGTGCGCTCGAGGATGGACTCGTGCTCATGCCCTCGTGCGACCCGTGGTCGTGGGCGGCATCCGACGACGAGTGTCCGCCCCCCGAGCCGTGCTCGCCTCCGTGGCCCGCGTGCTCGTCCTCGCCGGGCGCGTACCGCTCCTTCGCGCCCGTGAAGTCGCGCACCGGGACGGTGACGTCCCGGATCCCGCTGTCGGTGCGCAGCTGCAGCGTGAGGTCACTACCGGCCTTGAGCGAGCACGTGAGCCCCATGAGCATGATGTGATTGCCGCCCGGCTTCAGGTCCAGGCTCTCCCCCGGTGCGAGGGTGAAGCCACCCTCCATCTGCCGCATCTGTGTGGCGCCGGAGCCGCCGTCCGCCACGGTCTCGTGCAGCTCGACCGAGCGCGCGACGCCGTCCGCGCCCGCCCCGGTGAACGTGACCTCCTGCCCGGAGATGTTCGTGAGCTTGCCGAACACGGCGGTCATCCCGGAGTCGGCCGCCTTGGCCCAGCCGTCGCTCAGTTCCAGGGGCGCGGCGGCGGTGCTGTGCGTCGCGGAGTCCGTCCCCGCGGGCGACGCCGCCTCCCCACCCTGCGCCGAGCACCCGCTCAGCGTAGCCAGGCCGAGGCCCAAGACGGCCACAGCGGCCAGCGCACGGCGCGGGGCGGGAACGGACGTGGTGTTCAGGTTGTAGTTCATATGTGAGTCCTCAGGAGTGAATCGTGCTCCGGCTCGCCCGTCCGCTGCGCGTGTCGTCGGACGCGGCGTCGAGTGACGCGGCACTGCGCCTACTCGACACCGGGACCATGCCCGCTCGACAGACGGGCTGTGCCCACTCGATGCCCGAGCCACAGGCCGCTCCCTGAGTACCGGGGTGCCAGAGCAGCCGGTGTCGTACGAACGGTGCTCGTCCGAGCGGCAGCGCGGTCACGTCCGTCGATCACATCGAGCCGGTATCGAGTCAGCGGTGGGCCGAGTCAGTGACGGGCCGCATCAGCGGCGCGCCGGAACGCGTGAGCGCGGCGGCGGGAGCCTGACGAGAAAAGGATGATCCGGGCGGGCCGCCCGGATCAGGGAATCAGCGCTGCTTGGGGCGGGTGGCGAAGGCCAGGATCACCAGCAGCAGGACCAGCGCGATGGCGCCACCGGCCACGGGCAGTACCCAACTCGGGATGCCCGTGCCGCTCACGTCCTCCTGGGCTCCGTTCGCATCCTGGGCCGCGCCCTGGGAGGCGTCCGCAGAGGCCACGGGGGCCGGGGACGCAGCGGTCGCGGCGCCGTCGCCCACGGTGTACGTGAACGTGCCTTCGATGGGGTGCCCGTCCTGGGAGACCACGCGCCACGTGACCGTGTAGGTCTCGTCCTCGCCCCCGCCCTCGCGCAGAGGCTGGGACACCGTGGTGTTCTGCGCGGCCAGCGTGCCGCGCGTCATGTCCGTGCCGTGGGAGTCGGTGACCCGGACCTCGCTGCCGATGTCCTGGATGTTCCCGGAGAACGTCAGTTCGAGCGCCGTGGGGGCCTTCTCGAGCTTCGCGCCGGCCTGCGGGTTGGTCCGCACAAGTTCGTCGTGGGCGCTCGCGGGCCCCGCCGTGGTGACGACCAGCGCGAGGGCCAGCAGCGCGGCGAACAGGGCCGCGAGCGACGTCGCCGAACGTTGCGAAAGGCGGGCGTGCGGCGCGGCCGACGACGCCGCGGTGTCACCCGTCCGCGCCGGGGTCCGCAGAGTGGGCCGTGGCTGAGGTGGTGTTGAGTACGAAGGGTTCATGGGTGTTCTCTCCTGCGCCCTGGGGCGTGGGGGCCGCGAGGTGGGCTGCCGATGGATGCGATGGATGCTCGGGGCGGCATCGGATCCAGGGGTGTCCCCGCCGATGCCTAGGCGAGGGCGGGCGGTCCGCGGTATCCGCAGACGGAGGAGAGCAGGAGCTGATCGGCCAGGGCGCGCGGCGAGGTCCAGGAGGTCCGCCGCGGCACGGCCGTGGTGACCGGGCGCAGGGCCAGGACAAGGAGGCGCAGCACGCGCAGGGACACGGCGTCCAGCAGGCGGAACGCCGCGGTCTCGCCGTGGCGCAGCAGAGCGTAGGTGGCCACGGCCGCCACGGCGTGGGCGGCGAGCATGCCGCACCCGTGATGCGCCGCGGGCAACACCGAGATCACCACGGCGGGACCGTCCGCCGTGGGGGCCGCGTGGTGGTGGGTGTAGTCGATCGCGTGGACCATCCCGCCGGACTGGGCGTACAGGGTGTGCAGCAGCGCCTGACTCAGCAGGACGCTACCGGCCACGCTCCAGCGTGAGAGCACCCGTCCCGCCAGCAGCATGCACAGCGGGGCCGCCAGACACATGGACAGCGCGATGATCAGCGGGGAGGGCCAGGTCCCGTCCACCGCGGCGTGCGAACCGGCCGCAAGAGTGGTGGCCACGAAGGCGACCATCCAGCCCCGGGCAAGTCGGCGCGCGCGAGGGGACACCGAACACCTCCGGGACTCACGGGGAAAGGATGGGATTCCATTATGCGCCACCGCGCGGGGAACCACGAACCCGGCGGCCCGCGGAAGAGGTGGAGTGGCGCACATGTGGAAGGGACCGTTCACGGAGTGAGTGAACGGTCCCTTCGAGCACCGGGTCCTGGGACCCGCTGGTCTTACCTCACTTGGAGGAAACAGCAGCCTTCAGCTTGGAGCCCGCGGTGAGCTTGACACCGTGGCCAGCCGGGATCTGGATGGCCTCGCCGGTTTGCGGGTTGCGACCCTGACGTGCGGCGCGATCGGTGCGCTCCACGGAGAGCCAGCCGGGGATGGTGATCTTCTCGCCCTTGGAAACGGAGCTCTCGAAAACCTGGAACAGGGAGTCGAGAACGCCGTTGACGGCGGCCTGGGTGCTACCGGACTTCTCGGCAACCTCTGCGACGAGTTCGCTGCGGTTCATAGCCATGTGCTTGTCCTCCTGGACTGGGTTGGCATTCGCTGGGGAAGGGGCGACCGGGGGTCGGGTCCTTCCGGTGCAGAAATTACCAGCTGGACTTGTAGATACCGGGCAATTCGCCGCGGTGAGCCATGTCGCGGAAGCGCACGCGGGAGATCCCGAAGCGCTGGAAGGTGCCGCGGGGGCGACCGTCGATCTGGTCGCGGTTGCGCACGCGCACGGGGGAAGCGTCACGGGGGAGCTTCTGCAGACCCAGGCGGGCCTCCTCGCGAGCCTCGGGGGACGCGTTCTCGTCCACGAGGGTCTTCTTCAGTTCAGCGCGCTTGGCGGCATAACGCTCGACGACGACCTTGCGCTGCTCGTTCTTGGCGATCTTTGACTTCTTGGCCATGTCTCAGCGCTCCTCGCGGAAATCGACGTGCTTGCGGACCACCGGGTCGTACTTCTTCATGACGAGGCGATCGGGGTTGTTGCGGCGGTTCTTACGGGTGACGTAGGTGAACCCGGTACCGGCCGTGGACTTGAGCTTGATGATGGGACGTACGTCCTTGTCCTTGGCCATCTCAGATCTTCTCCCCACGTGCGATGAGTTCGTTGACCACGGCGTCGATGCCGCGCGCATCGATGACCTTGATGCCCTTGGCGCTCAGGTTGAGGGTGACGTTGCGACGCAACGAGGGCACCCAGTAACGCTTCTTCTGGATGTTCGGGTTCCACCGACGCTTGGTGCGGCGGTGCGAGTGCGAGATGCTGTGGCCAAAGCCCGGCTGGGCCCCGGTCACCTGGCAGTGCGCTGCCATAGTGTTCTCCTCCAATGTCCAATGTCGACGAAATGACGGCACGCATGGTCGCCGCCGAGCGGTTTCCCGCCGGCAGCCATAGCCAAGAGTGGTCCGTCACCTCAAGAAAATGCCACCGTTCGCGCGCCGGGCGTGATGGGTTTACCCCGCGGCAGTACCGGTCAGGGCACTCGCTACGACGAAGACGGTGAAGATCAAGGCGCCGGTAGATGGACTCCACCACACGACAGCCTTAGATTCTAGGCTTCTACGGACTCGCTCGCAAATCCGAAGGCGGAAGCGGTGCGATTGCGCGCCCCTCGATCCTAGCCGCTGGTTCGCAACGGACCAACTCGTCCGCCCCGCCGTGACAGGCTCCACGAACGGCGCACCCAGGGGAGAATCCCTCCGGCAAGAGCCCCCGGAAAAGCCGCCGAAGAACACAACGGGAAACACGCGAGGGTGGCGGTCCGTCCATGACCCGGTCCGCCACCCCGACACGTTTTCTTCGGCCCCATCCCCTCACCCGGGAGATTAGGTAAGGCAATTCTTACCTAATCCCTCCGGCGGGGCAACCCCCTGACAGGATCGCGCCGGAGCGAGTGCTCAGAACTCGCCCGTGAACGGGTCCGCCACGTCCCGGTGTTCGGGCTGTTCCGGCGCCTTGGCCTTGGGATCCCGGCGATGCGTACCCAGCGCGCCGTTGACCACGTCCACGAGCGAGTTGACCCGCTCGGACCCCGGGAGGGATTCGAGCATCACGGGCCGGCCATCCGAGTCCGCGAGCGGGACCCGCCAATTCGGGTACTCATCGCTCGTGCCGGGCTGGTTCTGGATCCGCTTCTCCCCGACCGCGTCCACGAGGGAGACGTTGATCAACACGGACGGTGCGTCGCACAGGTAGCGGTGGATCGCCTCGATCCTGGCCTGCTCCCCCGGGTCCTCATCCCGGGGCAGATAGCCAGCATCCGCAACCGCGGTGAAGAAAGTGTCCAGCTGACGGCGTGCCTCCTCCCGTTCCTCCTCCGGCGAGCGCGCGAGCAGTCCCAAGTCCTCGCGCAGTTGCAGCTGCACGCCCTCGAGGTAGCCCGCCGTGGGCGGGAGGTCGTGGGTGTTCACGGAGGCCATGCACAGTTCGCGGTAGCGGGAGGGGTCCAGGGGGACGTCCCCGTCCATCTCGAACCACATGATGGAGGTTCCCAGCACGCCCTTGCGCTCCAGGAACTCGCGCACACTGTCCTCCACGGTGCCGAGGTCCTCACCCACGACCACCACGCCGGCGAGCTCGGCCTCGAGGGCCAGGACGCCCACCATGGCCTCGTGGTCGTAGTACACGTAGGTCCCGTCCGAGGCCTGGTTGCCATCGGGGATCCACCACAACCGGAAAAGTCCCGCCACGTGGTCGATCCGCACACCCCCGCCATGACGGAAGATGTTGCCGAGCATCTGCCGCCACGGCCGGTACCCCGCCTCGGCGAGCTTGCGGGGATCCCACGGCGGCTGACTCCAGTCCTGACCCAGCTGGTTGTACATGTCCGCGGGGGCACCCACGCTCACCCCGGGGGCCAGGACGTCCTGCAACGCCCAAACGTCCGCGCCCTGCTTGTGCACCCCCACCGCGAGATCGTGCACCACACCGATGTCCATCCCGGCCCGGTACGCGGCACGCTGCGCGGCCTCGAGCTGCTCGTCGAGCAGCCACTGCAACCACACATGGAAACTGATCCGGTGGCGCAACCGGGTACGCGCCTCCTGGGCGTACGGCGCCTCCGGGGAACTCGCCTCGTCCCGCCACAGGGGTGAGTCCTCCCCGAGTTCCTCCCGCAGGGCGCACCACAGCGCGAAGTCCTGCAGGGGTTGCCCGGCATGCGCCACGAACGCCTCGAGCTGTTGCTGGCGGTAGGGCGAACGGCGCACGGTGAACAGCAGTTCGAGACTCTTCAGCTTCGCGGCGTAGGCGGAATCGCGGTCGATCGTGCTGGGGTCCAGCACGGCCTTGCGTTGCACCGCGGCGAGTTGGGCCACGACCTCACGGTCCCCGGGACGCAGGTACGGGAACTCCGCGACGTCACTGATCCGCAGGTACAGCGGGTTGAAGAAGCGTCGGCTCGAGGGCAGGTACGGGGAGGGCTCCACGGGAGGCGTGGGTTCCGCGGCATGCAGGGGGTTGATGAGCACGTAGTCCGCGCCCTGCACACCGCTGATGGCGGCCAGGGACGCGAGGTCCGAGAGGTCCCCCACGCCCCACGAGCGGGAGGACATCACCGAGTACAGCTGGGCCATGTAGCCCCACCGGCGGCGCCCGCGCAGCCGGTCCGTGGTGCTGAGGCGCTGCGGGGTCACCGCCACGTCGATGCTATTGCGCTGCCCCGAGCCCGTCCGGGCCTCGAGACGGTACCAGCCCAGCGGGAGGTCTCGGGGCAGTTCGTAGGGCACGCGCTCGCGGACCGTGTCATCGACCTCGCGGGTCTCGGGAGCCACGTCGGGCGCCGGGTGCAGCTCGCGCACCGCGTCCGGATCGTCCTCGGGCCACAACCGCACCCGCACGGTGTCCCCCTGCGTGGTAGCCACGGGCACGATGGCCTCACACTGCTCCTCCGCGATCACCACGGGCGGCAGCAGCTCGCGCCACGGCGCCAGCTCGCGGTCGCGCAGACTGCGCCGCGCGGCGTCGTCGTCCGAGACGTCCGCGCCGAGTGCCGTGAGGACACGGCGCAGCGTCCGCTCCGGCACGGTCTCGACTCCCCCGTCGAAGCCCCGGTACTCGGTGGCCACCCCGTACTCGGTGGCCAAGCGCTGCACAGTCGTTTCCCCTGAAGTTCCTGCGTTCTCCGCCATGCCCCCACTCTAGCCAGCGGGGACGGGTCCCCTCGGTCGACGACGACGCCGCTGTCCACCGGGATCACGCCCGGAGCGCCGCGCGGACACGCCGGACGCGTCGGGGGCGCGTGGTTGACTGGGGGCATGGATACCACCCTGCCCGGCCCGGGCCCGCACTGGCGCCCGCGTGCCGTCGTCTTCGACTGCGACGGCGTGCTCATGGACACCGAGAGCGCGTGGGCGCGTGTGCAGGCCCAGGTCGCCGAATCGTTCGGCGTGACGCTCGACGAGCGCGCGGGCACGTCCCTCATGGGGCTGTCCGCCGCGGACGTGGCCCGGGACATCTCGCGGCGCGCGGCAGCCGTGGCCGAGCAGCGGGGCGAGCCCGCTCCCGGGTTCGATGCCGTGTACGAGCGGCTCGTGCGCACCGAGGAGGACGTGGTCGGTGAGGTCCTGGAACCGTTACCGGGCGCGATCGAGACCGTGCGGGCGTGCGCCCAGCGGGTCCCGGTAGCCGTGGCGAGCAACTCCACCCGCGGGATCCTGGATCGGAAGATGCACGCGATCGGCCTCGCGGACGTCGTCGTGACGTGGGTCAGCGCGCAGGACGTACCCCGCGGCAAACCCGCCCCGGACATCTACGAGGAGGCCGCGCGGCGCCTGGGAGTGGTGCCCGCGGACGCGCTCGCGGTCGAGGACTCCCCCGCGGGCACCGCAGCCGCGGTCGCCGCGGGACTGTGGGTGCTGGGAGTGCCCCACGGCCACGACGAACCCATCACGTCCCACTTCCGGGCGGAGTCGCTGGCCGACCCCGCGGTCGGGGACATGCTGCGGGTGTGGGGACTGCCGCTGTAGGTGCGGGGAGTCCGCAGCTGGGCCCGCTGGACGGACCCCGCGGCGGATCAGCTGTTCCAGAGACCGTAGGTCTCCGCGAGTTCCGAGACCTTCTTGGCGCGCGCGAGGCGCGGGAGGTAGGAACCGTCCGCACCGGCGTGACCGGACTCGGCCTGCTCGATCATCTCACGGGCCCAGCGGATCTCCTGATCACTCGGGGCCAACGCGTGATTGATGCCGTCCGTCTGGTCCGGGTTCAGGCACAGCTTGCCCGTCATGCCCATGGACTGCGTGACCTTGCACGCGGCCTCGAGCTCCGCCCCGGACACCCCGTTGGTGGGGCCGTCGATGGGACCGGGCAGCTCACCCACCCGCGACGCCGTGACCAGGGTCGAGCGCGCGAACGCCAGGGCCATGGGGTCCCCCGAGGCACCGGTGTCACGGCGGAAGTCGCCCACACCGAACGCGAGCCGGAACACGCCCGGGGCGCGCGCGATGTCGTACGCGTTCATGAGGCCCACAGCGGACTCGATCAGTGCGACCACAGGGATTCCCGCGTGGCTCATCATGGCGGTCTTGGTGATGTGGTCCGGGTGCTCGGTCTTGGCGAGCACGATGCCCCGCAGGTTGTCGACCTCATTCAGCGCAGCCAGGTCCTTCTCCCAGTGCGGGGTGGTGATGTCGTTGATCCGCACCCATGCGCTCACGCCCTGGTGCATGGCCTCCATCATGTCCTCACGGGCGCGGTCCTTGTCCTCCTCCGGCACCGCGTCCTCGATGTCCAGGATCACGGAGTCCGCTTCCGAGGCCAGCGCGGGCGCGAACAGCGACGTGTCCGCCGCGGACGTCAGCAACCACGAGCGGGAGAGTCGCGCGGGAAGTGCAGCGGCGCGTTGGTTACGGTACGGGGCCATGGGTCTCCTGGGGAAGTGGGTGGGATCGGTCTGGGGGCGTTCGGGGCGGCTCGTCACACCCCGCGGGACGACGGCGTCAGGGCGCGATTCGTAACCGTGGGATCGGGGTGTCGTTCGGGACCGCGGCGAGCGCCCATCGGGTGCGGTACGGCGGCGGTGCCGCGCGGGTGAAGTCACCCGACACGCGACATCAACCCTAGTACGAGGGGCCATCGAGCGCCGTCGGTCCGGGGCACAAAAGCCCCCGCCGGGGGTTTGTGGGGACCCCACGAGGATGCGCGAACCACCCCGGCGTCGCGCGATGAGAAGCGACCTCCGTACGGCATGGCGTACCCCCGGTGAGGGTGCTCACCACCACACGGGCGCACGCGGCCCCCGGACGGGTCCTGCGCATCGTCCGGGGGCCGCGTGAGGTGATCAGGAGGCGAGCGGGGTGTGGTCCGGGTCCACTCGCTCGTCGTCCCGCACGGGACCCGATGCCGTGGCACCGGGGGCGAACGGGGAGCCGCCCAGCGACTCGCGACCGTGGGGGCTCGTCCAGTTCTCCAGGGACGGGCCGAGCGGCACGATGCCGGACGGGTTGATGTCCCGGTGCACGACGAAGTAGTGCTCCTTGATCTGCTGGAAGTCCACGGTGTCACCGAAGCCCGGGGTCTGGAACAGATCGCGCGCGTAACCCCACAGGTTGGGCATCTCCGTGAGCTTGTTCCGGGACGCCTTGAAGTGGCTCACGTACACCGGGTCGAAACGTGCGAGGGTGGTGAACAAGCGCACGTCCGCCTCGGTGATGTGATCGCCCATGAGGTAGCGCTGGCCGGAGAGCCGTTCCTCGACCCAGTCCATGGCCGTCCACAACCGCTCGTACGCAGACTCGTAGGCCTCCTGCGAGCCCGCGAAACCGCAGCGGTACACACCGTTGTTGATCTCGGTGTAGATGCGGTGCATCACCTCGCGCATCTCGGGCACGAGCTCCTCGGGCCACAGATCGGGGGCGCCCTCCCGGTGGAACTGCTTCCACTCGGTGCTGAAGTCCTCGGTGATCTGCGGGAAGTTGTTGGTCACCACCTGGCCCGTGGGGATGTCCACGATGGCCGGCACGGTGATCCCCCGGGGGTAGTCCGGGAAGCGCTTGAAGTAGTTCTCCTGCAGCCGCTCGGTGCCCAGCACGGGGTCGCGCCCATCCGGGTCCAGGTCGAAACGCCACGAACGGGAATCGTGCGTGGGTCCGGGCAGGCCCACCGAGATGGCGTCCTCCAGGCCCAGCAGGCGGCGCACGATCAGCGTGCGGTTGGCCCACGGGCACGCCCGCGCGGCCACCAACCGGTACCGACCGGCCTCCACGGGCCACGCCCGGGCGCCTTTGGCCAGTTCCGCGTGCTCCGGGTCCGCCACGATGCGGTCCTCGATGTAGGTGGTGTCGCGGTTGTACTCCTCGCCCTCGTGGACGTAGGCCCCGGCGGTGGAGTAGCGCCCGTCCTCGGCCTGTTCGATGTTCTGGGTCGTGGAATCCAACATGCTGTACCTTCCGTGAATATATTTTGATGATACGTCACCAATCCTCGAGTGGGGTAGCCCCGGGGTGCCCTGGACCGCGCGGAGGACTCGCGCGGAGGGCTACAGTGGCCCTGTCGAAACACCCCGCGTGAGCCCGTTGTCCCCTCACCCGAGAACTTGCCCATGACTTCTGCCCCACACCCACGGGACGAGCACGACCCGTCCGATTCCCCCTCCCAGGGCGCACCGTCACGCGGCGGCGCGCGGTCACCCGTGCCCGCTCCCCGCGAACGCCCGACCTACGGCATCCGCACCACGGGTCCCGGGGGCCCGCAGGGTTCCGCTGACCGGGACACCCAGTCTGCTTCGGGCGGAACGACGGCGCCCGGCTCGGCCGCCTCCCCCGGCTCCCCGACCGCGGCGCCGCCCACTAGGTCCCCGTCCGGCGCGACCCCGCGCCCGGCTGCGTCCCCGTCAGCGGAGGCCCGCGCGGCGTCGTCGCGTGCGGCGCGGCGCATGGGCCGCGGGCTGTCCTTCACCGTGGTCCTGCTGGGGCTGCTCGTCGGCCTCGGTCTGATTGCGCAGGGCGCGTGGCTCGGTTGGGTCATCGGGGCGGTCCTCACGGTGGCCGGGGTCGCGGGATACGCGCTCGTGCAGACCCGGGCGCTGCCGATCTTCCGGGATCCCACGCAACCCGTGCGCCGTGCGTGGTCCAAGCTGTGGCTGATCCCTGCGGCCCTGCTGCTCCTGGGCCTCGGCTGCATCGCCACAGCCTTCGTAGTCCCCTCGTGGCTCGGGCCCTCCGTGCCCGCGGACCTGCTGGACGACTACATCCTGGCGTTCATCGTGGGTGGGATGACCATGATCGTGGGTGCCGGGCTCGGTTTCGGCCTCGTGGCCACGTCCCGGCTCACCCGGCCCGACGACGACGATTCGCCCCTTCGCCCCACGGACTACGCCGAGCGACTGCGTGACCGGGACCGGCGGGACGAAGGCAACTATTACGATTCGGACTGGATCAGACACGACCCCCGGGACTGACACCCCCGTCCATCCGCCAGCCCCCGCCCCGCGCGGCGCACCACGAGGAAACACCCATGGACAGCACGACCGGCACCCGGCACACGCCGTGGCTCAGCGACACCGAGGACCGGGTGTGGCGCAGCTTCCTGACCCTGTCCCGCAGCATGGAGCGCGCGGTGGACCGGCAGCTGCAACGTGACAGCAAACTGTCCGGATCCGAGTACGAGGTCCTCGTCCCGCTGTCCGAGAGCGACTCGGGGGAACTGCCTTCGCGTGAATTGCTCCGGGAACTGGACTGGGAACGCTCGCGGTTGTCCCACATGCTCTCCCGTATGGAACGGCGGGACATGATCTGCCGCTCCCCCAGCCCCACCGATGCCCGCGGGCTCGTGGTGGGGATCACCGAGCACGGGCGCGAGGTCATCGCGCGCGCGGCCCCCGCCCACCTGGAGATGGTGCGTGCCGCGTTCATGGACCGGCTCAGCGAGGAGGAACAGACGGCCCTGGTGAGCATCGCGGACAAGGTGTTGCCGCGCTTGCGGTCCATGGATCTCGCCTGACGGATCTTCGAGCCGTGGTCCTCGCGGTGGACCCCGGGGCTTGCTGCGGCCGGCGGGTCCCGCGGGTTTCCAGGAAAAAGGCCCGTTAACAGGGGACGGGTCCTGCCACTTGGGGGATCGGCAGGACCCGTCGGACATCCCGAATCTGGGGGAGATCGGGACGCCGGCCAGCCGGGGGATCATCCGGGCGCGTATTTGGGGGGATGCGCCCGGGCCACTTCGGCCGACAACAAGATTTTATGCAGTAACTACATTGATACGCAAGTAAAGCTACTGATGATCCCGAGAATCGACGAGGACCCCCGGAAATCCGGGGGTCCGCTGCATCACAAGTAGACTTATTTCGTTATATTCACATGCTTTGTATTGTCCCCCAGTCAGGTGTGATCGTCCACGCTTGTTTCCCTCCGAGGTTCGCCACCCTTGACCGGTGCAACTGGCCGCTGCCGGCGACCCACCTCCAGCTGGCATCGCTGACCGACGCCACCGGTGGGCACGCCAACGAAAGCACCCCACCACCGTGCGCGAACACGGGGTCGGGGTGCGCCGTCGTAACGGGACCGAGCGAAAGACTCAGCGGCTCTCGCCTTCCTTGGCGAGTACGTAGTCGTACTGGACCTCGTTGCCGGAGCCGTCCGCGCGCTCCTGCACATCCAGCATGAGCTCGGGCTTCACAGCCGAGGCGATGTCGTCCTCGTTGTGCGGGTCACCCGGGAAGTAGAGCTGCTGGGTGACCATCTGGTAGCCGGGAGCGGAGACCTTGATGTGGATGTGCGCGGGGCGCCACGCGTGCCAGCCGGCGGCGGCGATCAGCTGACCGCACGCACCGTCCGTGGGGATCTGGTACGGAGCGGGCTGCATGGTGTGGATCTCGAAGTGCCCGTTCTCGTCCGCCTTGACGGTGCCGCGGAAGAGCCACTCGGGCATGTCCGGCGCGTACTGGGAGTAGAACCCGGCGGCGTCGGCGTGCCAGATCTCCACCTGGGCGTCCTTGATGGGGTTGCCGTCGGTGTCGGTGAAGTCACCGTGGAACAGTAGCGGGGTGCCCTCCTCATCCTCGCGCATCTCGAGCGTGGCAGGGGTCTGCAGTTCGGGGGCGTTCGACACGTAGTAGGGGCCCTCGATGGTGCCCACGGTGCCCGGGCGCCCCTTGGAGTTGACGTCCTCCACGGTGTGCTCGAGCCATACGTCCAGGAACAGCGGCCACTCACCATCCGTGCCCACCTTGATGAGCCAGGCCTTCAGGGCGTTGTACTCCTCATAGGTGACCTCGTGCTCTTCCACGATGTCGTTGGCAGCCTTGATGAGCGCACCCGCGAGCAGCGAGACGCGCTCCTTGGGGACGTCGAGCTTGGACTTCTTGCCGGAAGCGGCGAAACGCTCGGTGGCCTTGGTACCGGCTTCGACGGCGGTGCCCTGGCTCTCCTTGAGGTGTGCGGCGGAAGGGTTGTCAGTCATGGTGACCTCCACGGTTCTCGTAGCAGATGGGGACGCCCGGGGGTGATGGCAGCTGCCCCTCGCTCCGCGCTCCGGACCCGTCGATCGGACCCCTGGCCGGATGGCGACCGTGAGGCACGCAACTGCGATCCGTGACGTCCATCTCAGATTAGTGCGGCGAATCTATATTCAACAAATATTTAATCCGGTGTTACTCATTCTATAAAGCGAAAAAATGACCCCAGGTTCAGCCTAGGGTTCCCCCTGATGTGAGTGGGGTCACCCTCCATCAGTATGAGGGGTACGCACCTGCTGGTTCACCTGCGGGTCGCGCCCCTCAGGCCCCTCGGTCCCGCACCCGCACCCGCACCACCTCGTGGGCTGACGTCGGCGCCCAATGTTCAAGGAGTTACGCCATGACCGAGACCCTGAGCCGTTTGCACGACGTCCTCGACGGCGCCGTCGAGGACGACCGCGCAGAGGGGATCATCCGCGCCAAGCGCGAGATCTTCACCGACGCCGAGATCTTCGAGCTCGAGATGAAGCACATCTTCGAGGGCAACTGGGTGTACCTGGCCCACGATACGCAGATCCCCAACGTGGGCGACTACTTCACCACGTACATCGGCCGTCAGCCCATCGTGATCTCCCGGGACAAGAACGGTGAACTGCACGCCCTGATCAACGCGTGCGCCCACCGCGGTGCCATGCTGTGCCGCCGCAAGACCGACAACCGCACCACGTTCACCTGCCCGTTCCACGGCTGGACGTTCCGCAACTCCGGTGAGCTGCTCAAGGTCAAGGACTCCCGCAACGCCGGCTACCCGGAGAACTTCAACAAGGACGGCTCCCACGACCTCACCAAGGTAGCCCGTTTCGAGAACTACAAGGGCTTCCTGTTCGGATCGCTGAACCCGGATGTCCTACCCCTCGAGGAGCACCTGGGTGACGCCACCAAAGTGATCGACTCCATCGTGGCGCAGTCCCCGGAGGGCCTCGAGGTGCTGCGACTGCATCGCTCCCAAGGGTGAGTCGGACAAGTCCCGCGCCCACCGGATCCGCCAGTACGAGGACTTCTTCAACGCCACCGGTATGGCCACCCCGGACGATCTCGAGGAGTTCCGCTCCTGCCAGAAGACATACCAGGCCACCTCCGCGCCGTGGAACGACATGAGCCGCGGCCGGGATCTATACCAAGTTCGGCATCTATTCCCGCAGCGAGCTCGCGGCCCTGTACCGGAGCAGGAATAACGGGCCCTGCTGGGCCGGGAGTCGAGAGCCGGGACGACCCCGGTGTCGCCACCCGCCCACGACCGCACGCAGGATGCGGCC
>NZ_JABFAW010000007.1:433239-478306 GCF_017168375.1 Kocuria sp. KRD140
CACCCCGCCCCGCGCGAGGGACGGGGTGGGCCCGCCTCAGCGGGCCCGGTAGTAGGCGAGTTTGTCCTCGTCGATCACGGTGCCGACCCCGGGGACGTCCCGCACGTGGATCTTCCCGTCCACGATCCGCAGGGGCTCGGCCAACAGGTCGTCCGCCATGTCCAGGAAGTTGGACAGCTCCCCCGCGCGCTTGGACGTGTGGGAGAAGGCCGCGCCGAAGGTCACGGACGCGATGGTCCCCACCTGGGTGTCGATCTGGTTGCCCACGTAGACGTCCACGCCCAGGCCCTCCGCGAGACCCACTATCTTGGTGGCCTCAGTGAAGCCCGAGCGCGCGGTCTTGATCGCGAGCAGGTTCGCTCCCCCGCTCAGCAGCTCCTTGGCCGCCGTGCCCAGGTTTGGGGCGGACTCGTCCGCGGCAATCGGGATGGGCGAGGTGCTCACGAGGCGACGTCGGCCCATGACTTCCCGAGCGTCGTCGGGCTCCTCGAGGAACTCCATGCCGAGGTCCGCGGTGAGGCGCAGGACCTCGGAGGCCTCGTTGGCGCTCCACCCGCGGTTGGCATCCATGTAGATCCGCGCCTCGGGACCCAGGCCCTCGCGCAGCACGCGGGCGGCCTCGACGTCGAGCGAGACGGGGTGGCGCCCCGTCTTGAGCTTGAAGGTGGTGATCCCGTAGGTCTCCCGGAACTCCAGGGCGATCTCGAGCAGCTGTTCCGCGGGCTTGAACCCCAGCATGTGGGAGACGCTCATGTGGTCGGTGTACCCGCCCAGCAGCGTGGACACGGGTTGTCCGAGCAGCTGGCCGATCGCGTCCCACACGGCGATGTCCACCGCGCCCTTGGCGGTCTGGTTGTGGAAGGTGCGGTCCATGACGGTCTGCATCCGCTCCCGGGCGAAGGCGTCCAGACCGCTGAGCTGCGGGGAGAAGATGTCCTCGATCACCGCCACGATGGACTTCTGGGTCTCACCGTAGGTGTACGGCCGGGGCGGGGTGTCCGCGGTGCCCACGATGCCCTCGTCCGTGTGCACCCGCACGAGGACGTGGTCCGCTTCCGTCACGGAACCCGAGGCGAAGTGCAGGGGGTGCACGTAGGGGATCGAGTAGGGGATCGCCTCGATGCGGGTGATGTTCATGGTCGCCTTTCTTGAGCGGGTGGTGCTCGGGTCAGTCGTGGTCGGTGACGTCCATGACGAGGTTCAGGAAATTGCCCAGCAGGGCCGAGCGGTCGTCCCGCCGCCAGGCCACGGCCATCTCGGTCACGGGGGAATCCTCAAGGCCCGCGTAGAGCACGCCCTCGAGCTGCAGCGCTCGCACGGACTCGGGGACCACGGCGATCCCGCTGCTGGCCGCGACAAACGAGAGCATGGTGGAGGTCTCGTGGGTGACCTGCGCGATGCGCAGCTGGAAGCCCGCCCGGCGGCACATCTCGGACACGGTGCGGTACACGGCCGATTCCGGCGGGTAGGACACGAAGTTCTGCTCCTGCAGTTCGTTCGCCGCCACGGGCCGCCCGGACGCCAGGGGGCTGTCGCTGGGCATGGCCACCACGAGCTTCTCCCGGCCCACGATCCGGTACTCGATGTCCTGGGATGCCACGGGAGGGCGCAGGATCGCGGCGTCGAGCGTGTGGTCCCGCAGTCCTGCCTCCATGGCTGGCGTCAGCATCTCGCCCTGCAGGGTGAGGGAGACCCCGGGCAGCTGCTCCTTGGCGTGGCGCACGAGCCGCGGCATGACGCTGTAGGTGGCCGAGCCCGAGAAGCCCACGCGCAGCACCCCGGTGGCGCCGTTGCCCACCTGGTAGACGTCCGCCTTGAGCGTCTCCACCTCGTTGATGATCTGACGTCCGCGGTCCAGCAGCTCCTGTCCGGCCGGAGTCAGGTCCACGCGCCGGGTCGTGCGGTCCAGCAGTTTGACGCCGAGCTGTTCCTCGAGCTGACGGATCTGTTGCGACAACGGCGGTTGCGCCATGTGCAAGCGTTTGGCGGCACGGCCGAAGTGCCGCTCCTCCGCCACTGCGATGAAGTAGTTGAGTTGTCGAAGCTCCATGGTTCTCCCCGGTCCGCGTCCGCCACCTTGATATGGATTTTAGCCATAATCACAGGGATTAGAAATAGATATTGTCAGAATTCGACGACGCCCGCCCAGCTCCGTACGCACCTCCCCGGGCAGGGTGGGTGCGCGCGGGCCCGAGCGGGCGTCGTCGTCGTCGAAGTGCACACCGGCGGAAGCCGGGATGCCCTGAAATACGCGCAGCAGGATGAGCAGGATCGCACCCCACGAACCGATGCTCGCGGAGGACGGGATCAGCCCGATCAGCGTGGAGCCGATACCCATGACGAACATGGGCAGGATGAACATCTTCTTCCGGCCCAGTTTGTCCCCGAAGTGACCGAAGATCGCACCGCCCAGGGGCCGCGCGAGGTAGCCCGCGGCGAACGTCCCGCAGGAGGCGATCACACCGGCCACCGGGTCCAGGTCCTGGAAGAACACGTGCGGGAACACCAGCGCGGAGGCGGAGGCGTAGAGCAGGAAGTCGTAGTATTCGATGGTGGAGCCCAGGTACCTGGAGAGGATCACGCGGTGCGCTTCCCTGTCCTGCGGCCTGCGATCCATGGACCGCAGCTCGGTCCCCGGGGCGGTGGTTGATGACATGGTGATTCCTCGGGATCAGGCACGTTCGCGCAAGACGTTCTTCTGGATCTTGCCCGTGGTGGTGCGCGGCAGTTCGGCCACGACCTCCACCCGGGTGGGAAGCTTGTAGGTGGCCAGCCCCTCGCGCAGCCGGGTGAGGATCTCGTTCCCGCTCAGCTCGGGGGCGTCCTCGAACAGCACGACGAACGCGCGGCCGGTCTCGCCCCAACGCCCGTCCGGCACACCGATCACGGCCGCTTCCTGGATCTCCTCGAGACCCGGCAGGGCTTTCTCCACCTCCGCGGGGTACACGTTCTCCCCGCCCGAGATGTACATGTCCTTCATGCGGTCCTTGGTGTAGAGGTACCCGTCCTCGTCCTCCACGGCGATGTCCCCGGAGTCACCACGTCCGGGGTGCGGAACTGACGGTGGATGATAATGGTCCCGCCCAGCATGAATGTGGGCAGCGTCATCATGGTCAGCCCGGCAATGTGGAACAGGGGCGCCACGGCCAGGTGGTCCTCGTCCTGGCGCGGGTCCTGACCGATCAGGGTGTTGACGTACTGGTAGAAGAGGTTGCCTGGTGCGTGAGCGTGGCACCCTCGGGCCGGCCCGTGGTCCCGGACGTGTACATGATCAGGGCCAGGTCGTCCTGCTCCACCGGTTCGTCCACGAGCTCCTCGGAACCGGAGGCCAGGAACCGCTCGTACTCCTCCCCGGGTCCGCCGCCGTCCACACTCACCCAGGAGCGCACGCCGGTCAGTTCGGCCTCCAGACCCGCAGCATTCTCGCGTTGGTCCTGCCCGAAGACCACGGTGGTGGCACCGCAGTCGCCCAGAATGTACTCCACTTCCGCCTGCCGCAGTTGGGGGTTCACCAGGACTGCGGCCGCCCCGATCGACCCCGCGGCGAAGAACGTCTCCAGCAGGGCGGGGTGGTTGAGCCCCATGTAGGCCCCCCGGCCCCCGTGGCGCACGCCCGTTCGGCAGGAGTTGTTCCGACCGAGCTGATCCCGGCCGATGAGGTGTCAGGAGTCCAACAGGTTGTTCTTGATGATGTCCTGCTTGACCGCTCGCCGCAGGGTCTTACCGAGCATCGTGCGGGGCAGGTCGTCCATGGCCACGATCCGGCGCGGCACCTTGTAGCGGGTGACCTTGTCGTAGCAGTGCTTGCGCAGGGCGTCCTCATCTAGGGTGACCCCGGGTTCCAGCACGACCGCCGCAACCACGGTCTCGTTGCCGTCGTCGTTGGGGATGCCCACCACGGCCGCGTCCGCGACACTGTCGTGCAGTTTCAGGGCGGTCTCCACCTCGGAGGGGGCCACGTTGAAGCCGCCCGTGATCACCACTTCCTTGATCCGGTCCACCACGCGCAGGAAGCCGTCCTGGTCCACCGTCACGATGTCACCGGTGCGCAACCAGCCGTCCTCCGTGAACAGTTTCGCGGTCTCCTCGGGGCGCTTCCAGTAGCCCTGCGTGACCTGGGGGCCCTTGACCAGCAGCTCACCCTCCGCGTCCACGGGAACGTCCTCACCTGTCTCCGGATCCACCATGCGCACGTCCGTGCTGGGGAAGGGGATGCCGATCGAACCCGAACGGCGGTGCTCGTTGAGGGGGTTGCACGCGACCAACGGGGAGCACTCGGTGAGGCCGTAGCCTTCAATCAGCACCCCGCCCGTGGCGTCCTCCCACGTCTCGACCAGGGGCACGGGCAAGGTCATGGCTCCGGACACCGCCACCCGGATGCCGGTGAGATCCTTCCCCTGCTCAGCGGCGGCGTCGAGCACCTTCTGGTACACGGGCGGGACGGCCGGCAGCACCGTGGGCATGCTCTTCTTCATGGCCCGCAGGATGAGGTCCGCGCGCACGGTGGGGAACAGGACGAGCTTAGCGCCCAGGGACATCGCGAACGTGACACCCAGGGTCAGCCCGAAGGCGTGGAACAGGGGCAGCACGCCGTAGACGACCTCGTCGGACGAGCTGTCCAACCAGTGCTGGCCCATCACGGCGTTGGACTCCAGATTGCGGTGGCTCAGCATGGCGCCCTTGGGCAGGCCCGTGGTCCCGGACGTGTACTGCAGCAGGGCGATGTCCGTGGCCGCGGGCCGGGGGTGGTCCTCACGGATCGGGTCGGAGTCCACGAGGGACTTCCACGCGATGGTCCCCGGGGCCGGCTGGGTGAGCTCTCGGCGCTGCTCGGCGAGCTTCTTGAGGGGCAGGCGCAGTCCCACGCGCATCATCGTGGGCATGCTCGCGGTGATGTCCACGGCCACGACGTGCTCGACGGCCAGGTCCTTGGGCATCCCGGTGATCCTCGCGGCGATCTTGTCCCACGCGATCACCACGCGCGCACCGTGGTCCTCGAACTGGTGGCGCAGTTCCGGGGTCGTGTACAGCGGGTTGTGTTCCACCACGATGGCCCCGAGCCGCAGGGCGGCGTAGAAGGCCACGATGTGCTGGGGGCAGTTGGGCAGCACGATGGCCACGCGGTCCCCGGCCTGCACGCCCAGCAGCCGCAGTCCTTCCGCGACCCGTCGCACCTGGTCACCGAGCTGCGCGTACGTCATTCCCGCGCCGAAGAACTCGACCGCCGTCTTCGCGCCGTGGCGGGCCACCGATTTCTCGAGCATGTGCACCAGGGAGGTCTCGGGCAGCTCCAGGTCTCGGGGAACGCCGGGGTCGTAGCTCGCCGTCCACGGGCGGGTCGCCAGGAAGTCTCGGGAATTCGTCTCAGCCATGTCAGCGAGGCTACCGTCCCGCCCGTCCCGCCGTGGGACATTCGCCCGCGTCCCACGACGACGTCGCACCCGGCGTCCCGGACCCGTCCCACGGTCCCGGTCTCGATAGACTTCTGGGGACCCGCCACCGGAATCCCCGCCGAATCGAGGCCCTCCATGTCCCCCTCCACCGCTCGCGATCCTCTCGATGACGGCAACGCACCCTGGACCGAGCCGACCTCCCGGGTGAGCCCCGCCGGCGATGCCCAGGCCACGCGCCCCCTCCCCCGTCCCGGGGTCCGGCACGACGACGCCGCGGCCGGCGACACCGCCACCCTGCCGTCGGTCTCCCCGTACGACGACGTCCGCTCCCCCGCCCGGGACACGGCACCGCGCACGGGACGCACCGGCGTCGCCTCCGGACGCCTGCACCCGCGGGACGAGCGCTCCGGCAACACGGACCCCGTGGGCGACGACCACCTCACACCCCCGAGCGAGCGGATCTCGGCCGAGGCCGCGTGGGACTCCATGCGCCCCGCGGTGCGCCCGGAGGGCTCCACCGCCGCGGCCCGGCCCACAGTGGAGGAACTGCGGCGGCGGCAGCGCCAGCACTTCGGCGGTATGCAACTGATCCCCGGGGTGTTGGGACTGCTCACGGCCATCTCACTGGGTGGCCTGTTGCTCACGCTCGCCGGGCTGCTGGGACCCCAGCTGGGCCTCGACGTGACCCGGGGAGCGGGCGACACCCTGGCCCGGGCATGGCAGGCGCCGGGGGCGGCGCAGTCGTGGATCGCCGTCGCCGTCCTGGGCGTCGTGGAACTGCTCTCGATGATCGCGGGAGGGTACGTGGCCGGGCGCATGGCGCGCTTCTCGGGGGTCGCCCAGGGCGTGAGCGTGTGGCTGTGGTCCCTGCTGGCGCGCGCCGTCGCCTCGGTCGCGGTGTTGCTGTGGGCCGACGCCGCCACGGCGGCCGGTCCCCGCTGGGTCGCGCAGGAGCTGATCGGGAGCGATGTGGGAATGGGTCTCATCGCGCTCGCGGGTCTCGTGCTGCTGGGACTCGCGGGCGCGGTCCTGGGCGGGGTGTGGGGCATGCGCTACCACCGTAAAGTGGACGCCTGGACGGTTTCGAATGCAATAAGCTAGTAGACTTCCGTTCTGTCGAGGGTCTGGGCTGGGTCCTCACTGGGGAGTACGGAGGAAATTTCTATGCCTTCAACACTCGTCGCCGTAGTCGACGATCATGAAGTGGTCCGTGAAGGCGTGCGTCTGGTGTCCATGACATCGCTCGCGGACGTCAAGCTCGTGGGGTCATCAGATTCCGTGTCCACCCTGTTGGACCAGTTGGGCCGGGACCCGGAGAATCCCGCCCTCACCGCGCAGGGCTCGAAACGCATCGAGTGCGACGTCGTCCTGCTGGACCTGTCCCTGGCGGACAAGTCACGCCCGGCGGGCAACGTGGAACGGTTGCGCAGCGCCGGGATGAAGGTGCTGATCTTCAGCATCGGCGAGAACGCCGGGTTGATCCGCGAGGCGCTGCGCGCCGGCGCCCTGGGGTTGGTGCGCAAATCGGACCCGCTCGAGCACGCCATCGAGGAGGCGCGGGCGATCGCGGACGGCAAACCCGTGATCACCAAGGAACTGGCCGCGGCCATCGACGGGGACGTCGAGTTCTCCCGCGCCGCCCTGTCCCCGCGCGAACGCGAGACCCTGCGCCTGTACGCCTCCGGGTTCGCCCAGGTGCAGGTCGCCCGCCGCATGGGGATCAAGCAGTCCGCGGTGAAGACCAACATCGACCGGATCCGTGAGAAGTACGCGCGGATCGGGCGCCCGGCCCCCACCAAGATCGACCTGCGGATCCGCGCGATCGAGGACGGTCTCGTGGACCCCGAGGACGACGTGACGAGCGCCGAGAAGAAGCTGTGATTCCCCCACCGGACACCCCGTGATCCTGCTGGGGAGGCCACCGGAGGGCCGGGCCCGCTCCTACCGGACGGTCAACACGCGGTTGCGGTGGAAGCGCTTCTTCGCGACCACCGCCCCGGACGAGCTCGGGCTGAACACCTACCGCGCCCACTGGTTCGCGATGATCGGCTTCGGCGTGTTCGCAGTGACCCACCTGATCGAGGTGCTGCCCATCTTCGCGCAACAGCAGCACTCCCTCCACGGGTGGTACACGATCTTCCTGTTGGCGCTCGCGGTGCTCACCGGCCTCACCCTGTTCTATGGGTTGCGTCATTCCGTGCGCCCCTGGGTGTTCCTGGCCTACACGGCCGTGGTCTCCGCGGCCATCCTGGCCCTGCCGCTCGCGTGGACGGGTGAGCCCATGCCCCAGAACCCCTGGATCTCGGGGTTCATCATCCTGGCGGTGGGAGCGGCGGCGGTGCTGTGGAGCCCCACGGCCGCCATCCTGTACATGATCATGAACGAGGGCGTGTACGCCCTGATCTCCGCCCTGCTCATCACCGCGGAGCCCATCCCGGAGTCATGGCTCACGGCGGGACTCTCCCGCATGGTGTTCAGCCTCATGCTCGTGGTGGTCCTCACCGCCGGCAAGCACGGTGTCGAGCGCATGGACATCGCCTACGCCGAGGCCTTGTCGCAGACGCTCGCGCTGCGGCGCAGCCGTTCGGAGACCGCCGACCAGGAGCGAATCGACCGGTTGATCCACGACAACGTGATGGCCGCCCTGTTGGACGCCTCCCGCACCCGGGGTGTCCTACCCAAGCGCACGCGCCAGCTCGCCGCACGGGCCCTGGACATCCTGGCCGAGGAGTCCGACCGCCCCTCCGCGAACCACACCGTGATGGTCCACGTGCTCATGGACGAGCTCATGGAGGCCCTCGCCCCGTGGCGCGCACGTGTGCGATTCACCAACCTGCGGGCACCCATGCGGCCCGTGGGCGAACCGCGGGTGTTCGTCCCCGCGGACGTGGCGCACGGTTTGACCCAGGCCGTGACGGAAGCGGTGTCCAACAGCGCCCGGCACTCGGGCAGTGAGTACACGACCGTGTCGATGGAGGGTGAGCTGTGCCCCGCCAGCGGGACCAATCCCGAGGGCTTCTTCCTGCGGTTCACGATCAGTGACGACGGCCGGGGCTTCAACTACTACGACGTCCCCAACCGGCGGCTCGGGGTGCGCGTGTCCATCGTGGAGAACCTTGAGTCCATCGGCGGACGAGTGTCCCTGGACACCGCACCGGGGCGTGGGACGCGTGTGACGCTGGTGTGGCCCAAGGACGTGACGGCATGAGCGGGTCCACGCGCGCGGTCTTCGCCCACCGCCACATGCGCCTCACCCTGCTGGCGGCATTCTGCGCACCCTTCGTGGCCGCCGTGGGCTACCTCCAGGATTCCATCCGACCCGAGCAGTTGGCCGTGTCCGTGGTGAACTACGCGCTGGCCGGGTCCATCATCGCGCTACCCCGCTGGGACGGTTCCCAATTCCCCCTGATCCCCACCGCGTTGACGTCCGTCCTGTTCCTGGTGGCCGCCCAGCAGGGCTACGCCGCGACCCCCGTGACGCTGCAGGCGGGACAGACCCCGTGGTTCCATCTCGGGTTTATCGCCCTGTTGTTCGGCCTGGGGATGCGACGCCGCCCCGGCTGGGCCTTCGCGGTGTGGCTCGGTGTCACGGTGTTGTCCGTGAGCCGGTGGCCCGTGGTCAACGGGGTGATCATGCCCATCGAGGCATATCACGTGGTGGGCATCGCCGTGGTGCTCGTGACGTGGATGGTCGAGCGGCAGTACGACTTCTTCATGCGGGGCAGACAGGACACCCAGCGCCTACTGGCCACCGCGCGCAGCCGCGACGAGGCCGAGAAGGGGATGCGCTATGCCTCCAACCGGCGGGTGGACGAGGTCCGCCGGTTGGCCGGTGGGCTGCTGGAGCAGATCGCCAAGGATTCCTCCGAGGTGACCGACTACGACGTCCAGCAGTTCCGCCTCACCGAGGCCCAACTGCGGGACAGTATCCGCGGTCGCTCCATCGCGACGCCCTACATCCTGGAGCTCACCCGCGCGGCACGTGCCCGGGGGATCACCGTGGACATCCTGGACGAGCGCGGCAGTGCTCCGTCGCCCGAGGTTCTGGAAGCCACCACACAGCAGCTCTCGGCGATCCTCGCGAACGCCCGCTCCGGCGCCGTGACCGTGCGGGCTCTGCCCCCGGGTGACCCCACCGCGGTGTTCATCGTCCACGACTCCCAGGACCCGGACGCCGATCCCGTGGCCGTGGAGATCGCAGACGGCACGGGGGCCGTTTCCGTTTTCTGACCCCGGATGCCTCGAGCATGCATTCCGCATGACGACGCCGCGGCGCTGCGTCTCCCGGTCAGGCCACGCAGAAGCTGATGCTGGGAATGGCGAGGAATTCCCACCCGCCCGCGACCGGCGCCGTATAGGTGAAGGTCAGGGACGAGAACCGCGATGTCGTGTTCGTGCTCATGACGTTCCGTACCGTTTTCGTCTGTGAACTCACGTACTCCGCCGAACGAAAAAAGGTGGCCCCCGCAGCACCCCTCGTCGCGTTGGCGGACGTCAAGTCCCCCGTCATGACCCAGGGTTGATCGATCGTCACGGTGTCTGTGTACTGGTATGCGCCACTCGACAGGGTGCTGTTTAACCGGGTGATGTCCAGGATGGTGATGCTCGCCGACGTCAGTGGGACCGGGAATTCGAACGTCACCCTGGTGGTCGTGTTGTACCCGATGTTCAGCACGAGCCCGGGAGATGCCTGGGTGAGCCCGGAGATGGGATAAGGGGCTGTGCTCGTCGGGTAGCCGTTCTGCTCGCCTTGGTAATCGAACTTGCCGTTGAACTTCGAACTGTACATCCCAGTTGACGGGCCGACACTGCGCGGATTCACCGCCTCAGCTTTGCCGCCACGGACAACTCTCGTGGTGACCGTGACGGACGGCGCGTTCACCTGCGAGATGGCTGTGCCCGTCAGCCCGTTCGCGTCCGTACCCACCGCGAATTGGGAAAAGCTGTAGTTGTAGCACCCCCCCGCACCGGCCGGACCGAGACACCCATGTACCCGCCTCATCCACGACGGTCCCGCCCCGCGGCAATCGCCCTGCACAGCGCGCCCGCCGGGCGGGTTCACACGCCGGTGATACCCGGGGGCCCGCGAGCGCGGATCACAGGACACCACCCGCCCTAGCGTGCTGCCATGACGACTTCATCGGAGACCACCTCGGCAGATGCCCAGGACACCTCACATTCCACGCCCCACACCGCCTTCCGGGTGGTGCACTGCGGGGACGGGTTGGGGCGCTGCCCGTGGGCCGTGAGCACACCCGGGGCGCTCGCGGATCACGATCACGACTGGGGGACGGCCCCCTCGAGCGCGGACGAGTACTTCGCCACGCTCACCCTGGAACTCGTGGACTCGGGGCTGGCCCGGTGGTCGCAGTCCGCGCGCCACGGTTCGTGGTACCTCCACATGGCCGATCTCGAACCCGCCCGCGTGTCCCTGTTCGACGAGGACGACGTGGACGACCTCCTCGTCAACGCCGAACTCATCCGCAACCGCGCCAAGATCGAGGCCGTGATCCACAACGCGGAGGTGTGCCGGGACTGGGACATGGACCGGTGGCTCGCGCTGCTCGAGGAGGCCGGGGTGCCCTTCCCGGGTGACGCCCCGGAAGCGGCGCCGGACAACGCGCTGGAACTCCCGGACAGTTCCACGGAGTCCCGCCGACTGTCCCAGGTGCTGCGATCCCACGGCATCGTGCTGGTGGGCCCGGTCACCGCCTACCGATGGTTGCAGCGCATCGGCCGGGCACCGGGCCACCTCGCCGGGTGCTTCCGCACGGAGCCGGGCGACGGCGGCTGAGCATCAGTCAAGCAGCAGAGCGGGTTCCTCGAGGATGCGGGCCACGTCCGCCATGAACCGCGCGGAGAGGTCACCGTCCACCACGCGGTGATCGAAGGAACCCCCCAGGGTCGTGATCCACCGCGGGATGACGTCCCCGTCCACGACCCACGGCTTCTGCTTGATGGTCCCGAAGGCCACGATGGCGGCTTCACCGGGGTTGATGATGGGGGTTCCCGTGTCGATGCCCAGCGCACCGATGTTCGTGATGGACAGCGTCCCACCCTGCATGTCCCCCGGCTGGGTGCGCCCGGCGCGCGCGGTCTGCGTCAGCTCGTGCAGCGCGATCGCCAGCTCCCGGAGGCTGAGGTCCTGCGCGTCCTTGATGTTGGGAACCAGCAGACCCCGGGGCGTGGCCGCGGCGATACCCAGGTTCATGTAGCGCTTGATGATGATCTCGGTGTCGGTCCACGTGGCGTTGACCTGCGGGTTGCGGGCGGCCGCCCAGATCACGGCCTTGGCCAGGATCAACAGCGGCGTGACCTTCACACCCTCGAAGTGCGGGGACTGCTTGAGCCGCTTGACGAACTCCATGGTCCGTGAGGCGTCCACCTCCACGAAGATCGACACGTGGGGCGCGCTGAAGGCGGACTTGACCATGTTCTGGGCGGTGGCCTTGCGCACGCCCTTGACGCGGATGCGTTCCTCCCGCACGTTGGCCGGCTGGCCGGTGTGGGTCCAGAACGTGTCCGGGCCGTCCTCCACCTCGCGCAGGTGTGCCGCGTAGGCGAGCAGGTCGCGTTTGGTGACCTGGCCGCCGTCGCCGGTGGCCTGCACGTCCGCGAGATCGATGCCCATCTCCTTGGCCGCCTTGCGCACCGGGGGCTTGGCCAGGTTCGGACGGCGCGGGATCGACGCCGAGGCGGGCCCCTGTTCGGCACCCTCGTCCCGAGACTTCAACCAGGACTCCCCGCGGTCCCGAATCTTCCCGGCCTTCTCCGCGAGGTCCACGGCGGCACTTCCCAGTCCCGTGCGGGACAACCGGTCCGCCCAACCGTGCTTGCGCTCGTCGGCCGGCCCCGCGGCGTCGTCGGCGCGGGAGGTCGAGGCGCTCAGACCCTGGGGCGCCTCGGCGTCCGTGCGCATGCCCACGCGGGTACGACGCCGCCGACGCACCGGGTCCGCCTTGGGCCCCGAGCCCACGAGGGCCTTGCCCTGGGCGGAGTCCATGCTGCGCCCCGAACCGGACGTGGCGTCCTCACCGGTCGACGCGGCGGTGTCGGGCGCGGTGGCGTCGGCCAGACCGTCCTCCGGGGCGGAACCCGTGTAGCCGGGGTCAGTGGCACCGGCGGGAGCGTCGTCGGCGGAGCTCACGGAGATGATGGGCGTGCCCACCTCCACGGTGTCCCCCTCCGCGACGAGGATCTCCTGGACCGTGCCCTCGAACGGCGAGGGCAGCTCCACCACGGACTTGGCGGTCTCGATCTCCACGAGCACCTGGTTGACGGACACGGTGTCCCCCTCGGACACCTTCCAGGCCACGATGTCGGCCTCGGTCAGACCCTCACCCACGTCGGGCAGTGTGAATACCTGGGACATGACTTCTCCCTCCGGGCCACCGTGTCCGCGCCGGATCACGGTGGGGTGGATGCTCTAGTAGGCGAAGGACCGGTCGAGTGCTTCGAGCACCCGGTCCAGATCCGGGACGTAGTTCTCCTCCACGGCTGCGGGAGGATAGGGCAGATGGTAGGCGCCCACGCGCAGCACGGGAGCCTCGAGCGAGTAGAACGCACGCTCGGTGACGCGCGCGGCGATCTCCCCGCCCAGACCACCGAACGTGGGGGCCTCGTGGGCGATCACCAGGCGACCCGTCTTGCGCACGGACGCCGTGACGGTGTCGAAGTCAATGGGTGACAGGCTGCGCAGGTCGATGACCTCCACGCTGCGCCCGTCCTCCCGGGCGGCCTCGGCGGCGGCGAGCGCCACCGGCACGAGCGGTCCCCACGCCACGATCGTGGCTTCCTCACCCTCGCGGATCACGGAGGCCTTGAACGGGTCCCCCGGGGAAGTCTTCTCGTCCACCTCGCCCTTGAGCCAGTACCGGCGCTTGGGTTCGAAGATGATGACGGGGTCGTCGCACGCGATGGCCTGCTGCGACATCCAGTAGGCGTCCTGCGCGTTCGACGGCGCGAGCAAGCGCAGTCCCGCCGTGTGGGCGAACAGCGCCTCCGGGGATTCCGAGTGGTGTTCCACGGAGCCGATCACACCTCCGTACGGGATGCGGATCGTCACGGGAACCGTGAGCTGCCCGTCCGAGCGGGCGTGGATCTTGGCCAGCTGGGTCGTGATCTGGTTGAACGCCGGGAACGTGAACCCGTCGAATTGGATCTCGCACACGGGCCGGTACCCGCGTTCGGCGAGGCCCACCGCGGTGCCCACGATCCCCGCCTCACCGAGGGGTGTGTCCAGCACGCGGTGCGCACCGAACCTGGATTTTAGCCCCTCGGTCACGCGGTACACGCCGCCCAGGGAGCCGATGTCTTCCCCCATGAGCATGACCTTGGGGTTCTCCTCCATGGCCCGTGCGAGCCCGGCATTGATGGCCTTGGCCACGGTCAGCTGTGTCACGCGCCGGCTCCTCGGGTGTCGTGGTCGTCCATCTCGTCCTGGGGCGCGAAGCCCGCCTGGTAGTCCAAGTACTCGGCGCGTTCGGCGTCCACCAGTGAATGCTGCTCGGCGTACGCCTTGGCGAAGGAGTCCTCGAACCGGGGCGGGGTCATGGCCAGGACGTCCGCGCGCATGCGCTGCGCGATCTCGTCGTTCTCGCGCGCCACGGCCTCGAAGAACTCGTCCTCGACCCCGTGGGCGTCCCGCAAGTGGGCCCGCAGCCGGTCCACGGGATCCAGGTGGCCCCACTGCTCTTCCTCGTCCCGTTCGCGGTACTTGGTGGGATCGTCCGCCGTGGTGTGGGCCCCCATGCGGTAGGTCTCCGCCTCGATCAGCACGGGACCCTCTCCCGCGCGGATCTTCTCGAGCGCGTACCGCGTGGCCGCGACGACGCCCAGGATGTCGTTGCCGTCCACGCGCAACCCCTCGAAGCCGTAACCGGCCGCGCGCGTGGCCAGGGGCACGCGGGACTGGGTCGCGAACGGGACCGAGATGGCCCACTGGTTGTTCTGGATGAAGAACAGCACAGGGGCGTCGTAGGACGCCGCGAAGACCATAGACTCGTGGATCTCACCCTCGGTGCTCGCACCGTCCCCGAAGTACGCGATGACGGCCTCCGGGTCGGTTTCCGGCGGAGTGCCCGCATCCTGGGCAGCCTTACGGTCCAGGGCGGTTCCCATGGCGTAACCCACCGCGTGCGGGACCTGGGAGGCGAGCACCATGGTGTAGAGGTTCAGGTTGTGTTTCTCCGGGTCCCAGCCCCCGGCCGTGATGCCGCGGAACAACCGCATCAGATCGGACGGCGCCACACCGCGTTCTAAGGCCACGGCGTGTTCGCGGTAGGACGGGAAGATCCGGTCGGTGGGCAGCGTGGGCCACACAGAACCGACCTGGGCGGCCTCCTGACCCCGCAGGGGCACCCACAGCACGAGCTGGCCCTGACGCTGCAGCGAGGTACCCTCCTCGTCCACGCGCCGCGCCCCGGTCATGGAACGGTAGAGGTGCTGCAACTGTTCGACCGTGACGTCCGCGACGTACGGGGACAACAGGGCATCGTCCGCGATCGCCCCCTGTTCGTCCAGGATCTGGTGACGCGGGAGCGTGCTGGGCACGGCGCCTGCGTGGGTGCGTGATGCCATGGGTGGTGTCGGTCCTTCCGCTGTCCTCGCCTGCCGTCTCGCCACCGTCACGGCGATCCGGGCGTGCGCGGGGGTCTCGGTACTCGTAACGGTCTCAGGGCTGCCCAGGCAAGGGCATGGTGCTGGGGTGCGGGAACGCGGCGCACAGTTCCAGGAACCGGGTGTTCGCCTCGGGCTCCCCGAAACTCACGCGCACCCCTTCCGCACCGAAACGCCGCACGGACAGGGCGTGCTGATCGCACAGCTGGGAGAACGCTTCGCCGTGCTCCCCGAGGGGCAGCCACACGAAGTTCGCCTGGGTGGGCGGGTACTGCCACCCCAGGTCGTCGAGTCCGCGCAGCACGCGCTCCCGTTCGTCCACGACCCGCTGGACCCGTTCCTCGACCTGGTCGATGTTCGTGAGGGACGCGATCGCAGCGAGCTGGGCCACCTCTGTGACACTGAACACCGGCGCGCTCTGGCGCAGGTACTGCGTGACCTCTTGCTGGGCCACGGTGTAACCCACCCGCAGCCCGGCCAGACCGTGGGCCTTGGAGAACGTGCGCAGGGAGACCACATTGGGGTGATCACGGTAGAGCTCGATGCCGTCGGCCAGGCCCTCGGCGCGCTGGAACTCCCAGTACGCCTCGTCCACGACGACCACCACGTGGGACGGGACCCGCTTCAGGAACTCGCGCACGGCGTCGTCACGCAGGCTGGGGCCCGTGGGGTTGTTGGGGGTGCACAGCAGGATGACCCGCGTGCGGTCGGTGACGGCGCGGGCCATCGCGTCGAGATCGTGCGAGCCGTCCGGGAGGTTGGGCACCTGCACGCCGAGCGCGCCGGCCAGACCCACCGAGATCGGATACGCCTCGAACGAGCGCCACGCGTGGATCACCTCGTCCGGGCGACCGTCCTCCCCGGAACCGGCGAAGGCCGCGAGCAGTTGGTTGAGTGCGCCCAGGCTGCCCGCACCGGCCACGACGTCCTGCGCGGGGACGTCCAGGTACTGCGCCAGGGCCTCACGCAGGGCGCTCGCGGCGGGATCCGGATAGCGGTTGTAGGCGTCGAAGGACGCGAGCGCCTCCCGCACGGCCGGAACGGGACCGAAGGGGTTCTCGTTGGATGCCAACTTGTAGGCCACGAGACCGGGGATCCCGGCGGCCGACTTGCCCGCGGCGTACGCGGGGAGCTTGCCGAGTACCGCCCGCGGCGTAACGCGCGTGGTCCGCTGCGGTGACCCCTGCGATCCGGGAGCGGGCGTGGAAGTTTCCATAGCTGCCATGCTAACGCCAGGGACCGCCCCACTTCGTCGGTGCCTCAGTGTTCCTCCCGTCCCTCGTAGACGTACGTTTCGGTGCGCGTCCCGGGCCCATGGGGCACCGCGTCCGCGAGCCGCTGCTCATGGGCCACCACGACCGGGTGCCGCGAATCGGTGATCCCCTGGGCGCCCACCGTGTACACGTACATCTCATGCGCCCCGATCCCCCTGAACCCCTGCTTCAGGGTCAGCGCATCCTGATAGGGGGTGTTCACGCGCACCGTGGATCGGTGGTCGGCATCCGGGTTGGGCACGCCGTCCAGGGTGGGCACGACGTCGTCCACGTGTTCCACCGCCATCACGGACGTGCCCTCGGGGATCTCGAAGTCCCCCACGGGCGAACCGAACGTGGTGACCGCGGCGACGTCATAACGCTCACGGAACGCACGGTTGGCAGCCAGCCCAGCGGCGTCGATCCCGCCCAGGCTGTGGCCCGTGAGCACCACGGTGTCCCCGGAGCGGATGCCCGCGTCCTGCAGCGCCTGCACGGCCATGCGCTGCGCCTGGGGCAGCTCGGTGAGTGCAGCGTCCGGTTGCGCCGTGATGCCCTGCCCGATCCCCTTCAGATCATGCACGCCGGGACTGTCCTCCCACTTCTCGGTCCCGGTCAGCACCACGGAGTACGCCGTCCTCCCGTTCCCGTCCGTGGCCTTCTGCACCATGACCGTGCTGTTCTCGACCTGCGCCCCGTCCGGGCCCGCGCCCGAGACGATGTTCTTGGCGTCCTTGAGCGCCGCGGCGGTCCCCGCGATCGTGGTGGGCACGGCTCCCGCGTGCCGCACCCCCGCCGGAAGCGGTCGCTCGGGCATGCCCGTCATGTGGTGGCGGGCCGCGTTCGCGGCGGTCACCCCGGTGAACACCTCCCGGCGTGCCTCGCGTAACGCGCGCGGGGCGAGCACCGGTCGCAGGGCAGCCGGTACACCGCGGTCGAAGGCCTCTGCCGGGGTCAACCGGCGCCCCTTGCGATACGGCGTGTACCACGCGATGCCCGCCAGAGAAACCGACAGCACGGCGGCCGAGGCGGGCGCGAGCATGGCCCCGAGCACCCCGGGTTCCTCCCCCGCTGCATCCCGCCACGGGTCGCCCGCGCCCCCAGTGGTCTTCTCGGACCTGCCGTACGCGGTGAGCAACCCCACGGCCAGCGCTCGCGCGTGCTGGCCCAGCGTTAAGGGCCTCGGCGCCGACGACGCCGCACCGCCGGTTCTCCCGCCCGGCTCCGCCGCGACGGCACCGGGCACTGGTGCGTCCGCACCGGCTCCCGGGGCGGTGTGGGACCCGGAGGCATTCCGGCCGGGCACGACGGGGTACTGAAGCAGCCCCTCCATGAGATCGTCCAGGCCAGGCCCACGGATGAGGGCGTCGGTCCCGCGCGGACCACCTCCCCGGATGATGACCCCGTACTGCCACGGCTGGACCCTCTGGAGGAATTCGTGCGGTGAGTCGATCCCCGCGCGAGCCAGTGCGACGTCCAAGTCCCCCAGGGCCCGACCGCAATCCCGGGCCAGAGGGCGGGTCACACCGTACAGGCGTGAGCCCCACACCGGCCCCGCCAGCAGGGACATCAACGCCCTCTCCACGGTCTCGTAGTTCTGCCGCGCGAGAACCAGTCGTGCGGCAGAGGCCTTCAGCCCGGCCATCTGCCCGAGTAGGTCGCGGCTCACGAGATCGGCGAGCGCCCCCGCACCCGCCAGGGACGGTTGACCCGTGAGGGACCACAGGTGCAGTTCGGCGGTGACCGGGACGAGCCCGGCGAGGGCGCCGCCCACGGTCTCGGCCACCGCGGTGAGCGAGCCCTCGATCCCCGAGATGACGTCCGTGTTCACGCTGAACGCGCCGCCGCCCGGGACGCCACCCGAGACCTCCATGCTGGTTCTCGCGCCCTCCGCAGCGGCCGCGACCCGCTCGGGATCCCCGTACCCGTCCGGCGCGGGGCGCTCCCCGGAACCCGGGGTGAACAGCTCGCTCTGGAGGTCCTCGGCCCGCCCGTGGACCTCGGTCACGCCGTGTTCCATGCTCACGGCGGTGTCCCGCGGGGACGAGGCGCCCACATCTTCCGCGTCCGGTACGGCGGCGGGGCCACTTCCCTCCACCGGCACGGTCGGCCTCCCGGCCTGTTCCTCACCCGCGGCCGGCACAGCTGCGTCCTCCGAGGATCCGGTGCTCGAGCCCAGCACCGTCCGCGCCGCCGCGGTCACGGCGTCCCGCCCCACGACGCGCTCGCAGCATGGCCCACCGCGAGTCCCACGCCCAGCACCGTGCTCAGTGCCGCGGCCATGGGAGCCCCCACCTGGGCGATGCTCTCCACCGCCGCGACCCGTTCCGCGAGCGCGGCCGCCCCCGTTCGCACGAGCTGAGCGGTTTCACGACAGCGGTGCGAAGCGTCTCGCAGTTCCTGTTCGTGGCGATCGGCGCGGGCCCGGAAGGACCTGGCGCCCGGGCCCTCCCACGATCCGTGGGTCTCCGCGAGGGACGCGATCCGGGAGGCGAGCCCCGCGAGGTGCTCCGCGGCGTCGTCGTAATGACGTGCCAGGAGGCAGAGCCGTTCGTGGACCAGCGCCGAGACCGCCGACGGGGACGTTCCCGGGAACACCGAGCTCGCGAGTTGTGACATGACCGGTTCCTTCCCGCGCCCCACCACGCGGGCGCCACGCGACCAGGCTAGGGAGCGGCGATCCTGTGCTCGGGCGGCCCCGGAAGCATGTGTGTCCGCGCCCTGTTCGGCCATCCCGAGGACCGCGGTGCAGGACGTTCACCGCGGCGAGGGGCGGCCCGGCGCGTGAAAGAATGAGGGCCATGTCGAACACCGCGCAGACCCTCCCCTCCGGACGTGTGGCCCTGAGCCAGCAGTCACCCGCCATCGCGCTGGGACCGCTGGACGGCCGTTACCGCCCCCAGACCGCCGTGCTGGTGGACTACCTCTCGGAAGCGGCGCTGAACCGCGAACGGGTGCACGTGGAGGTCGAGTGGTTCATCCACCTGTGCGAGCAGCGAGCGCTCACGGGTCTGGAACCCCTCTCGGATGAGCAAAAGAGCGGTCTGCGCGCGATCGTCGCGGACTTCGACGCCGCGTCGGTTGCGGAACTGGCCGAGATCGAGGCCGTCACGGTGCACGATGTCAAGGCGGTGGAGTACTACATCGGGCGCAGGTTGCCGGAGCTCGGCCTCGAGCACCTGACGCCGCTCGTGCACTTCGCGTGCACGTCCGAGGACATCAACAACCTCTCCTACGCGCTCGGCATCCGCGATGCGATCAACCACGTGTGGTTGCCCGCGGCGCGCGAACTGGTCGCGGCGGTGGCCACGATGGCGCGGGACGCGAAGGCCACCCCCATGCTGTCCCACACCCACGGCCAGCCGGCCACGCCCACGACCCTGGGCAAGGAACTCGCGGTGTTCGCGCACCGCCTGGGCCGCCAGGTGCAGCGCGTGGCGGACACCGAGTTCCTGGGCAAGCTCAACGGCGCCACCGGGACGTTCGCAGCGCACACCGCCGCGGCCCCGGACACGGACTGGCCCGAGATCTCCCGGTCCTTCGTGAGCCACCTGGGGCTCACGTGGAACCCGCTGACCACCCAGATCGAGTCCCACGACTGGCAGGCCGAGCTCTACGCGGACATGGCCCGGTTCAACCGGATCCTGCACAACCTCTGCACGGACGTGTGGTCCTACATCTCGATCGGGTACTTCCACCAGATCCCGGTGGAAGGTGCCACAGGCTCCTCGACCATGCCGCACAAGGTCAACCCCATCCGTTTCGAGAACGCGGAGGCCAACGCGGAGATCTCGTGCTCGCTGTTGGACACGCTCGCCGCAACCCTCGTGACCTCGCGGTGGCAGCGGGACCTCACGGACTCCTCGTCCCAGCGCAACATCGGGGTGGCGTTCGGCCACTCGTTGCTGGCGGTGTCCAACGTGCTCAAGGGCCTCGACCGCCTGGACGTGGCGCAGGAGGTGCTGGCCGAGGACCTGGACCAGAACTGGGAGGTCCTGGGCGAGGCCGTGCAGACCGCCATGCGCGCCGAGGCCATTGCGGGCCGCGAGGGCATGGACAACCCCTACGAGCGGCTCAAGGAACTCACCCGCGGCCACCGCGTGGACGCCGACCGGATGCGCGAGTTCATCGCGGGCCTCGGTCTCTCCAAGGACACCGCCCGGCGCTTGAGCGACCTGGGCCCCGGGCAGTACACGGGCCTGGCCGAGCAGCTCGTGGACCGTTACCTGGACTGAACCGCCGGTCCCCGCCCGGGCACCACCTGGCCACCCGGTCCCGGCCCGACCCCGCCCGGTCCTGCCCCCAGAGCGGCTCCGGGCAGGGCCGACGCAGCACCAAACATCTGTGTCCCGGAACAGCACGCTTCATGCGTGATCACGTGCTGTTCCGGGACACAGATGTTCTCGGGGGTCTCACGGGGGCCCGGAGCGGTCCCCGCCCGGGGTCATGTTCCCTACTTGCGCTTCTTCCGGCCCTTCGTGTCGGACTCCAGTTTCTTCCGATCACCGTTGGGGGAACCGTCCTCGAACTTCTCCGCGCGCTCACCCAGGGCCAGGTTGGGCGGGAACTCCTCCGGGAACTCCCCGAAGGCCTCGCGTGAGGCCTTGATGACCTGGCGGGCCATGGCCAGGTTGGCGCCGCCCCCCACCACGGCGCCCAGGCCGAACGGCAGCGCGCGGCCCCGCACCGCGCCGGACTGGCGGGCCAGGAACCGCTTGACGAACATGTTGCGGATCGAGCGGCCCACGTCGAAGCGCTTGGAGCTGTCCGGGGACTTGCCGAGCATCAGGCCCCACTTGCTCGTGAGGCTCTTGCTCGCGGACGAGCTGGACAGCAACTGGCCCATGAGCGCGCTCCCGTCCTCGCCGAGCATGAGTGCCATGATCATGGTCCGGTTCTGCTGCTCGTCCTTGGGCTCCACCCCGTGCAGTTCGGCCATGGCCTGCGCATACAGGGCCGTGGCCTCCAGGTAGCCCGCCACGGCGGCGGAGGACAGCCCGAGGGACGCGATGGTTCCGATCCCGGGGACCGCCGCGGTGGCACCCACGGTGCCGCCGCCCACGGTCACGGAGCGCAGGTAGAGCTTCTCGGCGCGCTTGGCGATCTGGGCGGGCGTCTCCTTGGGGTGCTGCGCACGCTCCCGCTTGAGCGCCTTGACCACCCACGGCTGCTGGATGCGCAGCACATGGTCCAGGAACTTGTTGACACCGGGCTTGGGTTTGCCGTTCTCGTCGAACGCCTTGTTCAGGGGGTTCAAGCCCATCAACGACCACTCCTCGAAACGGGTTGGGGGTGTTCGGCGGGTACCGCCGAAGACATCAGCACCACTATTCCACAGCGCGCAGCGATTTCGGTGTGCCCGACCCCCCGCGCATCATGCGCGCGGCCGACGACGCCGCCACGGCCCCGTCCCACGCGCGGCTCACCCCGGTACCGCATGACGGACCGCGTGCCCAGGCCCGGCCCTCCCCCGGGCTCAGCGCACGAACTCGGACCACGCGTGGAGCTTGCGCATGAGGTCCGTCTTCTTGGCAGCGTGCCCGGCCATTCGCTGCAGCACGGACGAGAGGGTTTGGATGGCCTCCACCACGAACGGGCCCTTGTTGAGCATCACGCACTCCGCGCGCTGGCCCTGGGCGGCGTCGGTGATCTCCGCCCGTGAGGGAACGCCCTTCTTGGCGAGACCCTCGAGCACCTGGGTGGCCCAGATGACCGGGACGTGGCCGGCCTCGCACAACCACAGGATCTCCTGTTGGACCTCGGCCATCCTTTCGAACCCGGTCTCCACGGCCAGGTCCCCGCGGGCGATCATCACACCGGAGTCCTGCCACCGCATGGCCGCGAGCAACATCATGGGCAGCTGCTCGAAACCGCCCACCGTCTCGATCTTCAGTGTCACGTCCATGGACGTGGCATTGAGCTCGGACAGCTGTTCCAGCAGATCCGCGACATCGTCCGCGCTGTGCACGAAGGACATGTTCACGATGTCCGCGTGCCGCGCCACGAAGCGCAGGTCCTCCCGGTCCCGCTCGGTCAGGGAGCGGATGCTGAGGTCCGTGTCCGGAAAGTTGATGCCCTTCTCCGCCTTGAGCTTGGTCCCCGCGGGCCCCGCGTGGGTGATCTCGAGGTCCATGTGCTCGGGTCCGGTGGAGCGGATCACGCCGCCCAGTTTGCCCTCGTCCAACCACACCCGCTGGCCCTCGCGGACGTCCCGGAACGCTTCCGGCAGGGTGCACCCGATCCGCGCCGGGGACTCGTCCGTCACGGCCACGGGCTCGGTGGAGTCGAGCAGGCGCAGGGTGTCCCCGATCCCGATGCGCAGGTACTGCTCGGTCTCGGGCAGTTCCCCCAGGATGGCCTCGGCGCCGTCGCGGGAGCGCAGCACGATCCCCGTGGCGAAGTAGACCGTCTTGGAGAACTCGACCAGGACGCCGTCGTCGTGCGCCTCGACCACGCGCAGGGTCCGGCCGGAATCGCGGGCGTCCCGCACATGGATCCGCTCCCCCTCGGTGCGCTCGGCGAGCCAGGCCGCGGGCATCACGGGAACGGAGGGGACGTCGTCGTCCGAGTGGGACGCGCCGAGCCACAGCCGCGCGGGACGAACGACGTGACCGGTCGCGTCCCGGTCCGGCTTGATCTTCTCCACGCGCGGACCGGGGGCCAGCGGACCCGTGCGGACCTTGGGCCCGGCCAGGTCCATCGCGATCCGCAGGTCACGACCGAACTCGGCGGCCGCATTACGCAGGTGCTCGATCATCCGGGACCACTCATCCGGTCCGTCGTGCGCACAGTTGATCCGTGCCACGTCCATCCCGGCGCCCACCATGCGGGCGACCAGAGCGGGATCGTCCGCCGCCTCGGATGGCATGGTGACCATGATCCGGGTGTCACGGTCCTCGGGTGCCTGACCGAGCAACCGCACGGTGTTGCGAGCCAGCGTGAGCGGTCCGGGGCGGGGATCCTCCCCCGGGAGAATGCCGGCGTCCAGGTCCGGCAACCGGGGCGGCTCCTGCCCCGCGACCGCAGCGAGCGTGTGGGCCACGGCGCTCAGGTGCTGCGCGACGTCGGACTCCATCCGGCCCAGCGAGGACAGACCCAGGGACGAGAGCTCGGCCTGCAGATCACGAACGTCCTGCGCGCGCACGGCGGCGTAGTCCACGAGGTTCGCGGCGGAGAAGCGGTGGCGAGGATTGACCCCGTTGATGTCCTCGAGCCGGGCCTCACGCGCGGCGCGCATCCGCTCGAACAGCTCGAGCACCCGGGTCAGGCACTCGCCCGCCCGTTCGCTGCGTTCGCGGTTGTCCTGCTGGCCGGTGCTCATGGTTCCTCCCGCTGCGGCGGTCTGCTCCGTGGCCTCCACCGTACGAAGCGCAGATCAACGGCAGGTGAACTCCGCCCGCGGGTCAGTGCGTGCTGAAGTCGGTGAACGACCCCGTGGGCGGGCCGAAGTGCTCGTCCACGGTGATCACCGCACCGGGGGTATCCCGGGAGATGAGCGCCTGCAGCAGCTCACCCACGGCCCAGCGCGGCCCCTCGGCCACGACGGTCACGGTGCCGTCCGGGTTGTTGGTGGCACTCCCCACGAGTCCCAGTTTCTCGGCCTGGCGCCAGCACCAGTAGCGGAACCCCACGCCCTGCACGGTCCCGTGCACCACGGCGGTGAGGGCGATGGTCTCGTTCAGGTCCAGCTTGTCCTGATTGCGGCCGGCTGACGCGGCGGGATGAATCGACGGCATCTCCATGACCCCACCCTAGAAGACCCCAGCGTGGAAGACCCCGGTCGGAGCGACCCGGCAGACAGGGCACGCAGGTCAGGGGCGGCTATCAGGACCGGCTACCGGGGTCGGCTGTTAGGGCCAGCCGCCGGAGCCCGACCCATCCGGGCCTGATTCGCGGGGCCCGATCCGCCACGACCGGGCGTGAAAAATCGCCCGGTCCACGCGGACCCCGGTGGGGCCCGCCACGGACCGGGCGATCACGACTGACGAACGCCGCAGGTCAGCTCAGGTTCTCGAGCGCCTGTGCAATCGGTGTGTCACCGTCGGAGAACTCGATGAACTTCCCCGCGGTGCCACGCGGATCGGCGAGCGCCCGGGCGGCCACGAGGGCCACGTTGCCGCGCGCCGTCTTCCGCTCGTCGTCGCTGCCGGCGCGGCCCAGCGTGATCTCGCCCGAGGGGTCGTCGTCGGTGAGCGCCCCGGGGCCCAGGATGGTCCATTCGAGGGAACTCGCGCGCAGGTGGTCGTCCGCGTCCGCCTTGGACTGCGCGTAGGGGTAGAAGTCGTTGTCCTCGGGGACCCCGTGGTCCTGACCGGCGCCCATGTAGGACACCATGACGTAGTGCGTGACGCCGGCGGCCTGTGCGGCATCCATGGAACGGATCGCGGCGTCCCGGTCCACGGCGTACGTGCGCTCGGGGTCGCCCCCGCCCGCGCCCGCGGACCACACGACGGCGTCCTGGCCGGAGAACATCTCCGTCATGGCCTCAACGTCCAACTCCTGGACGTCCGCGACGACCGGGGTTGCCCCGGTGTTCTCCACGTCCTGGCTCTGCTCCCGCTTGCGGATCACCGCGTTGACGGTGTCCCCCTGCGTGGACAGCAATCGGCTCAGCTGCAGCGCCACCTTGCCGTGGCCACCGATGATCGTGATCTCGGACATTGCGGGTCCTTCCTGTCGGAACGGGTGTCGCGGGGACAGCGCGTGCCCCCGACATCCGGTACAGCATGCGTCAGCGGCGGATTATTCCGAACCCCCGGGGCCCACCCGGTACCCCTGCCGCCGCGCGATACGGGGGTCCGCCGCGCCCGGTGGGGCCGGAACGCCCCGGCCTCACGGGGCCGTCACACCCTGCGGGACCTCAGTTCTCGAGGCCGCCGGTGGCCAGGCTCGCGTTGAGCACCCGGGCGAGGGTCACCAGGTCTGCGTCCTGCTGTTCGGCGAGTGCGTCCGCGAGCACGCCCAGTAGGCCGTGGACCACGAACCGGTCCCGGATCTCGACGACGCCGCGGTCCTCCCCGCTCTCGCGATCCTCCCGGAGGCTGCGCAGACCCGTCATGGCGTGTTCCGCGACCGCCCCACGTGCCAGGGAGGGACCGGGCCCGCACAGCATGGCCCGGTAGAACTCCTGGTGCTCGCCCAGGTGCGCCACGAGCGGGGGCAGGACCAGGTCCAGCGGACTGGCCTCGCGGTTCTGCAGGGCGCTCGGGTCCAGGGGGACGCGGGCCAGCAAGGATTGCGTGGCGTCGAGCAGTACCTGGTCCCGCGAGCCGAAGTTCTCGTACACCGCCTTGCGGCTGACCCCCGCGGCCTGCGCGATCTCGGTCATCCCCACCTGGGAGCCCCGACGCGCGACCAGTTCGACGGCGGCTTCCACCACGGCCGCACGGGTGCGTTCGATCCGCCGGTCCATGTGCGCTCCAATGTCAGGGTCGTAGAAAGGGTGCCCATCCATTGAACGCTTAAACAGGAAATTACGCGACAACCTAAAGGGTGAGGCCTGAAACCCTCAGCGCGCGGGCGTAACCGCCTCCACGAGGAACACGCACCCGTCCCCGCTCAGGGTCACCGTGCTCGGGGTTTCCAAGCAGATCAGGGACTCGCCCGACGTCGCTCGCGCACCCTCCGCGTCCGCGTCACCAGCAGAGCGCGCGGAGACCTCCACGTCCCCCTCGGTCACGAGCACCATGCACACCCCCGCGAGCTCCCGGGTGACGGGGCGCTGCGGGCTCACGCGTACCGCGGCCAGGGAGAGGGCGGGGTCCCACAGCGGGTACCGCACCATGCCGTCCTCGGCCTCGCGCGGTTCCAGGACGCTCACGGGTTGCTGGGCGGTGGCCATGACCCTCAGCAGTTCCGGGACGTCCACGTGCTTGGCGGTCAGACCAGCGCGCAGCACGTTGTCCGAGCACCCCATGATCTCCACCGCGGTGCCGCTGAGGTACGCGTGCACCTGTCGGTCCGGGGTGAGCAGGGCCTGGCCGGGGGCCAGGTGCACCATGTTCATACACAGGGCCACGAGTAGACCCCGGTCACCCGGGTAGTGGTGGGTCAACAACCGGATCAGGTGCGTCGCGCGTTCCACGGGATCCGCCTCCGCGGACAACCGGGGTTTGTCCGCGTCCTCGCCGCGGGGCGAGGTGGCCGGGGTGGTATCCGCAGCGGTGACGCACGCGCGCACGGCGGCGGCAGCGGCGTCGTCGTCGAGCTCGAGCGCATACTGCACGGGACACTCGGACGCCGCGGCGTCCGCGAGCCACGGGAGGTTCAGTTCCCGGGCGAGGCGCTTCAGGTCGGCCCGGTCCTGCTGACCCGCGAGCAACCACATGGGTGACAGCGCCACGACCGTCTCCGGTTTGGCGCGCTCGTCCTTGTAATTACGGTGCGCGGAGTCCCGCGCGACGCCCGCGGCGTTCTCCCGCGCGAACCCCTCACGGGCCTGTTCCTCGGACGGGTGCACCTGGATGGACAGCGGCGCCGCGATCGCGAGGATCTTCAGGAGGAACGGCAGGTCGGGGGCCACTTCGTCCAGGCCGCGCTGGACCCCGTCGAGGGTCACCCGGGACGGAGCGCTCGCGTGGGCACCCATCCACAGCTCGGCCTCGGGTTCCTCGGTGGGTGCGGAGCGCCCCTGCATGCCGGCGAGGACCGATCGCGATCCCCACGCGTAGTGCTGGATCGGATTGGTCATCCTCAAGAACTCGGCCATGTCGAACATGTAACCACAGCGCCCCGGAAAACGCCGGACTACCGGGGTTCACCGATCCCGCTCACGTAGAATCGGGACGGTGACCACAGATCTTTCCTCATCATTCAAGGCGTACGACGTCCGCGGCATCGTGGGCGAGAGCATCACCGCGGACAGCGTGCGCGCCACCGGTGCCGCGTTCGTGGACGTCCTGGGCCTGGTCGGCTCCGGGGTGGTCGTGGGCGGCGACATGCGCCCCTCTTCCCCCGAGTTCGTGGAGGCGTTCGCGGCCGGCGCCACCCGCCGCGGTGCGGACGTCACGGTGATCGGCAGCATCTCCACGGACGAGCTGTACTTCGCGTGCGGCACCCTGGACAGCGCCGGCGTCACCTTCACCGCGAGCCACAACCCGGCCGAGTACAACGGCATCAAGATGGCCAAGGCCGGGGCCGTCCCCGTCTCCTCGGACACCGGCCTGTACGAGATCCGCGACGTCGCACAGCGCTACCTGGACGCCGGGGAGATCCCGGCCTCCGAGCACCGCGGCCAGGTCTCGCGCCGGGACGTACTGGGTGACTACGCCCATTACCTGCGCAGCCTGGTGGACCTCTCCGGGATCCGCCCCCTCAAGGTCGTGGTGGACGCGGGCAACGGGATGGCCGGGCTGACCACTCCGGCGGTGCTCGGGGACGCACTGTTGGACCCGCTGCCGCTCGAGATCGTCCCGCTGTACTTCGAGCTGGACGGCACGTTCCCCAACCACCCCGCCAACCCACTCGAGCCCGCCAACCTCGAGGACCTGCAGCGGGCCGTGCGCGAGCACGGTGCGGACATCGGGCTCGCGTTCGACGGCGACGCCGACCGCTGCTTCGTGGTGGACCAGAACGGTGATCCCGTCTCCCCGTCCGCGGTGGCCGCGATCGTCGCCGAGCGCGAGATCACCCGGGCCCGCGCCGCGGGTGAGGACCGGCCCGTGGTGATCCACAACCTCATCACGTCCAAGGCGGTCCCCGAGCGGATCGAGGCCTCGGGCGGGCGTGCCGTGCGCACGCGCGTGGGCCACTCCTTCATCAAGGCGGTCATGGCCTCCGAGCGCGCCGTCTTCGGCGGTGAGCACTCCGCGCACTACTACTTCAAGGACTTCTTCAACGCGGACACGGGCATGCTCGCCGCGATGCACGTGCTGGCCGCGCTGGGTGAACAGGACGCGCCGCTGAGCGATCTCATGCGCATGTACGACCCCTACGTGGCCTCCGGCGAGATCAACTCCGAGATCGAGGACAAGGCCGCCGCGGTGGACCGCGTCCGGGCACACTTCGCAGCCACGGACCCCGCCGTGCAGGTCGAGGACATGGACGGCACCACGTTCACCCACCCCGAGCAGGGCTGGTGGTTCAACCTGCGTCCGTCCAACACCGAGCCGTTCCTGCGGCTCAACGTGGAGGCCCCGGACGCCGCCGCCATGGAGTCGGTGCGGGACACCGTCCTGCAGCTCGTCCGGCAGGACTGAGCCCGCCCGGGCGCCGCGGGTCCCACCCGCGGCACCCCCGCTCGAAACGCCATCCCCGGGCACCCGCCGCGGGCTGCCCGGGACGGCCCGCAGAACACGACGACGCCGCGCGGCCCAGGTGGCCACGCGGCGTCGTCGTCATGTCAGGGAGGCTCAGGCGTTCGCGGCGCGCGCCTCATCGTGGAGCATCCACTGGTCGGGACCGAAGATCTCGTAGTGAATGTTGCGCCCCGGCACACCCTTCTCGATGAGCTGCGAGCGCAGCGCCTTCATGAAGGGCAGGGGGCCGCACATGAACGCGTTGGTGTCCTCGTCCACGTCCAGGTCCACGTCCGCGATGTTCATGAAGCCCTCGTGGTCGCCCTCACCGGGGGTCTCCATCCAGGTGATCATCGTGACGTTGGGCAGGCTGTCCACGAGACGCTCCATGATCTGGCGGCCGGGCCAGCGTTCCTTGGAATGATCCGCGTGCAGCACGGTGACCTTGCGCTGCGAACCCTCCTTGGCCAGGCGGTCCAGGAACGCGACGATGGGTGTGGTGCCGATGCCGGCCGAGGCCAGCACGAGCGAGCCGTGGCCCTCGTCCAACACCACGTCACCGTAGGGGTTGGAGATCTCCAGGACGTCGCCCTCGTTGATGTCCTCGTGCAGGATGGGCGTGACCTCGCCGTGGGGATCCTTGCGGATCACCACGCGGCGGTGGCCCTCCTGGGAGGGCACCAGTGTGAACTGGCGGGGCTGGCGGATCCCGTCCTTGACCTTGACCTGGATGGTCACGTACTGACCGGGGATGGAGCGGGTCAGCGGGGTGTCGTCCGCGGGTTCGAACTCGAACGCCACCACGCCTTCGGCAATGTCCTCCTTGGACACGAGTTTGAAGGGCGCGAACATGACGTCATTGGCCTGCTGACCGTAGAGGCCCTTCTCGAGCTTGATCAGCGCATCCGCCATGAGCCAGTAGACCTCGTCCCATGCGGCCACGACCTCGGGGGTCGCGGCGTCACCCAGGTCCGCGGCGATGGCCCCGAACAGGTGCTCATGGACGGTGGGGTACTCCTCGGGCAGCAATCCCAGGGACGCGTGCTTGTGGGCCACGCGCGAGAGCACCTCGTCCGGGTAGGAGTCCGGGTGGTTGAGCAGGTGCGAGGCGAAGGCCGCGATGGAACCGGCAAGCGCCTGCGGCTGGGTGCCGTTCTTCTGGTTGGAACGGCTGAACATGCCGTCCAGCAGATCGGGGCGGGCGTTGAACATGGACTTGTAGAACTCGGGGGTGATCGCGGGGATCCGCTCGGCGATCACGCCGATGGTTTGCTCGATGACCGGGCGGGACTTCTGGGACAGCATGATGATTTCCTCTCATCGCGGTGTGACGAGAGTCAATTTAGCATTTGAAATGCACGTTAAAGAACCGACGCTCCACCCCTGGTGGCGGGGGTTCGCACGCTCGGGGGACGCAGCCCCAGTTGCACCGCGATGGGGCCCACCTGGCGGGGGTTCACGAGGTCCGCGATGGTGATGCCGTCCAGTTCCCGGTAGAAGGCCTCACGCGCCCCGGCCAGGGCCCGGCGCAGCCGGCAGCCGTGGTTGAGCGGGCACGCGGCCTCGTCCGCCTCGCACTCCACGATCGCGGTGTCCGCCTCCAGGATCCGCAGCACCTGGCCCACACTGGCCTCCCGGCCCTCGTCCGTGAGCATGACCCCGCCAGCGCGCCCGCGTTGCGAGCACAACAGGGACATCCCGCGCAGTTTGGCCACCGTCTTGGCCACGTGGTTGTACGGCGCCCCCACGCCGTCCGCGATGCGCTGCGTGGACATCATGGTGTCCGGGGGCAGCCCCCCCATGAGCAGCAGCACCCGCAGCGCGATGTCAGAAAAAGCTGTCAGCCGCACAGTTGTCCCTTCGTCACCGGCCCGCCCTCAGCCCACCGATGACGACGCCGCGCGGCCGGTCTGGCCGCGCGGCGTGATCATACAGGATGGCCCCGACCGCGTGACAACGCGGATCGGGAGACCGGCGTCAGCTGTTGCGCAACCGGTCCTCGAGCCCGGCGCGCTGTTCGAGGATCACCTCGGGCACGTCGCCGAGGCGCGCGAACCACTCGTCGATCCCGGGCAGTTCGTTGAGCCACTCGTCCTTGTCCACGCGCAGCGCGGCCTCGAGATCGGCGTCGGAGATGTCCAGGCCGGTCAGGTCCAGGTCCTCCTTGCCCGGGACCACACCCACGGGGGTCTCGTGTCCCTCCGCGGTGCCCTTGAGGCGTTCGACGATCCACTTGACCACGCGGGAGTTCTCCCCGAAGCCGGGCCACGCGAAACCGCCCTCCGGGGTGCGGCGGAACCAGTTGACGTAGTAGATCCGCGGCATGTTCTCCTCGCCCACGCGGGCTCCGGTGTCCAGCCAGTGCTCCAGGTAGTCATTGGCGTTGTAGCCGATGAACGGGAGCATGGCCATGGGGTCACGGCGCACCACGCCCACGGCGCCCTTGGCGGCCGCGGTGGTCTCGGAGGACAGCGTGGCTCCCTGGAAGACGCCGTGTTCCCACCCGAAGGACTCGGAGACCAGGGGCACGGTCGTCTTGCGGCGGCCACCGAAGATGATCGCGGACAGCGGCACACCTTCGGGGTCGTCGTACTCGGGGGCCAGGATCTCGACCTGCTTGATGGGGGTGCAGAACCGGGAGTTGGGGTGCGCGGCGGGGCGGCCGGACTCGGGGGTCCAGTCGTTGCCCTTCCAGTCCGTGAGGTGCTCGGGGATGTCGTCGGTCATACCCTCCCACCACACGCCGCCGTCGTCGGTCAGCGCCACGTTGGTGAAGATGGTGTTGCCGCGTTCGATCGCCCGCATGGCGTTGGGGTTGGTGGACCACCCGGTGCCGGGTGCCACACCGAACAGGCCGGCCTCGGGGTTGACCACGCGCGGGGTGTGGTCCTTGCCGAAGCGGATCCAGGCGATGTCGTCCCCGACCATCTCGGCCTTCCAACCCTCGATGGTGGGCTCGAGCATCGCGAAGTTGGTCTTGCCGCACGCGGAGGGGAACGCCCCCGCGATGTAGTGGGACTCCCCCTGCGGGTCGGTGATCTTGAGGATGAGCATGTGCTCAGCCAGCCAGCCCTCGTCATGGGCGATCGCCGAGGCGATGCGCAGCGCGTAGCACTTCTTGCCCAGCAGTGCGTTGCCGCCGTAACCGGAGCCGAAGGACCAGATGGCCCGGTCCTCGGGGAACTGCACGATGTACTTGGCGGGGTTGCACGGCCACGGCACGTCCTGCTCGCCGGGCCGCAGCGGGGCACCCAGGGAGTGGACGCACTCCACGAACTCCGCCTTGTCGCGGGACATCCTCTCGAGGACGGGCGTGCCGATCGTGGCCATGATCCGCATGGAGCACACCACGTAGGGCGAGTCCGTGATCTCCACGCCGTACTGGGGCTTCTGGGCGTCCAGGGAACCCATCACGAACGGGATCACGTACATGGTGCGACCGCGCATGGCCCCGTTGAAACGCTTGGTCAGCGTCTCCTTCATGGCCGTGGGGTCTTCCCAGTTGTTGGTGGGACCGGCACCCTTCTCGGTCTTGGTGCAGATGAACGTGCGCTCCTCCACGCGGGCCACGTCCTCGGGGTCCGAGAACGCCGCGAAGGAATTGGGGAGCTTCTCGTCCGAGAGCCGGACCAGGGTGCCCGCCTCCACCATGAGGTCGGTGAGCCGGGTCCACTCGGCTTCCGAACCGTCTGCCCAGTGGATGTGATCCGGCTGGGCCAGCTCGGCGATCCCACGCACCCAGTCCACGAGCTCCCGGTAATCCGTGGGGGGATTGTCCAGGGACTGCTGGACCTCGCGGTTTAGGGCGGTGGTCCCGGTGGTTGCTGTGCCGTTGTCAGCCATTGACATGTCTCCTCGTTGAGGCCGTCGTACGTGCCGCTTCCCGCCGAGGTGCGCCGCCCGTTCATGCTTGCCACGTCACTGTGGAACGGTTCCGGGGGCCGACCTCGCAGGGGGTTGCGCGCGGGTGTGCCTGGAGTCTATCGCGGGGGTGGCCTTCCGGAACGCGAGTTACACCACATCGCGGCCCCGACCACACGGCTCGCACCGCCCAGCCGCCCCGGCACCGCGAGGGCACCGCTCCGGCGCGATTTGTCGCCGGGCACCGGCGGGTGTAAGTTATTACCCGTTGCAAGGGCCTTGGCCGTTGCTTCAGGAGCGCCTGTAGCTCAACGGATAGAGCATCTGACTACGGATCAGAAGGTTGTAGGTTCGAATCCTATCGGGCGCACTTCTTGTCGGACCCCGCATCCCCCAGGATGCGGGGTCCTTCTCATTCACCGCCGCGCCTCGGTATCAGGATCGGCTCCAGGATCGAGGTACCGCCGTGTCCCCTCTCACGACCCCTGTTCGTCGTCTCGCCCTGGGCGCCGCGGCGCTCGCGCTGGCTCTCACGGGGTGCGCGGCTCCCACCGATTCGGCGGCACCCTCCCCATCCGCCTCCGCGACCACGAGCGCTGCGGCCCCGACGACGACGCCCGCCGCGCAGTCACCGTCCCCCACCCGGGGCACGGAAGACGCGACGTCCCCCGCGGCGGCGGCGTCCCCGCAGGACGCCACCGATCACGCGGCGGCCGGGACCGCGCTGGCCGCGCTCGGGGACCTGCCCGTGAAGGGGCGCGCGCCCAAGACCGACTACTCGCGGGACCAGTTCGGCCCGCGCTGGGCGGACACCGATCACAACGGCTGCGACACTCGCAACGACATCCTGCGCCGGGACCTCACGGGGATCGCCGTCAAGCCGGGGACGCACGGGTGCAACGTGAGCTCCGGGGCGCTCGAGAGCCCGTACATCGGAGAGACGATCGACTTCGTGGCCGGGCAGGCCACGAGCTCACAGGTGCAGATCGATCACGTGGTCGCACTGTCGGACGCGTGGCAGAAGGGCGCGCAGCAGCTCGACGCCGCGCGGCGCACCGAACTCGCGAACGACCCGCTCAACCTGCTCGCCGTGGACGGTCAGAGCAACAACACCAAGTCGGACGCGGACGCCGCCACGTGGCTGCCGCCGCGCACCGGCGAGCGCTGCGAGTACGTGGCCACCCAGATCGCGGTCAAGCAGCGCTACGAGTTGTGGGTCACCGACGCCGAGAAGAACGCCATGGTGCGCGTGCTCGACACGTGCCCCGAGCAGTCGCTGCCCGAAGCGCGTCCCATCCCGGATCCCGCGGACTCACCCGTGGCTCCCGTGACCGAGGCGCCGGCTGCGCAAGCGGCAGCCGCCGAGGCGCCCTCGACTCCGGAGGCGGAGGCACCGGCCCCTGTGGCACCCGCTCCGGCCGCACCCGGTGCGGGCGCGGGATCCGATCCTGCGGACGCTGCCGTCGCGGAGGCCGAGGCGCCCGGTGCGGGAGCTCCGGGCGTTCCGGGCGTTCCGGGTGCGGACGTCTATTTCTCGCGGTGCGCCGAGGCGCGCACGGCGGGGATGGCCCCGCTCTACGCCGGCACGCCGGGGTACCGTCCCGGCTTGGACGGCGACGGCGACGGCGTGGCCTGCGAGTCCAGGAGCTGAGCACCGGCTCGGGGTGAACTCCACACCCGAGGGGGCTCCGCATGACCCCCATGCCCGCGGCGCATGGAACCGTGCGGGTTCTAGACCCCCGGGGTGTGGAAGCGCGTGAGGCGGGCGTCGGCGCCGTCGAGCACGGCCCAGTCCCCGGGGACCTCGAGCACCGCGGTGCCCCCGGTCGGGAAACCCGTGGCGGCATCCATCATGGCGTCCTGGTCCGAGTCACGAGAGGCCAGGCGCAGGACGGTGTCCAGCACCCCGGGCATGTGGGCGACCACCATGAGGGTGCGCACGGTTTCCGGGGCGTGGTTCACGGCCGCGATGATCTGCGCGTCCGTGGCGTCGTAGAGCCCGTCCCACAACTGCGGCGTGGGGGCCCTCTCCCCGAGTTCATGGCATACCCACGTGATGGTCTGGCGGGTGCGCAGCGCCGGGGACACCAGGATCATGTCCGGCGCGGCATGTTCGGCCAGCCACCGTCCCACGTCCGCGGCCTCACGGGCACCGCGCGGCGCCAGGGGGCGGTCGTGGTCAGGGACGTCCCGCGGGAAGTCCGCTTCCCCGTGCCGCATGATCACCAGGTGCTTGAGGTCGTGGGGTGCCATGGGCCCCAGTGTGTCACGGCGGGGTGCAGCCCGGTCACGGAAGCAACGCGACGGCGCGCTCCCGGGTGAGCGCGGTCTCGCGACTGAGGAGGATTAGATGGAGTACTCGGGCGCGGCCCACACGACGACCTCGGGGTGGTCGTAGAACCGGTACCCCTGACCGCGAACGGTGCGCACGGTGTTGGCCAAGCGACCCAGCTTGGAACGCAACCGCCGCACGTGCACGTCGATCGTGCGCTCGGAGGGGACCTCCTCGGCGTCACCCCACAGGCTGTCGAGCAGCTCGGTGCGACCCACGGTGCGGGTGCCGTTCTCCACGAGGTAGTTGAGCAGTTCGAACTCGCGGTGGGTCAGGTTCAGCAGCTCCCCGTCCAGGAACACTTCGCGGCGGGAGAGGTCGATCAGCACGCCCACCCGCTGACGGTCAATCGCACTCCCGGCACCGGCCGCGGGCAGCGGCGCAATGGGTTCGATCACCGGGTCCGAGAACGTGGGGTCACCCAACGCGCTGCGCACGACTTCGAGATCCGTGCCTTCCGCGTGCACCGGGGCGAGGGCCACGGCGGCGTAGGAATCGGACTCGGGGACCGCGGAGCTGATGAACTGGCGGACGTCCTGCACGAGCTGCACGAGGTTGATCCCGCGGTCGGCGGCGGCTTGCTCGTCCACGCCCACGTAGATCACGAAGCCGCGGGCCTCAGTGGGCTGCTGCCCCGCGCCCGGTTGACGTTCCAGGCGTGAATCGGCACCGTGTTCGGCGGCGACGGAACGCAGGTGTCGGAAATCCTCAGCGGTCCCCACCATGCGATGCGCCCCGCGGGGTCGGGCCGTGGACTGGGCTCCACCCAGTCGGTGTCGCTGCGAGATGTGGACGTAACCCGGTGCGCCTGACATTCGAACCCCTGCCTCGTGATGCCCCCGCTCCCATGAATTCCCTGGAAAACGGCATTATCATCATGTTCTGCGACGCGCGGCTGGACTGGCAAGTAATATATGGGTTTTTTTCTCACATAGTGAGACCTACTCTTGATTCACGCGATCCCATGGCGAAATGGATTGCATTCTCGCCGAGATGAGGGGCTACTTCCCCGCTCGAGATGCTTTCCGAGAGCCGACGAGCGGGGCCTCAGTGCGCGACGCCGTACAGGCGGTCGCCCGCATCCCCGAGGCCGGGAACGATGTACGCGTTCTCGTCCAGTCGTTCGTCCACGGACGCCAGCACCACATTGACCTCGCTGTCGTCCAGTTCCCGGGTCAACCGGTCGAGGCCCTCGGGCGCCGCCAGCAAGCACACGCACGTGATCTGTTCGGCACCGCGGCGGTAGAGGAACTTGATGGCCTCGCTCAGCGTGCCACCCGTGGCGAGCATGGGATCGAGCACGTACACCTGACGGCCCGTGAGATCGTCCGGCAGCCGTTCGGCGTACGTGATGATGTCCAGCGTGGTGTCGTCACGCGCCATCCCCAGGAACCCGACCTCCGCGGTGGGGATCAACCGGGTCATCCCCTCGAGCATGCCCAGCCCCGCGCGCAGGATGGGCACCACGAGCGGCCGCGGGTACGCGAGCGCGATCCCCTGGGTCTCGGCCACCGGGGTCCGTACCGTGACCGGCTCCACGCGCACGTCCCGGGTCGCCTCGTACGCCAGCAGGGTGACCAGTTCCTCCACCAACAACCGGAACACCGGGGAGGAGGTGTCCTTGTCGCGCAGCACACTCAGTTTGTGGGCGACCAGGGGGTGATCCAAGACAGTGACTCGCATACCTCAGAATCTAGCAGCCGCCGCAGGGCCCGCGGACGTCACGGATTCATCACACGCCGGGGAAGATCAGCCGAGGGGACGAGGACGTGCCATAGGGTCATACGGGAGACTCGACATGGTTCTGCGCACGGCAATCCTCGGAAGGGACACCTGAATATGACGGCTCCGGTTCTCGAAACGGAGAATTTGGTCAAGATCTACGGCAGAGGAGAAACCCGCTTCGACGCCCTCAAGGGCATCAACCTGGAGATCGGCAAGGGCGAGTCCGTTGCGGTGGTGGGAAAATCCGGTTCGGGCAAATCCACTCTCATGCACCTGCTGGCGTTGCTGGACGCCCCCACGCACGGCGTCGTGGCCCTGGAGGGCAAGCCCACCGGGGATCTGAATGCCAAAGAACTCAACGAACTGCGCAATTCCGCGTTCGGTTTCGTGTTCCAGCAGTTCTTCCTGACCCCCAATCAGAGCGTGTTGGAAAACGTCACGCTCCCTCTGAAGATCGCGGGTGTTCCGGCCGGTGAGCGCAAACGCCGCGGCATGGAAGTCCTCGACCAACTGGACATGGCGGACAAGGCCGAGAACAAGGCCACCGATCTTTCGGGTGGTCAGAAACAGCGCGTGGTGATCGCGCGAGCCCTGATCAACGAACCCTCCGTGATCTTCGCGGACGAGCCCACCGGGAACCTGGACTCGGCAACGTCCCGGGTTGTGGAGGACATCCTCTTCGGGCTCAACCGGGACAAGGGCATCACCCTGGTGATCGTGACCCATGATCTGGACCTCGCGCAGCGGTGCTCCCGGCAGATCTACCTCGTGGACGGGCAGATCGTACCGACCCCGGAGGCGGCCACGAACGACGTCGTCGATCGGCAGCCGCGCCGCGCCGCGCACCCGGCGGGCGCCGACGACGCCACCGGGACCGTCCGGATCACCGAGCCCACGACCGGCGAGATGATCACCCTCAGCGAGGCCGACGCCGCCGAGCTCACCCGCGCCGCCCAGGAACCCGTGCGGCCGGGCAAGCACGCCGCCCCTTGGGCCACCAACACCCCACACCGCCCGACCGACCAGCCAGGAGCCACCGCGTGAAATTCCTCGATCTGCTGCGCACGGCGATCGCCAACACGTTCCGGTCCAAGGCCCGCACCATCCTGACCGTGATCGCCATCTTCATCGGTTCCTTCACGCTCACGCTGACCTCGGGCATCGGCACCGGCGTCAACGACTACATCGACAAGACCGTGGCCGCGTTCGGTAACCAGAACGCCCTGTACGTCCAGAAAGTGTCCGAGCGCTCCACCCCCGGCTCCGGCCAGGAGGACGGGCCCACCGAGTACGACCCCGAGCGGGCCAATGTGCAGACGGGGTTCGGTTCGATCGCAGGGCTCACGGACGCCGACATCGACAAGATCAGGGATATCGACGGCGTGGAGTCCGTGGACCCCATGTACATGGTCACGCCCACCTACCTGGAGGCCCCCGACGGCAAGAAGTTCCAGCTGAGCCTGGGCTCCCCGGCGGAAGCGGAAGGGCTGCAGCTGGAGGCCGGTGAGACCCCGGACCGGTCCGCGGACGAGATCCTGCTGCCCGCCTCCTGGGTGGCGCCCCTGGGCTTCGACTCCAACGAGGACGCCGTGGGCAAAACCGTGACGATCGCCATGCGCAACGCCGCCGGCGAGACCCGAGCCTTCGACGTCCGGGTCTCCGGCATCAGCCAGGCCTCCCTCGCGGGCGCGTCCACCAGCCCCATTCCCTCGTCGGAGCTGAACAGGAAGCTGTACGAGTACCAGACCTCGGGCTCACCCCGGGAGATGCCCAACACGTACTTCACCGCCACGGCCAACCTGAGCGACAACACCGAGGTGGGCCCCATCAAGTCCCAGCTCGCGGACGACGACATGCTGGGCGTAACGGTCGAGGACCAGCTCGGGATGTTCCGGGCCGTGATCAACGGGATCGTGTGGATCCTCAACTCCTTCGCGATCATCGCGCTGCTCGCGGCCGGATTCGGCATCGTGAACACGCTGCTCATGTCCGTCCAGGAACGCACCCGCGAGATCGGGCTCATGAAGGCCATGGGGATGAGCGGGGGCAAGGTCTTCGGCCTGTTCTCCCTCGAGGCCATCTTCATCGGTTTCCTGGGCTCCGCGATCGGAGCCGCCGTGGGCATGGCCACCGGCAGCATCCTCAGCGGGGTCCTCTCCAACGGGTTGCTTTCCTCGCTGCCCGGGCTGAGTCTGTTCTTGTTCGACCCGCTCAAGATCGTGATCATCATCCTCGCAGTGATGTTCATCGCGTTCCTCGCCGGGACCATCCCCGCCATGCGGGCGGCCCGGCAGGATCCCATCAATGCCCTTCGATACGAGTAATCCCCCCACACTCACGCAGTATCACTCGCACGATGCACAGGAAGGACAGTCCTCATGAGCAACGACACCCCCAACAACAACCCGCACAACCCTCCGTACGGTGACCCGGGCGCGACCCAGCCCGTGCCGCCCCAGCCCCGCGGGCAGGGCGCAGTCAACGGCGCGCCCCAGGGCCAGCAGTACGGCATGACCGGCGGCAAGTACGGCACCTCGGAGTACAACCCCAACCAGTACACCGGCACCATGGACCGCCCCTCCACGGTGGACAAGCTGCTCAAGCTGACCCTGGCGTCCCTGGGGCTCTACGTCCTCAACGGCATCATCGGCCTGATCGCGGCGAGCAGCGTGGACTACACCCAGATGTACCGCGACATGGGCCTGAGCACGGAAATGGCCGATCAGAGCGCGAGCCAGATGGCCATGACCACCGGCCCCGTCGCCAGCATCATCAGCCTGATCATCGGACTCGCGCTGTACTTCCTGGTCTACAACGGCCTGAAGAAGGGCAAGAACTGGGCTCGCATCCTGGGCACCGTCCTCGCGGCCATCGCCATCCTGAGCGGAATCTTCGGCCTGTTCGGTGTCTTCATCTACCCCGCGCCGTGGAACATCATCATGGCCATCCTGATGATCGTGAAGGTCGTGGTGGACATCCTGTGGATCGTGACCGCGTTCCGCGCCCCTACCTCCGCGTGGTTCAACCAGAACCGCGTCCAGCGCTGACACAGCGTGGCATTACCGCACACCGCCAGGTCCATCCAGCTCTCGGGCTGGATGGACCTGGCTCTGTCAGAGGCCCGCGCCACGGAAGGCACGGGGGACGTGCCGATCGGCGCCGTCGTCCTGGACCCGGACGGCCGGGTCATCGGGCGCGGGTACAACCGCCGCGAGGCCGACGGCGATCCCACCGCCCACGCCGAGGTCCTGGCCCTGCGGAAGGCTTCCCGCGCGCTGGGGTCCTGGCGGCTGGAAGGCTGCACCCTGGTGGTGACGCTCGAACCGTGCGCCATGTGCGCCGGGGCGATCGTGCTGGCTCGGGTGCCCACCGTGGTGTTCGGGGCATGGGACCCCAAGGCGGGGGCGTGCGGATCGGTGTTCGACATCGTGCGTGATCCGCGCCTGAACCACTGGGTGGAGGTCACGGGCGGGGTTCGCGAGGCCGAGTGCGCCGCCTTGCTGCACGAGTTCTTCCGGGGCCACCGCAACCCCTGAGCCGGTCCGCGCCCAGCCCTGGTTTGGAGGGGTTGCGCCCCGGGCTGTAAAGTGCTGGGAGTTGGTGACGTGTCCGAGCGGCCGAAGGTGCATCACTCGAAATGATGTTTGGTGTCAAAGCCAACGTGGGTTCAAATCCCACCGTCACCGCCAATTTTCGAGGCCCCTGCCTCCCCGAATTTCCGGGGGAACAGGGGCCTCGTTCATGACCGGAGCCGGTTCACCCCCGGCCCGCGAAGCCGTCCACGAGGGCCACGGACTCCGGAGTCCCGGAGCGCTCGGCGATCACGCTGATCTCCTCCGCCAGGTGGGTCTCGTACTCCGCGACGACGCCGCGGCGCAGCAAGCGCTTCGTGGACCCGTAGGAACCGGCGGTTCCCGCGACGAAACGGTCCTCCACCTCCGTCAATCGCTCGGCGAACTCCTCCGCCGAAACGGATTCAGCGGCAATCCCCCACTCGACCGCTTCCATCCCGGTGAGCCGGCGACCCCCGAGGGTCAGTTCCACCGAACGTTGATGACCCACTGCGCGGGGCAGCAGATAGGACACACCGGTGTCCGGCGTCAGGCCGATCGCGGCGTAGGCGGCGAGCACGGTGGCGTCCTCCCGGATGAGCGCCCAGTCGGAGTTGAGGATCAGCCCCAGTCCGGCCCCGGCCGCCGTGCCATTGACCCCGGCGATGATGAGCAGCCGCGAGCGCACCATGGCCAGGGCCAGATCCCGGGCCGCGGAGGCGAGTTCCCGCAGGAACCCGGGACGCTCGGTGGCCGGACGACCGGCCATGCCCTTGACGTCACCGCCCGCGCTGAAGAACCGCCCCGAACCCGTGAGGGTCAGCACGTGGACGGTGGGATCGGCTTCCGCCCGTCGCAGGGCGGACAGTGTCTCGCGCGCGAGGTCCAGGTCCACGGCGTTGCCGGTGGCCGCGCGGTCCCACACGATCCGCACCACGCCGGCTCTGTGCTCCACCCGGACGGCATCGGGGTGTTCCACGGTGTCCTCCTGCCTCATACCGGGTTCGTCCGTTCCGCCCGCAGTTCGCGCTTGAGCAACTTGCCGGACTGGTTGCGGGGCAGCTCCGCGACGAAGTCCACACGCTTGGGCACCTTGTAATCGGCCAGGCGGGCCTTCACATGGGAGCGCACCGACTCCGCGGTGAGCTCCGATCCCTCCTTGGGGACGATCACCGCCGTGACGGCCTCGATCCACCGTTCGTCCGGGAGCCCCACCACCGCGACCTCGGCGACGTCGGGCAGCTCGTAGATGCAGTCCTCGATCTCGCGAGGAGCCACCAGGACACCCCCGGTGTTGATCACGTCCTTGATCCGGTCCACCACCTGAATGTACCCCTGTTCGTCCTGCACCACCTGGTCCCCGGAACGGAACCAGCCGTCCACGAACGCGTCCGCCGTGGCCTCTGGCTTGTTCCAGTAGCCGGTCAGCAGCTGCGGGGAGCGGTACTGGATCTCCCCTGGCTCCCCGTGTTGAGCGACCCGACCCTCGGACGTGACCACCCGCGCCTCCACGTTGAACACGGGACGCCCACACGACGCCGGACGGGCGTCGTGCTCGGCGGGTGTCAGGACGGTGCACAGGGGCCCGAGTTCCGACTGCCCGAAGCAGTTGTAGAACCCGATGCCCGGATAGCGGGAGCGCAACCGTTGCAGCACCGTGACGGGCATGATGGACGCGCCGTACTGCGCCTTGCGCAACGACGACAGGTCCCGAGTCTCGAGGTCGGGGTGATTGCTCAGCGGCACCCATACGGTGGGCGCCAGGAACAGCGAACCCACGTGCTCCTCCTCGACCAGCTGCAGGATCTCGGCGATATCCGGTTTCCGGGTCAATCGCACCGCCGCCCCCAGAGCGAGGTAGGGCAGCAGGAACACGTGCATGCCCGCCGAGTGGTAGAGCGGCATGGCCACGAGCGGACGGTCCTGCGCGGTCAGGTCCAGCGCGATGATCGCGGACGTGTACTCGGCCAACAGAGCGGCGTGCGTCATCATAGCGCCCTTGGGCGCGGACGTGGTGCCGGAGGTGTAAAGCAGCTGCAGCAGATCGTGGCCGCGCACCGTCACCCGGACGGCAGCGTCGTTGGCCCGGGGATCGAACGCGGTCTCCTGAAACGAGGTGTCGTCGTCCTCGCCGCCGGGCAGCATGGGCAGGACGCGTTCGACGGCGCGTGCTCTCCCGGAGTCCCGGACCTGCGCCACGAGCGGCAACAGTTCGGGATCGGCAATCACCGTGGTGGCCCCGGAGTCCTCGAGGACGTACGCGAGCTCGTCCCCTTTCAGCGCGAAGTTGACGGGGACGTGCACGAGCCCCGCTTGGGCGCACGCGAGGTACAGGATCGCGTAGACGTCCGAGTTCACGCCGAACGCCGCGACGCGCGTCCCCGGGGTCAGGCCCGCATCGGCCAGGCGGCGCGCGACCCGCCGGACCGCGTCCCCCAGCTCCCGGTACGACCAGCACCGGTCCTGGAAGAGCAACGCGGTGGCACCGCCGTTGCGCGACACGGCCCGTTGCAGCAGAGCCCCCACGGTGTCGGCGCGGGCCTCGCCCTGCGGTTCGTCCTCGGTGGATGGCGGCGTATGTGGTGCGGGATCGGTCATGGCGGGGTTCCCCTCATGGTCGGGTCCTCGGAGTCGGCGCGGATCCGGGGACGACGGCGCTCCCCGGGTCCGCGCGCGTAGTAGCCACAGTGCCCAAATGCGGGGGTGTTGTCCAGATCACGCCAGCTCCGCGCCACATCCGCCCTCCTCGAATATCTAGTGGAGCAAAAGCAGCTCGGGGTGCTCGGATGCTGCTTCTACTCAGTAAAAGCAGAGGGGTGCAGGGGGCGCCCACATGCTGGACGCATATTGCACGTTTACTTACTAATAGGTAGAACTGGGGTATGGGCCACCCCGGGATCAAGGGATTCTTTCGTGCAGCCGCTGGAATCCTGAGCTACCCCCAGGACCCACGGTCCTTCGCGCAGGTCTTCGGCTCCCTGACGAGCGCACATTACACACGAGGCCGCATCACGCACGTGCGGCGCGAGACCCCCGACACCGTGACCCTGTTCTTCACCGCGGGTGAGGGGTGGATCCCGCACCGGGCGGGGCAGTGGGCGCGGATCGGCGTGGAAGTGGACGGGAAGCGGATCTGGCGTCCGTACTCCATCAGCGCCCCCGAACACGGTGACCCGTCGATCACCGTCAAAGCGCAGGGCCTGGTGTCCGAACACCTCGTTGAGCGCACCGCCCCGGGCAACGTGCTCTACCTGGAACGCCCCGAAGGACAGTTCCTGCTCCCGGACACCCCCACAGAATTGCTGTTCATGGTGGCCGGTTCCGGGATCACCCCGGTGATGTCCATGCTGCGGACCCTCATGCCGCGCAGGCCGGACCACGACGTCGTGCTGGTCTACGTGTCCCGGAGCCGGGAGTCGTGCATCTTCCACGACGAGATCCTGGAACTCGCGGACCAGTTCCCGGGTCTGCGGCCGGTCTTCTGGTTCACCGAGGAACGCGGCCGCCTCGACGCCTCCGACGCCGATGCCCTGGCCGAGCTGTGTCCCGATCACGCGGACCGGGTGACGTACGCGAGCGGCCCGGACTCGTTCGTCAGCGCCGTGGAGGACCTCTCGCGCAGCCACGGCGGCCCCCCCCGTGGTGGAACGCTTCGATGTCACCAGGCAGTTCAGCGGCGGCCAACGCGGGGAAGTTTGGTTCACCCGTTCCGAGATGACCCTGGGGGTGGGCCCGGACGAAACCGTCCTGGAGGCCGCCGAACGCGCGCAACACCAGCTGCCCCACGGATGCCGTATGGGCATCTGCCACAGTTGTCTGGTTCCCTTGACGGACGGGGCCGTGACCAACATCCGCACCGGTGAGCTGCACCGTGAACCCGGTCCCGTCCAGACGTGCGTGACCCGACCCGCTCCCCACGCCGCGATCCGCTGCGCCTCACGGAGGCCGAGCTCGCGGAACTCGCGGCCGATTTCGACGCCGTGCGGGACGAGGTCTTCTCCCGCCGCGGCCAGTCCGACGCCCAGTACATCCGCCGCGTGGTGGTACTGCAGCGCAGCCTGGAGATGACGGGGCGGGCCTGTCTGCTCTTCTCCCGTCACAAACCCCTGTGGTGGGCCGGTGTGGGGTGCCTGAGCGTGGGCAAGATCCTGAACAACATGGAGATCGGCCACAACGTGCTCCACGGGCAGTGGGACTGGATGAACGACAAGGAGATCCACTCGACCACGTGGGAGTGGGACTTCGTGGCGCCGTCGGCGGGCTGGCAGCGAACCCACAACGAGACGCACCACACGTGGACCAACGTGCTCGGCAAGGATCGGGACGTGGGGTACAACGTGCTGCGCATGGACCCCGATCAGCCGTGGAAGCCCGTGAACCTGCTGAACCCGGTGATCAACCTGGGCCTGGCACCGGCATTCGAGTGGGGCATCGCGATCTACGACATCGAACTGGACCAGTTCCTGACCGGCAAGAAGTCCGGGCGGGCCACGTTCGAGGACTTCAAGCGCGTGATGAAGAAGCTGGGCCGCCAGTCCGCCAAGGACTTCGTGGTCTCTCCGCTGCTGGCGTCCCTCACGGGTTCGGGGAAGGCGTCGCTTAAGGGGTTCCTGGCGGCGAACGTGATCCGCAACGTCTGGGCGCACACGGTCATCTTCTGCGGCCACTTCCCGGACGGCGCGGAGACCTTCACGGAGGAGGACGTGCGCGACGAGACTCGGGGGCACTGGTACCGCCGCCAGGCCATGGGCTCGGCGAACATCGACGGTTCACGCCTCATGCACTTCATGAGCGGGCACCTCTCCTTCCAGATCGAACACCACCTCTTTCCGGACATGCCGTCCAACCACCTGGCGCGCATCGCACCCCGCGTGCGGGAGATCTGCCGTAAGTACGGGATCCGCTACACCTCCGGCCCCCTGCCCCGGCAGGTCTTCCAGGCGTGGCGCAAGGTGTGCCGGCTCGCGCTGCCCTGACGACGACGCCGCTCGCGGCCCCGGCGCTTGCATCTACCGGCTCCGAATTCCCAGTGGAGTAGAAGCAGCTCGGGGTGCCCGGATTCTGCTTTTACTCCACTGGAGCAGCCACCCGCTGGGAG
>NZ_JABFAW010000007.1:478406-479434 GCF_017168375.1 Kocuria sp. KRD140
GCCCGGCACGCGTCGCAAGTCCGATAGGTGTTCCCGCGGCGCTCCCCTAGGGTGTATTCCGGCACACACTCGCATCGCGGGCGGCCATGTTCCAGGAACCGGACGCGGCCCCGCCCGCGGTCAGGACAGGCAGGAGCACGCATGAGTACCGAAGAAGCCCCCGGGCACCTGGGCGCCAACGGCGAGGACGTCCCGGACGCCCACTACGTGCGCACGAGCGATCACGGTTTCCGCACCACGGTGTACACGCAGGGAGCGTGGAGCCCCCTGGAACAGCACATGGCGGCGTCGTCCGGCCTGCTGGTACACGAGATCGAACGCAACCACCCGCGGGAGGACGTGCTGCCGGTGCGTTTCTCCTTCGACATTCTGGGGGTCATCCCCGGTGGTGAGATCGAGGTGCACACGCGCGTGCTGCGCCCGGGCAGGACCATCGAGTTGGTCGAGGCGACCATGAGCGCCGGCGGGCGGGACTGCATCCGGTTGAGCCTGTGGCGGCTGAAGACCTCGGACACCCAGGACGTGGCCGGCGGGGAGATCGAGCCGCTGACCCCCGTGGAGCAGTGCGAGCCGGTCAATATGTCCGAGGCGTGGGGCGGCGGGTTCATCAGCTCCGTCGAGGCACGTACCGCCCGGCGGCCCCGACCCGGCAACGGCGCGGGCTGGCTGCGGATCACCAAGTCGGTGGTCGAGGGCGAGGAGTCCTCCCCCACCGCCCGGTTCATCAGCTCGGTCGACGCCGCCAACGGGATCGCTCCGCGCGCGGAGATCGGACCGTGGGCGTTCCCCAATGTGGACCTGAGCATCCACATGTTCCGCGCCCCGGTGTCCTCGTGGGTGGGACTCGACACCCGGGTGGAGTTCGGCGGGGACGGCGCGGGCCTGACTCATTCGGAGCTGTTCGACGAGCACGGTCCGATCGGTCGGGTGGCCCAGGCGCTGACCCTGCGCCGGACGAGCTGAGAAGCCGGTGGCCCGCCAGGACTTGGGCGGGCCGGAACCGCCCGGCTCCGCCGGGGGTTGAGCAG
>NZ_JABFAW010000007.1:479534-503376 GCF_017168375.1 Kocuria sp. KRD140
GGCGGGTGCGGGTCTCATCACACTTCGCCACGCGATGTCCCCGGAGTTGACGCCCGATCATAGAATGGCCGCTAGTTCCCAGTAATCCGCAACATCCGGACGGGGTAGAACCCCAGGAGGTCCAGCCGCGTGAGCAGCATCCTGATCAATGTGACCAACCGCGAGGGCGAGCGCACCGAGGGCGTCGAGTGGAAGGACCACGAGACGCTCATGGAGTGCCTCACCCGCCACAAGTTCCCGATCCTCGCCACGTGCGGCGGCAACGCCTCGTGCTCCACGTGCCACTCGTACCTGGACCAGGACACGTTCGTGAAGACGGGCGGGACCAACGAGGAGGAGGAGGACCTCCTGGAGATGCTGGACGACACCCGCCACGACAACTCCCGGCTCACGTGCCAGGTGGAGTGGTCCGAGGACCTCGCGGGCGCGGAGATCACGATCGCCCCCGAGTGGTGATCGTCCGCCGCTGACGCGGTGGCAGCACGACACCGCCGCCCCGGCCCGGCGGTGTCGTCACCGGCGGCCTCATGACCGGCGACACGAGTTGGTAGCGCGGCGCCGCGTGGGTGAAAGTTAGAGCATGACTGCTCTCCGGGATGACCTCACCACACGCGCCGCTTACGTCTCGGACGCCTCGATCTATCGCCGGCTGCCGGCGGCGGTCGCGGAACCGCGCTCGGTCGAGGAGATCCGTGAGCTGTTGTCCACGGCCCGGGAGAACGGCTGGCCTGTGATCTCCCGCGGTGGTGGCACCTCCGTGGCGGGCAACGCGATCGGTGACGGGTTGGTCATCGACACCTCCCGGTACTTCAACCGCATCCTGGAGATCGATCCGCACGCCCGCACCGCCACGATCGAACCCGGTGTGATCTGCGATCAGTTGCGGGACGCCGCGAGCGAGTTCGGCCTGACCTACGGACCGGACCCCTCCACGCATTCGCGGGCCACCGTGGGCGGGATGGTCGCCAACAACGCGTGCGGTTCCCACTCGGTCGCGTGGGGTACGAGCGCGCAGAACCTCGTCTCGCTCACGGTCATGCTCGCCGACGGGCGCGAGGTCACCCTGGACGCGGGCGGCACCTCGGACGCCGCACTGGATTCCCAGCTCACCCAGTTGCGGGACCGGCACCTGGCCATGCTGCGCACCGAACTGGGCCAGTTCCCCCGCCAGGTCTCCGGGTACGGACTGCACTACTTGTTGAGCGAGAACGGTTTCGACGTGGCCAAGGCGTTCGCCGGGACCGAGGGCACGTGCGGGATCATCACCCGGCTCACCGTGAAACTCGTGGCCAAGCCGCGCTTCACAGCGCTCGCGGTACTGGGTTTCACGGACGCGATCGCGGCGGCCACCGCGGCCCCGAAGTTCCGCGTCCGGGGCGTCACCACGATCGAGGGCATGGGCTCGGACCTGCTGGACGCCCTGCGCACCCGTCCCGGTCAGGAGAACGCGGGCCGTGAGCTCCCCGAGGGCGGCGGCTGGCTCTACTGCGAGGTGGGCGCGGACACCCAGGAGGCCGCGTTCGAGGCCGCCCGGGCACTGCCGGGACTCGTCGAGGAGACCGTGGTGGATTCCGTGGTCGTGGGCGATCCCGCCGAGGCCCGCGCCCTGTGGCGCATCCGCGAGGCCGGTGCGGGGATCGTGACCCGCTTGCCGGACGGCGGCGAGGCGTGGCCCGGGTGGGAGGACTCCGCCGTGCCCCCGCAGCACCTGGGCGCCTACCTCAAGGACCTCTACGCGCTGCTGGACGAGATGGACCTACGCGGTATCCCGTTCGGCCACTTCGGCGAGGGCTGTGTGCACATTCGGATCTCCTTCGATTTCAACACGGACGAGGGCGTGGCCCATTACCGCCGGTTCATCGAGCGGGCCGCGGAACTCGTGCACCGCTACGGCGGCTCGGTCTCCGGGGAGCACGGGGACGGCCGTGCCCGCTCGGAGCTGCTCAGCACCATCTACTCCGACGAGGCACACGGCGCCTTCGCCCGATTCAAGCGGATCTTCGATCCCGACAATTTCTTCAACCCCGGGGTCGTGGTGGATCCCGAACCCCTCGACCGGGGCATCCGCCCGGGTCCCGGCGCGCGCACGTTCGAGCTGACCCCGGTCCACGCGTTCTCCGCGGACGACGGCTCGTTCGGCCAGGCCATCAACCGCTGCGTGGGCGTGGGCGCATGCCGCTCGGACTCGGGTGCCATGTGCCCGTCCTTCCACGCGACCCACGACGAGGTGCACTCGACCCGCGGGCGCATGCGGTCCCTCGCCGAGATGCTGCGCGGCGAGCACATCACGGACGGGTGGAAGTCCAAGGAGACCTACGAGGCCCTGGACCTGTGCCTCTCGTGCAAGGCGTGCGCCACGGAGTGCCCCGTGAACGTGGACATGGCCACCTACAAGGCCGAGTTCCTGCACCACCACTTCCGCCAGGGCCTGGGCTCGTTCGTCGGCAAGGACCGCCGGCCCATGGCGCACCTGACCATGGGGTGGATGCCGTGGCTCATGAAGCTCGTGACCAGGGTCCCCGGTTCGCTGCGCGCGGTGAACTTCCTGGAACGCTTCCGTCCCATCGAGGAACTGACCAAGAAGCTCGGCGGCATCGAACCGAAGCGGCGGATGATCCGCTTCAACGACACCCCGCTCACGTCGTGGTTCAAGACCCGCACCCCACAGGGCGCGGTGGCGCGCGGAGGCGGCCGCGCGGCGTCGTCGGCGGAGAAACCGTCCGTGGTGCTGTGGCCGGACACGTTCACGAACTTCTCCGCGGACGGGCCCGGCAAGGCCGCCGTGGCGGTGCTAGAGGCCATGGGCTACCGCGTGCTCATGCCCATGGGAAACGTGTGCTGCGGACTCACGTGGCACTCCACCGGGCAGTTGGACATGACCCGCCGGACCCTGCTGCAGACCCTGGACGTGATGGAGCCGCTGCTCGAGGCTGGCTACCCGATCATCGGGCTGGAACCGTCTTGCACGGTGATGCTCCAGCACGACATCACCGAGCTGCTCCCGGATGACCCGCGCGCCCACAAGGTCCGGGCCCTCACGGTGACGCTCGGTGAGTTCAGTGCGCGCCACGCCGAGGACGGCGGGGACTGGCCGTTCGACACGCTCGAGACCCACGCGGGACCGGGCACCGCGGTGTGCCAGGTGCACTGCCACGAGAAGGCCCAGGGCGACTTCACGCCGGAACTACGCGTGCTCGAGAAGCTCGGGGTGGACGCCGCCGTGGTGGGCGGTGGCTGCTGCGGTCTCGCCGGGAACTGGGGCTTCGAACCAGGTCACCACGAGATCTCCCAGACCCTCGGGGAACGCAACCTGTTCCCCGCGATCCGTGCCGCGGGGCCCGGTTCGATCGTGCTCGCGGACGGTTTCTCGTGCCGCACGCAGATCGCCCAGGGCACCGACGCGGAAGGAGTCCACCTGGCACAGGTGATGTATGCCGCATTACGCGCGGAAAAGTAGCACACTGTTGCCATGAGGAGTCACTTGCCCGCCCCCCGGGGCACCCACACCGCCACCCGTCCGTTGCTCGCGGCCACCGCGCTGAGCGCTCTCATGGTCCTCTCGGCCTGCGGTTCCTCGGACGGCGCCTCGTCCGAGGAGCAGAACACCGCACCCGCCGGCGCCTCCGTCTCCGCGAGCGCCACGGCGTCCCCGAGCGCCTCGTCCATGTCCCCGAGCCCGTCGGCCAGCCGGTCCGCGAGCCCGTCCGCGAGCGCCGAGGCCACGGAAGCCACAAACGCCGCGGCGTCCGGTGGACAGGAGGGGCAGGCCGCGGAGTCGGCGCAGCCGTCCGCCGAGCCCGATCGCCTCGCGTCCGCTCCCGAACTGGGCATGCCCACTGCGAGCCCGTTCGCCCAGGCGAAGGCGGATGCCCAGCGCGCCGGCGGCACGTGCAGTGCCGGGCAGCTCTCCGGATCGCTCACGCCGCAGCAGGGTGCGGCGGGTTCGGTCATTGCGTCCCTCACGCTCACCAACAACGGCTCCGCACCGTGCACCCTGAGCGGCTACCCGGGTGTGTCCTTCGTGGACGCGAACGGTGCTCCCGTGGGTGCGCCGGCCTCCCGGGACGCCTCGGGTGCGGGCACCGTGACCCTACAGCCCGGCGCGTCCGCGAGCGCCGGGGTGCGGATCACCCAGCCCGGTGTGATCGGTCAGGTGTGCAACCCGCACCAGGCCGCGGGCGTGCGCGTGTACCCGCCGGACAGCTACGAGTCGCTCGTGGTGCCCTACTCGGGTCAGGCGTGCGGCAACCCCAAGGTCTCCCAGTTGCAGGTCAAGGGTTTTGGGTCCTGACCCCGTCCTGAACCTTTTCTCCCCCGCGACCGCGCAGTGGTTCGACGCCGCGTTCAGCGGGCCCACGGCGGCCCAGCGCGGCGCGTGGGAGGCCATCTCGGCGGGCCGCCACGCTCTCGTGGTGGCCCCCACCGGTTCCGGTAAGACGCTCGCGGCGTTCCTGTGGTCGATCGACCGCTTGCTGACCGACAAGAAGGCGGACGGGTCCGACGACGCGGAGGACCGCACCTCGGTGCTCTACATCTCCCCGCTCAAGGCCCTGGGCGTGGACGTGGAACGCAACCTGCGCGCACCGCTGATCGGGATCACCCAGGCCGCCAAGGCCGCCGGCGGGGAGCCCCCGGAGATCTCGGTGGGTGTGCGCTCAGGTGACACCCCGCAGGCGATCCGCCGCGCCCTGTTGGCGCATCCCCCGGACGTGCTCATCACGACCCCGGAATCGCTGTACCTCATGCTCACGTCCAAGGCGCGGGAGACCCTGCGCCACGTGAACACCGTGATCATCGACGAGGTGCACGCGGTGGCCGGGACCAAACGCGGGGCGCACCTGGCGGTGAGCCTCGAACGCCTCGACGACCTCCTGGAACGTCCCGCGCAACGGATTGGGCTCTCCGCGACCGTGGAACCCGTGGACACCGTGGCCGGGTTCCTGGGCGGCTCCCAGCCCGTGGACGTGGTGCGCCCGCCGTCCGAGAAGGACTGGGACCTCACGGTGTCCGTGCCCATCCCGGACATGACCGTGTTGGGCGGGGCGGCGGCGTCGCCGTCGTCCGGGGACCTGGACGGCAACCTGGAGGCGTCCGACTACCAGGCCACCGCGTCCATCTGGCCCCACGTGGAGGAACGGATCGTGGACCTCGTGGAGGCGCACCGTTCCACAATCGTGTTCGCGAACTCGCGTGGCCTCTCGGAGAAACTCACTGCGCGACTCAACGAGATCCACGAGTTCCGGCTCGCCAACGCCACGGAAGAGAGCCCCACGGATTTGGACGGTGGCGATCCCGTGGCGCTGGGTGATGCGCTCTCCGACCTCCTGGACGGCGCCGCCGCGCAGGCCGACGACGCCGCGCGCAGCGAGGGCGCGGTCAGCACTTCTCGGGCCCGCGACTCCGCCCCCGCGGACATCCCCCGCCAGCACAACCGCCACGAGGGCGCGTCCCCGGTGCTCGCGCGCGCCCACCACGGCTCGGTGTCCAAGGACCAGCGCGGCCTGATCGAGGAGGACCTGAAGACCGGGCGGTTGCGGTGCGTGGTGGCCACCTCCTCCCTGGAGCTCGGGATCGACATGGGCCACGTGGACCTGGTGATCCAGATCGAGTCCCCGCCTTCGGCGGCGTCCGGTTTGCAGCGCGTGGGCCGCGCGGGCCACCAGGTGGGCGAGGTCTCGATCGGGCGGATCTACCCCAAGCACCGCGGGGACGTGCGGGACGCGGCGGTGATCGCTGAGCAGATGCTCGCGGGGCACCTGGAACCGCTGTCCGTGCCCACCAACCCCCTGGACATCCTGGCCCAGCAGACGGTCTCGGCGGTTGCCGCGGAGGACGTGGACGTGGAGAGCTGGTACGACACCCTGCGCCGCAGCGCCCCGTTCCGTTCGCTGCCGCGCTCCGCGTACGACGCCGTGCTGGACCTGCTCGCCGGGCGGTACCCGTCCGACGAGTTCGCCCAGTTGCGGCCCCGGCTGGTGTGGGACCGCGAGACCGGAACCCTGCAGGCCCGCCCCGGTGCCCTGCGGCTCGCAGTCACGAGCGGTGGCACCATCCCGGACCGCGGTCTGTTTCCCGTGTTCCTCGTGGGCGAGCAGGACAGCAAGTCCCCCAAGCGCGTGGGTGAGCTGGACGAGGAGATGGTCTACGAGTCCCGCGTGGGGGACATCATCGCCCTGGGTGCCTCGAGTTGGCGCATCGAGGAGATCACGCACAACCGGGTGGTCGTGGCCCCGGCCCCGGGCGTGCCCGGCAAGCTCCCGTTCTGGCACGGGGATGGTCTGGGCCGGCCCGTGGAGTTGGGCCGTGCCACGGGTCGGTTCACCCGTGAACTCGCCGGTGCCCAGGACACCGAGGCCCGCGAGCGCCTGGCCGCCTCCGGCTTGGACGAATGGGCCCGGGACAACCTCATGGCCTACCTCTCCGAACAGCGGGAGGCCACGGAACACGTCCCGGACGATCGCACGCTCGTGGTCGAGCGGTTCCGGGACGAACTCGGGGACTGGCGAGTGGTGTTGCACAGCCCGTTCGGCACCCCCGTGCACGGCCCGTGGGCGCTCGCGGTGCGCGCCCGGTTGGACGAGCGCTGGGGTCTGGATGCCAGTGCCCAGGCCGCGGACGACGGCATCGTGCTGCGCGTCCCCGCCACGGACGAGGAACCGCCCGGGGCGGAGCTGTTCCTTTTCGACCCGGACGAGCTCGAGCGCACCGTGACCGAGGAGGTGGGCGGCTCGGCGCTGTTCGCGTCCCGGTTCCGGGAGAACGCCGCGCGTGCCCTGCTGCTGCCGCGGGCGGATCCCGGTAAGCGCACGCCCCTGTGGCAGCAGCGTCAGCGCTCCGCCCAGTTGCTGGACGTAGCCCGCAAGTACCCGCAGTTCCCGGTGATCCTCGAGACCGTGCGCGAATGCCTGCAGGACGTGTACGACGTCCCCGCGCTGCTGCAATTGCAGCGCGATCTGGCCGGGCGCAAACTGCGCATGGTCGAGACCACCACGGACACCCCCTCCCCCTTCGCGCGCACCCTGCTGTTCGGGTACGTGGCCCAGTTCCTGTACGAGGGCGATTCGCCCCTGGCCGAGCGCAAGGCCGCGGCCCTGTCCCTGGACCCCTCCCTGCTCAACGAGCTGCTCGGTCGCGCTGAGCTGCGCGAGCTGCTGGATCTCGAGGTCATCGAGACAACGGTCCTGCAGTTGCAGCGCCTCGCGCCGGACCGTCGGTTGCGCGGCGTGGAGGGCGCGGCGGACCTCCTGCGCCTGCTCGGTCCCATGACGGCCGACGACGCCGCAGTGCGCTTGCGCGCGGAAGGCACCGCAACGGCGTCGCCCCCCGCGCAGAGCGCGCAGGAGACCCCCGATGCCCCGGAAACCGACGACACCGAGGATGTCGACGCGGCCGAGGACGTGGCCCCCGAGTACCAACCCATCAGCGCGGACGCCGCCCGCGAGCTGCTGGACGCCCTGGTGTCCACGAACCGGGCGATCGTCCTGCGTGTGGGCGGGCGCGAGGTCTACTGCGCGGTGGAGGACGCCGCGCGGATGCGGGACGCCCTGGGCCAGCCCTTGCCCATGGGTGTGCCCCTGGCGTTCCTGGAACCGGTCGCGGATCCCGTGGGGGACCTCGTGTCCCGGTACGCGCGCACCCACGGTCCGTTCAGCGTGGCGGAGGCCGCGCAGGCCCTGAGCCTGGGGCCCGCCGTGGTCGAGACCGCGCTGCGCTCGCTCGCCAAGCAGCGGCGCGTGAGCGAGGGGGCGTTCCGCCCGAGCGGGGACCCCGCGGCGTCGGAGTCGGAATGGTGCGACGTGGAGGTGCTGCGGACCCTGCGCCGCCGTTCCCTGGCCGCCCTGCGCGCGGACGTGGAACCCGTGGACCCGCAGGTATACGCCACCTTCCTGCCCGCGTGGCAGCACGCCGTCCCGGGGCACCAGTTGCGCGGGTTGGACGGGGTGCTCACGGTGATCGACCAGTTGGCCGGGGTGCCCGTGCCCGCGTCCGCGTGGGAACCGCTCGTGCTCGCGCAGCGCGTGGTGGACTACCGGCCCGCGATGCTGGACGAGCTCATGGCCGCGGGCGAGGTGCTCTTCTCGGGCGCGGGGTCCCTGGGCGGTGAGGACGGGTGGGTCGCGTTCCACCTGGCCGAGTCCGCGGAGCTGTCCCTGCCGCCCGTGCCGCAGCTCGAGGCCGCCGCCGAGGCCCTGGACTCCACGCTGGAACGTGAACTGCTCGCCGTGCTGCGGGCCGGTGGGGCGTACTTCGCGTGGCAGCTCATCCAGCCGCTCGCCGAGGCGGGCGTGTCCGTGGACATGGCCCAGCTGCGCACTGCGCTGTGGAACCTGCTATGGGCGGGGCTCATCACCAATGACACCTACGCCCCGGTGCGTGCACTCGTCTCGGGCGGGCACTCCGCGCACAAGACGCCCAAGCGCCCGGGCCGTTCCCGTACGGCCGGGCGGCGCGGCGCCGCGCGGTTGCGGGCCGCGTCCCGCGGCCCCGGCGGTGTGGATCCGGCGGCGTCCGCGTCCGGCGACGGCGCTCGCGTCGTTCGCGCCGCGGGGGGCGGTGAGGACCGTGTCACGGCCGGGCGCTGGTCCGTGCTGCGCCCCGAACCGCTCAACCCCACCGTGCGGGCGCAGGCCCAAGCGGAGCTGTTGCTGGACCGCTACGGCATCCTCACGCGCGGTCCCGTGGCGGTGGAGGACGTCCCCGGCGGGTTCTCCACCGTCTACAAGGTCCTGCGCGCACTCGAGGACGCGGGCCGCGCGCGGCGCGGGTACTTCATCGAGGGCCTTGGCGCCGCCCAGTTCACGCAACCCGCGACGGTTGACGTGCTGCGCAGTTTCACGGACGACGACGCCGCTCGCAAGGCCGAACCCCGCGTCCTCGCCCTCGCGGCCACGGACCCCGCCAACCCCTACGGTGCCGCGCTGGACTGGCCGGAAGCGGTGGCTCTCGAATCCAGCACCAAGCACCGCCCGGGGCGCAAGGCCGGTGCCGTGGTGGTGCTCGTGGACGGGGCGCTGATCCTCTACCTGGAACGTGGCGGGAAGACCGCGCTCGCGTTCGTGTCAGACCCGGCCCTGCTGCGCCTCGCGGCGGAAGCCGTGGCCGAGCTCGTGCAGCGCAGGGCCATGGACTCGCTCGTGGTCGAGAAGGTCAACGGCGACTCGGTGCTCTCCTCCGAGGACCTCGTGACCGCGGTCCGGGACGGTCTGCTGGCGGGCGGCTTCTACCAGACCCCGCGCAGCGTGCGGATGCGGGCTCCCGTGGGCGGGGGCAGGTCCGGCTGATACCACTTTGATACCTTGAGGGGCATGGCGATGACTTTGCGGCTGACCGAGGACGACGAACTCGCTCTCGCCGCCCTGGCCGAAGCGGACGGCATCAGCCGTCAGGAAGCCACGATCCGAGCCATCCACGAAGTTGCGGCCCGGAGAGGTCACGAGCGGCAGGTGACCGAAGCGTCGGCGCGTGCACGTGCACGCTATGCCGATGTGTTGGACCGGCTCGGGCGGTGACGCGGTACCTCACGACCGAGGACCTACTCGTGGTGATCAACGATCTCGGAGTCGGCCCATTGCGCGATGTGGGGTTGCTGGAGGCCACGGCGAGTGGCCGAGCCGATCTCCATGATGTCGCCGCAATGCTGCGACGGTGGCACTGACGCCACAGCTGCGAACTGCCGCCGAGCCCACTCCCGTTCGACACTGAACACCCCACCCTACCTAGGAGGCCCAGGTGCCTGAAGGTGATTCCGTCTACCGCCAGTGCAAGATGCTGCGCGAGGCGCTGGAGGGGTCCGTGATCGTGAGCTCGGACTTCCGGGTGCCCTCACTCGCCACATCGGACGTGTCCGGGCGCACGGTCGTGGCCGTGGTGCCGCGGGGGAAGCACATCCTCATCCGACTCTCCGAGGCCCCCGATGCGGCCGAGCTGAAATCCGGGGCCGAGCCCCTCACCTTACATTCCCACCTCATGATGGACGGCACGTGGCGGGTCTTCGACCGGGAACCGGCGGGGGGCGCCACAACCGGCTCCAGCGGGGAACCACAAGCGGCACGCAGCAAAGGTGATGCCCCGGCCGGAAGCGGGCGAGCGGCGTCGTCGTCACGAGCAAGGAACGGAATGCGCACGAGCCGACCCGGGGCGAGTCCCTACCGACCGCGGGGGCAGGCCCGGCGGGGCGGCAGCGTGCGTTCACGCGCAGAAGCGAGGACCCGGCTCAGCGCGGACGTGTCCATCGGGCAGGGCTCGCACACCATTCGCGCGATCCTGCGCACCGAGGACGTCGAGGCCGTGGGTTTCGACGTCAAGGACGTCCGATTGGTGCCTACCCGCCTGGAGGACGAGCAACTCGTGGGGTACCTGGGCCCGGACATCCTCGGACCGGACTGGGACCTGGAGAAGGCCCTCGAGCGGCTGAGCGCGCAACCCGACCGGGCGATCGGCACCGCGCTCATGGATCAGCGCAACCTCGCGGGGATCGGCAACGTGTACCGCGTGGAGGTGCTGTTCATGTCGCGCACCCATCCATGGGTCACGGTCGGCTCCCTGCCGGAAGGCAAGCTGCGCGAGATCGTGACGCTCGCGCACAAGCTGCTGCACCTGAACAAGGACCGCTCGATGCGCTCAACCGTGGGGCAGGCACCGCAGGGTCGCCCCCTGTTCTGGGCCTACGGCAAGGACGGTCAGCCGTGTCGCCGGTGCGGCGCGGTGCTGCGGCGCGGAGAGATCGACGACGCTCTGCTCACCGCCCCCGCGCCGGACGGCACCACGACGGCGTCGGGCACCGCAGTGCAGCACCTGCGCAAGATCGTGTGGTGCCCGCGCTGCCAGAGCGAGTGACGGGCTGACGAAAAAGGGGATCGGCTGCGGGGTGCGCCCGGGCCCGTCAGGACCGGAACGCGCCCCGTGCGCGCGCCGTCGGCGAATCCGGACGTTCCGGTTCGTGGTGCGTCAGCGGGTGACCCAGGTCTTGCCCGTGACCGAGGACCAATGGACGGTGTAGCCCTTGGAGAAGCGCTGGCGCATCTCGGAGCCCACGCGGTATTCCTCGGTGGTGGGGTAGCCCCACCCGCGCTCGAAGCCGGCTGCCTTCCAGCGCTTACCGATCGCGCCGGTCTCCTTGATCACGTGCGCGCCGGAGGACGGGGACCACATGAACTTGTACTGGGCGCCGCCCGCGGTCCTGAAGTTCTGGTAGACGCCGCCGTTGACCAGGCCGCCGCGTTCGTTCATGGCCGGGTAGCCGAACTTGGCGGCCCCACCCAGTGCTTGGTACCGGCTCTTGATGCCGCCCTTGACGGTGTAGGCCGGGGGTGCCACGCGTTTCGCGGCCACGGGGGCCACGGTGTCGGCCTGCGGGCGCGGCGCTGCCGCGGTGACCGTGCGGGTGACGTCCGAGGGACCGCTGCCGGCAGGGTATCCGTAGGAATCCACGGTGCCCACCAGGCGCCAACCCTCGCCCGTGCCGGACAACCGGCCGTCCACGTAGGTCAGTCCGATCCCCACGACCTGCATCCGGGGGTCCGTGAGGACCTTGTTGTGCGCATGGGAGCCCTTCCACCAGTTCATGAGGTCGGGAACCGAGTTCTGCCACGACAGCGCGTGGATCTCCCCCGCCGCGTTGTACCCGGCGGCCCGGCGGTCCGTGAGGAACAGGTTGCTGTGGTCGATGACCTCTTCCTTGACCAGTCGGTCGGACTGGCTCTGGGCGATGCCGGACAGCGACTTGGAGTACTTCACCGGGGCCAAGCCCTTGGATGCCCGGTGTTGGTTGATCAGGTTCAGGAGCTTCTGGGCGTCCGCCGCCCGCGTGCTGCTGGACACGGACACGATGTCGGAGGGCGCGGCCTGCGCGGGGGTGCCGGTGAACAGGCCCCCGCTCAGGATCATGAGAGCCGCAGTGATGGTCGCGGCCAGGTTCGAGAAGGCTCGTCGGGTCGGGGAGTACCCGTCGATGGCAGGAATGCGGTGATGTGACATGGGGACCATTTCGTCGTTGGGCGCACGCGCCCGCACCTCCGTGGCATGACACCACGAGGGTGTGACAGACGTACGCGCTGTGGGGGGACAGCTCGTGGTGGCATGTGCCAACCGACTCGGGGCTGCGTGTACGACAACCCCTGTACGGGCCCAATGAGGGGGGAAGACCCGCTGATAAGGGTACCCCGGGGTAGCCGGGTTTTGGTGTGTTACATCACGCTCGGTCGGAACGTTTCGGCATCCTTCGACGGATGGCCAACCTTGCCCTTGCAGGTCAATGTGTCAGAAGTTCGCTGGGCGCCCCGGATCGACGAGCCGTGTGGGCGCTGGGTGACAGACGTGAGCTCACGGTGATCGTCTCACCCGTCATGGGATGGGTGAAGGTCAAGGAGCGGGCGATCAACTGCATGGGGTTGTCCGGATCCTCCACGTCGAAATCGTCCAGCGGTACCGGGTACAACTTGTCCCCGCGTAATGGGAGGCCCAACGAGTTCATGTGCACCCGGATCTGATGGGTGCGCCCGGTCAGCGGAGCGATCTCGTAGCAACCCCACTGCCCCGCGTCATCGGTGAAGCGTTCGAGCAGGCGGATGTCCGTGACGGCGTTGACGTCACCCGGTTCCTCGAAGGCCTGCACAACTCCCTGGATCTTGCGGATCCGGGACTCCACGCGCACCGGTTCCTTCCCCACCCGATCATTGACGCGGGCCACGGCCCAATAGGTCTTGGTCACCGTGCGCTCCTGGAACATGCGGTGGAACACCCCGCGGTCCGCCGCGTGCTTGCTCAGCAGCAGCACCCCGCCCGTGGAGCGGTCCAGCCGGTGCACAGCGGAGATCTCGTCGTTGTGGAACTGGCACCGCGCAGCCACCACCACGGAGCGGCGGACGTTCTCGCCCTTCGGTGTGCTGCACAGCCCGTGCGGTTTGTCCACCGCCAGGATCCATTCGTCCTCGTACAGCACGTCGAGGGTGATGGGCGCGGCGTCGTCGTCCGGGACCGGGCGGTGGAACCATACCGAGGCCCCCGCTTCGTAAGGGGTGGCCGGGGTGACGACGACGCCGTCGTCCCCGCGGACACGACCGGCGGCGACCTCGTGGGCGAACCACGCGGCGTCGTCCGGGAAACGCTGCTGGACGTAGTCCGCGGCCGTGGTCGGGAGACCGTCCAGAGCCCGCAAGACCGGGTCCGGGGAACCCGGGCCGGGCATCCGGACCCGCGCGGGCCCGACGCCGCGCACCGTGGGTAGCGGAGGGTTCACGCGTCGTCTCACTGCGTGTCCGATCCGGCGGTTACCATGGCCTGGAACCTAACACATGACCGTGAGGCGGCCTCGTGAGCGAGCACACCAGCCCGGAGCGCGTGGTGCTCCTGGACGATCAACACCAACCCACCGGAACGGCCCTGAAATCCACGGTTCACACCGAGGACACCCCCCTGCACCTGGCGTTCTCGTGCCACGTGCTCAACTCCCGCGGCCAGGTCCTGGTGACCCGCCGCGCGCTCGGCAAGCGCACGTGGCCCGGCGTGTGGTCCAACAGTTTCTGCGGTCACCCGGGCCCGGACGAGTCCTTCGAGGACGCCGTCGCCCGCCGTGCCCAGCAGGAACTCGGCCTGGAGATCCGCAACCTCACCGTGGTGCTGCCCGAGTTCCGCTACCGCGCCACGGACGCCTCCGGGGTCGTTGAGAATGAGTTCTGCCCGGTGTTCATCGCCGTCGCCGACGACGATCCCCGTCCCGCCGAGTCCGAGGTCGCCGAGTACTCGTGGGCCGCCCCCCACGACCTCGTGGCCGCGGTGGAGAGCGCCCCGTTCGCGTTCAGCCCGTGGCTCGCGGACCAGATCCGCGAACCCGTGCTACGGGAGGCGCTGGGCTGAGGGCCCGTAGTGGCGATCAGGCGAGATCCGCAAGGATCCGTTCGGCGAGCGCATCCGCGGACTGCGGGTTCTGACCCGTGTACAGCGCACCGTCCACCTCCACGAAGGGGCGCAGCGGAAGCACACCCTTGCGGTAGTCGATCCCCGCTTCCTGGAGCGCGTCCTGCAGATACCACTTGGCTTTCCAGCCGAAGGGGTTGAGCTTCTCCTCCACATTGGACAGCCCGGTCATCCGCTTGCCCGCGAAGACGCAGCTGCCGTCCTCGTTCTGCGCGGCCAGCACGGCCACGGGAGCGTGACACAACAGCGCGAGCGGCGCGCCGGACGCGAGGCGCTTCCTGAGCAGCTCTCCCGAGACGGCATCGAATGCGAGATCCTCCATGGGGCCGTGGCCACCGGGGTAGAACACGAGGTCGTACCGGGACTCGTCCACCGCATCCAGGGAAATGGGGCGGTCCAGTTGATCCTGGATGGATTCGATGTAGGCACGGATTTCCTTGCGGCGGCCGGGTAGTCCGCCCGCGATCCCCAGACTCAGCTCATCCAGGGTGGGTGCCACCCCGCCGGGCGTGGCCACCGAGATGTTCCACCCTGCCTCGGTGAACAAGCGGTGGGGCTCGGCCAGTTCCTCCGCCCAGTACCCGGTGGGGTGCACCGTATCGTCCTTGAGGGTCCAGCCTTTGGCTGCGGTGACGACGAAAAGTACTTCGGTCATGTGACTGTCCTCTCGGGGGGGCGACACGGGTGGCGCGTCCACTGATCGTGCCCCCTCGATCCGTGGTGACCGGGGGCCACGCCCCCGTCCCGGAACAGCACCGCGGGCGACTCCGTAGAGTGTTCACTGTCAACTTTAGGTGAAGGAACACACGTGTGGGCCGCCCCCTTCATTCGGTCCGGTCGCTGTGCGAGTCGTCGGTTTCCGATTGATGGGTGCATTGCCGAGCGTAGTCGACGGGTGCGAGGTAGCCGAGCGATGAATGCCGGCGGTCGTGGTTGTAACGAGCCTTATCGTCGGCAGCGTCAGATGGGTATAAGAGACAGGTCCGAATCCCCCGCCCACCGCGCCGCGAAGGCCGCGCACTCCGTGGACCACCTGTTCGGTGCGCGGGCGCTGCGCGTGCCGGGCACGTACCTGGGGGCTGTCGCGTTCCCGCGCCCGTGGCGGGGGCCGTGGCACTACTGGTGGCAGGCCCATTTGCTGGACGCGTTCGTGGACGCCGCGGCCCGCGAGCGCCACGCCGGCAACCAAGACACCGCTGAGCTGGCCCGCTCCCGCGCGCACCGGTTGCTGCGGGGCATCGCCGTGCACAGCGGCGGGCGGGTGACCAACAACGTGTTCTTCGACGACATGGCTTGGCTGGCCCTCGCCCTGGGGCGCCTGCGTGACGAGGACCTCGCCGCCACGGGCCGCACATCGCGCGCGGTGCAGAACGACGGCGCTGCTCTGGCCACGCGCCTCGCCTCCGGTTGCGACGACACCATGGGCGGCGGTGCGTGGTGGAACACCACACGGGACTACAAGAACACGGCGTCCACCGCCCCGGTGGCGCTGACATTCTTACGCATGCACCGCACTGCCGAGGCTCGCGCACTGCTCACGTGGTTGTTCGACACCCTCTTCGACGCCGAGCGCGGCGTGTTCCTAGACGGCATCCGCATGGCCGCGGCGGGCTCCGGGAAGGAGATCACGTCCGTGGACCCGCACGTCTACACCTACAACAGCGGCCCGGCCCTCGGTGCGGCCCTCGAGCTCGCGGGGGTCACCGCGGACCCCGCCGAGCGCGCACTGTGGCTCGACCGGGCGGCACGGCTCGTCCACGGCGCGGCCCGGGAGTTCACGGTCCCCGGCCCCCACGGTGCACCCGTGTTGCGCGGCCAGGGCGGCGGTGACGCCGGGCTGTTCACGGGCATCCTGGTGCGCTACCTGGGCGAAGCCGCGTCGTCGTCGTTGCTGGACGACGACGCTCGGGCCACCGCCCGCGCGCTCGTCACCGACACCGCGGACGCCCTGTGGGACGGGCGTCGGGAATTCGATCCGAACGAGGACTTCACGGTGCCCGCCGCGGTGCGAACGGTGGGCGAGACGGTCGCGGTGTTCTCCCCCGAACCGGCGCAGCACGCGAACCAGGCGCAGCGGGCCGGCGCCCCTGTGGAACTCAGCACGCAGGTGCAGGCGTGGACCGTACTGGAAACCGCCGCGCGTTCGGCTGATCGCTGAACTCGGCCGCTGACGCCGCAGATTCCTGGCCCGCGGGGGCGTCACGACGGTAGAAACGAACCATGAGTTCAGTACGCACCCCGGACCCCAACCCTGGCTGGCTCAGCGAGGACGACCTCAATCGTGCCCGCGCGTCCCTGCCGATCGTGTACGTACAGGCCATCCCCGTGCGCCTGGACCCGCTCGGGTGCCTGTCCGAGATCGGGTTGTTGCTCACGCCCAACGACGAGGGCCGCATGGTGCGCACGTTCGTCTCGGGACGCGTGATGTACCGCGAGACGGTGCGCGCGGCGCTGCTGCGTCACCTCGAGAAGGACCTGGGACCGCTCGCCATGCCGCAGATGCCGTCCACCACGGTCCCGTTCGCGGTGTCCGAGTTCTTCCCGTCCCCGTCCGAGACCGGGCTGACCGACGACCGGCAGCACGCGGTGGCGCTGAGCTACATCGTCCCCGTGCGCGGTGAGTGCGAGCCCCGTCAGGACGCCCTGCAGTTGTCGTGGATGACCCCGGACGAGGCGCTGTCCACGGATGTCCAGGACGAGTTCGAGGGCGGGCGCGAGGACCTCATCCGCCAGGCGATCGCCCACGCGGGATGGGGCCGCTGAACAGCGGATGATCTGCCCGGAGGGCGTTACTTGCCCCCGTTGGCCGCTTGCCGCATGAGCGGGATCGCCTGGGTGTCCGCCGCGACCATGGCCCAGTAGCTGTGGGACAGCCCGCTGAGGCTGCCCAGGATGCTGGCCACACCCGTGGCCAGGAAAAACCGACCGGCGTGGGCCCACAGCTGTCCCGTGGTCAGCCCGCGATGCTCCGGGACGGGCATCACCGGTTCCGACGCCCCCAGGTTGGACAGCAACACACCGAGCATCACGCATGCTGTGATGAGAAACCCCGCCTGGGTCTGGTGCGTGAACCGCGCGCGGATGGGCTCGTTGCGCGCGTAGATGGAGGTGAAGGCACGGACGGTGGGACCCTGAAGAATTCTGTGACCTGACTCACCGGATTGCGCTCGTTCTTTCGGCATCGGGTGGAGGGGACACCACATTGTCTCTCGCTTTCGCGCAACCGGCACAATGGTGTGGTGTCCAGCACCGAATCCCCCTCCCCGTTCACCTTCCGGCTCCACACGCGCCTGCGTGATTCTCCCGTTCCGCAGCAGCGCATCCGGGACAATGGCGGCCAGTTCCAGGCCCGCACGGGCACCATCACCACGCCGCACGGCCCGATCCGTACCCCGGCGTTCATCCCGGTGGCCACGCAGGCCGCCGTGAAGGCCGTGCTCCCGGAGTCCATGGCGGCGGAGGGCGCCCAGGCGATGCTGGCCAACGCGTACCACCTGTTCCTCGAGCCGGGCGACGACATCCTGGACGCCGCCGGCGGGCTGGGCACCTTCATGAACTGGCCCGGCCCCACGTTCACCGATTCGGGCGGGTTCCAGGTGATGTCCCTGGGTTCGGGGCTCGGCAAGGTCATCGACATGTCCGCGCTCACACCGTCCCCTGGGGGCGCACAGCCCGCCCCCGGGCACAAGCGCATGGCACGCGTGGACGACGACGGCGTGTGGTTCCGTTCCTACCTCAACGGGGACCTGCACCGGTTCACGCCGGAGGTCTCCATGCGGGTGCAGCACAACATCGGCGCGGACATCATGTTCGCGTTCGACGAGCTCACTACGCTCCACGATTCCCGCGAGTACCAGGAGGACGCCCTGGAACGCACCCGCAAGTGGGCCCTGCGCTGCGTGGCCGAACACTGCCGGCTCACCGAGGCCCGTGCGGACAAGCCCTACCAGGCGCTGTTTGGGGTGATCCAGGGCGCCCAGTACGAGGACCTACGGCGCATGGCCTGCCGGGACCTGGCCGAGATGGGCTTCGACGGATTCGGGATCGGGGGTGCCCTGGAGAAACGTCAGCTGGGGACCATTGTGCGGTGGTGCACGGAAGAACTGCCCGAGGAGACCCCCAAGCACCTGCTGGGCATCTCCGAACCGGACGACATCTTCACCGCGATCGACAATGGCGTGGACACCTTCGACTGCGTCTCCCCCACTCGCGTGGCCCGCTCGTCGGCCGTCTACTCCCCCGATGGCCGGTTCAACCTCACGAACATCCGCTTCAAACGCGACTTCACGCCCATCTCGGACACGTGCCCGTGCTACACGTGCACCCACTACACCCGCGCGTACCTGCGTCACCTGTTCAAGGCCAAGGAGCGCAACGCCGCAACACTCGCGTCCATCCACAACGAGCGCTTCATCCTGGACCTCGTCTCCGGCGCGCGGGACGCCATCGACGCGGGGACGTACTTCGACTACCGTGACGATTTCCTGGCGAGGTACTACGGCGCGCCGTCGACCTCCACTGTTCCTTCCGAAACGGGAGGCCTGCGATGAGCGACCCCAAGCCCGTGCACGCCACCCCAGGTGTCCTGCGCCGCGTGAGCGCGTGCGCCGGCGTGGTGCTCGCGCCCAATCCCGGACCCATGACCCTCGACGGCACCAACACGTGGATCCTCTCCGCCCCGGGGGACGGCCCGGAGCACCCGAACTACGGCCACCACCCGTCCGCGCAGGGCCGGGGCGAGTGGCCCGGACCGGACGTCGTCGTCGTGGATCCCGGGCCCTTGGACGAGGCGCACCTGCAGGCGGTCGCGGCGACCGGGACCGTGGTGCTGATCCTCGTGACGCACCGCCACGGCGATCACACGGACGGCATCGACCGACTCCACGAGATCACCGGTGCACCCGTGCGTGCGGCCCTGCCCGAGTTCTGCCGGGACAGCGGCGAGCCCCTGCGGGACGGCGACTGCATCCTGGCCGCGGGCGTGAGCATCCGCGTGCTGGCCACCCCCGGGCACACCTCCGACTCCGTGTGCTTCCGGTTGCCCCACGACGAGCCGGAGACGGTCATTACCGGGGACACCGTGCTGGGGCGCGGTTCCACCATGATCGACCACCCGGACGGTTCCCTGGGCGACTATCTGCGCTCCCTCGAACTGCTCGGGCAACGCTCGGGCGCCACGGTGCTACCCGCTCACGGCGCACCCCTGCCTGATCTGCAGGAGGTGTGCGAAGAACTCACGGAGCACCGGCTTGAACGCCTGGATCAGGTGCGGGAGATCGTCGCCGGGCTCGGCCGCGACGCGAGCGTCGAGGCGATCACGGACGCCGTCTACGCCGACGTCCCCGCCGGGGTACGGCGCGCCGCGGAACGCTCCATCGCCGCGCAGCTCGCCTACCTGGGGTACTGACCCGGGGGCACGACGACGCCGCTCGCGCCCCGCTACCGCGCGTTCGCCTCCTCGAGGGCACGCGTGTCGTAGCCGGGTTCGCGGTGCTTGATCCAGCCGATCACCGCGTACGTGACCGGCATGATCACGACCTCCACGAGGACCTTGTAGACATAGCCCACCAGGACGTAATTGAAGAACGCGGACCACGAGTCGATCCCGATGATGGGAGCGGCGATCGAGCAGAAGATCACGGTGTCCACGAGTTCGCCCACCATGGTGGAGGAGATCAGCCGCGCCCACAGGTGCTTCTCCTTGGTGCGTTCCTTGACCTTGACCATCACGTATGCGTTGAGCAGCTGACCCACCAGGTAGCCCAGCAGGGAACCCGCCACGATCAGCGGGACCGGGCCCAGCACCGTCTCGAACGCGCTCTGGTTCTCGTAGAAGGGCGCCGGCGGCAGGATGATCACGATCCAGAACACCAGGGAGGAGAACGCCCCGAAGAAGAAGGACGTGATGATCGCCTTGCGTGCGGCCCGGAAACCGTAGACCTCGGAGACCACGTCCCCCAACACGTAGGCCAGTGGGAACAGGAAGAACCCGCCGTCCGTGATGATGGGGCCGAACTGCACGCCCTTGGTCGCGCCGATGTTGGAGAGCACCAAGATCACGCAGTACGCGGCCAGGATCACGTCGAAGTACGTCCGGGGGCGGCGCGCGAAGAGGGACTGCCGTTCGCCCTGCGCGAGCGCGGCGGTGCGGGAGGAGGAAGTGTGGGGCGGGGTGGCGTCAGACACGGGTGTCCTTGGGATGTACGGAAGGGTCAGGGACGTCGTCTGCCACCCGGCGTCGAGCCCAGTGTAATGGGGTGGTGCGCCGAGTCGCGGGCACGTCCCACGCGGGAGCACAATAGCGTGCATGAGCGAAACCACACGTAACCAACCGCCCGTTGCCATGACCGTCGCGGGCTCCGAAGCCACCGGCGGTGCCGGGGCGCTCGCGGACATCAAGACCTTCACGTCCCTGGGAGTCTTCGGATCGCTCGCGCTGACGTGCATCGTGGCGTTCGATCCCGAGAACGACTGGGGCCACCGCCTCACGCCCGTGGACCAGCAGACCCTGGCGAACCAGCTGCAGACCATTTCCGCGGCGTACGACCTGGACGCCGTGAAGATCGGCATGCTGGGTTCCCCGGACACGATCCACACGGTCGCCACGGCCATGAAGGACCTCGCGCCCCGCCACCTGGTGCTGGACCCCGTGCTGATCTGCAAGGGCCAGGAACCGGGCGCCGCGCTCGACACCGATCAGGCGCTCAAGGCACAGATGCTGCCCCTGGCCACGTTCGTGACCCCCAACCACTTCGAGTCCCTGTCCCTATCCGGGATGGAGGAGATCAGCGACGTGGAGGACCTCAAGGAGGCGGCCCAGCGCATCCACGACTCCTCCGGGGCCACCGTGCTCGCGAAGGGTGGAGTGCGGCTCTCCGGCCCGGACGCCGTGGACGTGTTCTACGACGGCTCCACGCTTGAGGTGCTGTCCGAACCCAAGGTGGGCGAGGTCCCGGTCTCGGGCGCCGGCTGTTCGTTGGCCGCGGCCGTCACCGCGGAGCTGGCCAAGGGCGCCTCCCCGCTCGACGCCGCCCGCACCGCCAAGAGTTTCGTCTCCGCCGGCATCCGGCACCGGCTGGGATCCCACCTGCCGTTCGACTCCCTGTGGCAGGGCGGGCTCGCTGCCGAGGCCTGACCGAACACCGGCGACGAAGTTCCTGAAAGCCCGCGGGGAATGCCCTGAAGTAAGGGGCATTCCCCGCGGTCATGCGGTGGAATGGGGGAAGAACACACACGGCCCGTCAGCGCCCCGCCCTTTTGCTGACAGAATCAGGTAAGGTGTCGTCATGCCCCGCATCACCGCTTCCAGTAATGCCGCCCAGCGCGAGCGCACGCAGCGTGCCGTTCTCGACGCGTTCGGGGACCTGCTGTACAGCAACGGGCTCACCGATCTGACCATGACCCAGGTGGCCAAGACCGCCGGGGTGGGGCGCACCGCGGTGTACAACTACTTCGCGGACATGGGCGAACTGCTCGTGGCCTACGCCCTGGACAAGACCGAGCGCTTCGTCTCGGACCTGCATCGAGAACTCGCCGCGGTGGAAAACCCCGTAGACCAGTTGGGCGTGTACGTGCGGTTCCAGATCGAGGACCTCAGCCGCCGGCACCTGCCTCCCGGCCAGGCCATGCGCACCGTGTTGTCCCCGGAGGACTTCGCCAAGCTCGGCGAGCACGTGCAGCAACTGCAGTCCCTCCTCGCGTCCATCCTGCAGCGCGCCATGAACGAGGGCTACCTCCCGGAGGGCGACACCGACGAGCTGTCCGACCTGGTCCACGGCTCCCTCACCTCCACCGCGGATCGCAGCAAGTCGGTGCAGAGCGAGCGCGCCCAGCGCGAACGCACCCTGGCCACGGTCCGGTTCATCCAGCGGGGTCTGGGCGCCCAGTTCGACGCCGACTCCCGCCCCGTGCGCCTGCCCTCGCAGCCGCCCGCGCTGAGCGCCGTCTCCTGATCCCGAGCCTGGCCCCTCCGTCGGGTCCGGTCGACTTGCCCAGACGCCTGCCGCCTGCTGCAGCACGGGGAGCCTTCAGCCCGGCCGACGCCACCTACCCGCCACGTACGCCCCGGTTCTGCGGACCGGGGCGTACGGCTTTAGGGTGAATCCATGATTTTCAAGGCCGTGGGAGACGATCGCCCCTATCCGGACCACGGTCTGGTCACGCCCTCCGACTGGTCCAAGGTGGCCCCGCAGCAGGTCCGCCTGGGGGATCTGGTGACCACGACCTCCACCCTGAACCTGGCCACCCTCCTGGACTCGGACTGCACCTTCTACGGGGACCTCTTCCCCCACGTGGTGTCCTGGCGGGGAACCCTTTACCTCGAGGACGGTGTGCACCGGGCCCTGCGCACGGCCCTGCACCACCGTTCCGTGATCCACGCGCGGGTCCTGGAGCTCTGACCGCGCCGCCGCACGAGCCTTCGCGGCGCAAGTAGCACGGATCACCAAATCTTCACTTTTCCGCCACGACCTGGTCGTTCGGCCTCCCTACCCTCGGGTCATCTCGTTCTGACCTGGAGGTTTGCCATGCGTCTGCGTTCTCGTACCGCTGTTGTCTTGGCCGCGGCACTGGCCGGAGTCCTCGCCGTGACCACCGTGGCACCGGCCGCGGCGGGGGAAGGCCCGCGAGCGGCGTCGTCGTCGTCCAATGGACACGAAAGCCGGGACAAGCACGGACTGCGCGTGGCCACGTACAACGCGTCCCTGAACCGGGGCGAGCAGGGGCAATTGCTGCGGGACCTGTCCACACCGGACAACCAGCAGGCCCGGAACATCGCCCAGGTCATCCAGATCAACGACCCGGACATCGTGCTGCTCAACGAGTTCGACTACGTCCCGGGCGGACGCGCCGCGCGGGCGTTCCGCGACAACTACCTGGCGGTGAGCCAGAACGGCCACTCGCCCGTGGACTACCCCTACCACTACGTGGCGCCGGTGAACACGGGCGTGCCGTCCGGTCTGGACCTCAACCAGGACGGCACGGTGGACGGACCGGACGACGCCTGGGGCTTCGGGCTGTTCCCGGGCCAGTACGGCATGGTGATCTACTCCAAGTACCCGATCGCCCGGGATCAGGTCCGCACGTTCCAGCACTTCCGGTGGCAGGACATGCCCGGCAACCACCTGCCCACCGACTACTACACGCCGGAGCAGGCTGCGCAGCTGCGGCTGTCCTCCAAGTCCCACTGGGACGTCCCCGTGCGCGTGGGCCACAAGACCGTGCACGTGCTGGCCGCGCACCCCACGCCGCCCAGCTTCGACGGCCCCGAGGACCGTAACGGGCGCCGGAACAACGACGAGATCCGGTTCTGGGCCGATTACGTCACGGGCACCAAGTCGGCGCGCTACATCTACGACGACGCCGGGCGGCGCGGCGGTCTGTCCCGCGGCGAGCGCTTCGTGATCGTGGGCGACTACAACTCGGACCCGAACGACGGCGATTCCTTCCCGGGTGCCGCGCGGCAGCTGCTCGACAACTCCCGGGTGCGCGATCCGCAGCCCACGTCCACGGGCGCCGTGGTGGCGAGCGCGCGCCAGGGCGGCGCCAACCGGACGCACGTGACACGCCCGGCACTCGACACCGCGGACTTCTCGGACGATCCCGCCCCCGGGAACCTACGGGTGGACTACGCGTTGCCGTCCAAGAACCTGCCCCTGCTCGACGCCGGTGCCTTCTGGCCCGCTCCGGGCCGGCCCGGTTCCGAGCTGACCGGTGAGTACCCGTTCCCGACTTCCGACCACCGCCTCGTGTGGGTGGACGTCAAGGTCCCGGGCAGGCGCTGATCCCCGCACGACGGCGCGTCCCGGGTCTTCGTGTGAAGCGCCGCCCGCTTCCGTCACCGCCTGTCACGCACCCCCTGTTCCCGCACCCCCCCTGTTTTCGCATCCTCTGTTTGAGTAACCCTGCTCCGGGGCGTGCGATCCCGATC
>NZ_JABFAW010000008.1:0-11183 GCF_017168375.1 Kocuria sp. KRD140
CCCCAGGGGCTGTACGGGCGTCGTCCCCCGCGGGACGACGCCTGTAGGCGTGAGCAGGAGAAACACACCATGGGCCTTCCCGTCCTCGCCCCCCCACGGCGAACCCGGACCTGCCTCCTCCACGACGGCGACCCCGCCCTGGTCGCCGTCTTTGCCCTCACTGCCGCCTCTGGGGACCTGCTTACGGCCCGCATGCGGTTACGAGACCACACCGACCATTGAGGACCAGCAACTGGGTGTTGTGGGCCATGAGGTTGCTGACGCTGGTGCGGCCTGGTGGCGGCTCATAAGTGGTTAAGAGATGGTTTCAATAGTTATGGCTGAGGCATTGAGCGCTGCCTGCCCGATTGGTGATCCTGGTTGCCATGACGAGTCAGACAGCGTCGGGGCGACTGCTCAGCGACCAGCTGTGGGAGTTGCTGGAACCGTTGATCCCACCGCTTCCACCAGCCAAGAACGGGCGGACCGGACGCCCGCGGGTCGATGACCGGGCAGCGCTGGAGGGCATCCTGTTCGTGGCCGAGCACGGCATCGCCGCCGAAGTTGCTGCCCCACGAGCTGGGCTTCGGCTCCGGGATCACCTGCTGGCGCCGGCTGCGAGCCTGGCAGGAGGCCGGGGTCTGGGAGAAACTCCACCACGCCGTGCTCGAGAAGCTCGGTCAGGAGGGAGCGCTGGACTGGTCGAGGGCGTGCCTGGACTCGGTCAGCGTGCGGGCCAAAAGAGGGGCGAACTGACCGGTCCCAACCCCACAGACCGGGGCAAGTTGGGGACGAAGTACCACTTGCTGGTCACCGCTGACGGGTTGCCGCTGGCGGTGGCGATCACAGGGGCCAACCGGCACGACTCCATGGTCGTGGAGCCGATCCTGGACGGACTGGCCCCAGTTAAAGGGCGGGGCCCAGGACGTCCCCGACGCAGACCGGTCAAGCTGCATGCGGACAAGGCCGCGCGCCTTCAAGAGGGTGCGCCGCTACCTGCGCCGGCGCGGGATCACCGCCAGAATCGCCAGGATCGGCGTGGACTCCAGCGAACGGCTGGGCCGGCACCGCTGGGTCGTGGAACGCACCATCTCCTGGCTGCTGGCCTTCCGCCGCCTGGCCATCCGCTACGACCGCACCGCCACCACGATCACCGCACTGGCGACTCTGGCCGTCACTGTCATCTGTGCCCGACGGCTACCCCGGAAAGACTATTGAAGCCATCTCTAAAGCATGTGGGCCTCACATCGTGTTGAGGTGAGGCCCACGTGGGGTAGCAACTGGGGTCAGTGGCCGCCCTGGTTGAGCATCCCGGACATGCGCGCGCGCATCCGCCGGCTGGGCTCGTTGAGCCCGACGATGCGAACGGTCTTTCCGTAGTGGGCGTACTTGTCGGTGACGGAGTCCACCGCGGCGACGGTGGAGGCGTCCCACAGGTGGGAGTCGGTGAGGTCGATGACCACGTGCTGGGGATCCCCGTGGTAGTCGAACATCGTGTAGAGGTCGTTGGAGGAGGCGAAGAACAGCTCCCCGTGGACCGTGTACACGGCGGTGTCCCTCCCGTCACGGTTCTCGAGGGTCCGGTCCACGCTCACCAGGTGGGCGACCCGGCGGGCGAAGGCGACCATGGCCACGAGCACGCCCACGATGACCCCGAGGGCGAGGTTGTGGGTGGCCACGGTGACCACCACGGTGGAGGCCATCACCAGGGTCTCCGCCACAGGCATCCGGGCGAGGGTGGTCGGGCGGAGGGAGTGCCAGTCGAAGGTCGCCCAGGACACGAAGACCATGATCGCCACCAGTGCGGCCATCGGGATCAGCCCCACCACGTCGCCCAGGGCGACGACCAGAATGAGCAAGAACACCCCGGCCAGGAAGGTGGAGATCCTCGTGCGGGCCCCCGAGGCCTTCACATTGATCATGGTCTGGCCGATCATCGCGCACCCGCCCATGCCCCCGAAGAAGCCTGAGACCATGTTGGCCGTACCCTGCGCCCAGGATTCGCGGGTCTTGTCCGAGCGGGTGTCGGTGATGTCGTCGACGAGCTTGGCGGTCATCAGCGACTCCAGCAGCCCCACCAGCGCCATCGTCAGGGCGTAAGGGGCAATGATCTGGAAGGTCTCCACTGTGAAGGGAACGTTCGGGAAGAACAGGGCGGGCAGGGACTCGGGCAGCTGCCCCTTGTCCCCGACGGTGGGCACCTCCATGCCCAGGGGCACCACGATCGCGGTGATGACGATGATCGCCACCAGTGGGGCCGGCACCACGGTGGTGAGCTTGGGTAGCAGGAAGACGATGGCCAGCCCTAGGGCGGTGAGGGGGTAGACGGCCCAGGGCACCCCGATGAGCTCAGGCACCTGGGACATGAAGATGAGGATGGCCAGGGCGTTGACGAACCCGACCATCACCGACCGCGGGACGAAGCGCATCAACCGGGCCGCCCCCACCAGCGCCAGGACGATCTGGAAGATCCCGGCCAGGATCACGGCGGCGATGAAGTAGTCCAGCCCGTGGGAGGCCATCAGTGGGGCGATGACCAGGGCGACGGCACCGGTGGCGGCGGAGATCATCGCCGGGCGCCCGCCGAGGATGGAGGTGGTCACGGCCATGGTGAAGGCCGCGAACAACCCCACCCTCGGGTCGACCCCGGCAATGATCGAGAAGGCGATCGCCTCGGGGATCAACGCCAGGGCCACGACGAGGCCCGCGAGGACCTCGGTCTTGAGCCAGCGGGGGTTCTTCAATGTGGCACGGACGGACTGGCGTTCCTCCGGCGTGGGGACGGCGGCCGTGCCGGCCGCGGTGGTGGCAGGGGGCATGAAACGACTCCTGAAAGTGGTGGGGGCGAGGACAAGGTGGGCTACGGGCCCTGCGCAGTACTGCGCGCACGAGGACGGAAAACCGGATGCGACGAAAGGTCGGCTGGGTAGAGCGGGGCCGCAGGCCGTGCGGCAACCAACCTTGACATTGTGTCAATGTTCGCTTGCAACCCTAACGCTGCGTTAGGGTGGGAGGCAATGCGAACAGCCATCACTGTGACTGACGCCATGACGGACGAGGAACGGGGAGCACGGATGCACATCGGGGAGATGGCGGAGAAGTCCGGGGTTTCCTCCCGCACCCTGCGCCACTACGAGGCCATCGGGTTGCTGCCCCCGACCGGGCGCAGCGAGGGGGGTTTTCGCATCTACACCGACGAGGACCTGCGCCGCTTCATGACGATTAGGCGGATGAAGGCCCTGGACTACTCCACTGCCGAGATGGGCCGGCTGCTGGAGCTGCTCGACATCGCCGAGAACGACGATGCCCCGGAGGCCGAGCGCGCCGACGCCCGCGCCGAACTGGACGCGATGCGCGCCGACGCCCGGACCCGGCGGGAGAAGCTGGCCCGTCAGGTGGAGCGTGCCGATGAGTTCCTCGGCATCCTCGACCACCGCCTCGGGTAACTGCTCGCCGCCCACACACCGACCGGCCAGTGAGAACCAGGCCATCATGTTCCTGACCGTACGACTATGCCCGCGAGAGGGGCCGACCGCCCGGCTACGGGCGCGGCGGTTCTGGGCCCGTAGCGTGCACCCCCGTACCTACCGGCAGATGGTCGGCATACTGGAGGTGGTCACCGCCACCCAGGTCCTAGGCATCTCCGATCTCCGTGCCGCTCCGGCGGTCAGCAACTGACCAACGGCTTCTCTGCGTTCCGACCGGCCCATCGTCGCAGTTCACCGACCGCCTGCAGTGACCCACCGTGCATCCCGACCCCGGCGGAGAACATGCCTCTGCGCGGGAGGCAACAGGGACTATCGCGCAGGCCACGGACGGCCAGGGCGGCACCAGCAGGCACCCCGGATGTGCGTTCTCCGGGATGCTATTCGGCTCCCTGGCGTCGCCAGGGACGGCCGAGAGGAGCCACCCGCATGATGCGGGTGGCTCCTCTCGGCGGTTCAGTCCTGAATGCGCCGGGTCAGCGGGTGGCTGCGGCGGTGTTCTGGGCAGCGGCCCAGGCGGCGTAGGAGCCCTCGAGCTCAGCCACGTCGTAGCCTGCGTGGCGCAGCGTGTTGGCGACCACCGAGGACCGCAGTCCGCCCTGGCAGTAGGTCACGATCGTGCCCTCAGACGGGAGCTTGTCCAGGTTCCACAGCACCCGGCCCCCGTGGATCTGGGTCGCCCCGGGGACGTGGCCGGCGGTGTGCTCACTGGCCGCACGCACGTCCAGCAGCAGCGCCTTGTCGAAGGCCTCGACCTGCTCCGGGCTCACCAGGCGCGGAGTGGCCTGGGGCAGGCCCTCTATGGTGGTGACGTATCCGGCGACCGCGTCGATGCCCACCCGCACCAGGTGGTCCCAGAACTCGTCGGCCGCCTCCTGGCCAGCCGCCAGCAGCACCAGCGGGCGGGGATCGGTCTCCGGGTCCACCGCCCAGGCGGCATAGGTAGCGATGGACTTGCCGCCCGGGATGTTCAGCGCCCCGGCCACGGTGCCGGCGTGCACCTGATCCACGGAGCGGGTGTCCACGAAGACCACCGCATCTTGAGCCAGCTGCTTAGCCACGGTCTCGACGCTGAGCTCCGCCAGGGGCACTCGCTCACCGAACACTGCCGGGCCCTGCCGGTTCTGGCGCTTCATCCGCCCGAAGTAGAACGGGGCGTCGGGCTGGCCCTCCAGCAACTCGGTGATGAAGCCGGCCTCGTCGTTGGCGGCCAGATACGGCCCCCACCAGGAGTAGAGCCGCTCGTAGCCCACCGTGGTGGAGGGGATCGCGCCCAGGGCCTTGCCGCACGCGGAGCCGGCCCCGTGGCCGGGGAAGATCTGGACGTGATCGGGCAGGGTCAGGAACTTGTCCCGCAGGCTGGCGAACATCTGCTTGGCGCCTTCGAAGCGGGTGTCGACTCCGCCGGCGGCCTCGTCCAGCAGGTCGGGCCGGCCCAGGTCCCCGGAGAACACGAAGTCGCCGGTGAGCAGGTAGCCCGGGGCGTCGGCGAAGGCCCCATCGGTGACCAAAAACGACAGGTGCTCCGGGGTGTGACCGGGGGTGTGCACCGCGGCCACGACGATGTTGCCGATGCGGATCTCGTCCCCGTCGTACAGGCGGGTGGCCTCGAACTCGTACTGCCAGTCCTCCCCGCCCTCACCGGAGACGTACATGGCCGCTCCGGTGGCCGCGGCCAGCTCGCGGGTGCCGGAGAGGTAGTCGGCGTGGATGTGGGTCTCGGCCACGGCGCTGATCTCCATGCCGTTCTTGGCCGCCATCTGGAGGTAGACGTCGATGTCGCGGCGGGGATCGACCACCAGGGCCTGGCCGGTGGCCTGGCAGCCGATGACGTAGCTGGCCTGGGCGAGGTCCTCGTCGTAGATGCGCTCAATCAGCATGGGTATCTCCTTCTCGGGGAGTCGGTAGAACAGGGGGCCGGCGGAGGTTCCTCCGGGCGTCTGCCCACCAGCGTAATACCCCCCGGGGTATCAAGCAAGTACCCCCCGGGGTATGCCATGGCGACCCGCCATGGCTTGAAGTCACCGTGGTGGCGACGCACGACGACCCCTTGAAAAGATCGGGCATATGGGTTCGCAGTCATGGATTGCCTGTTCAGGCTCTGGACATGCCACCGAAGTGCTCGCTCAGCGCGACAGCCTTCAGCTCGTCCTTGCGCGCGCCATCGCCGTCGCTCGGCGCAGCTGCTGTTGCAATGACCGCTAAAATCCGCCGAACTTCTACTGCAACACAGTGGGCACTCAACGCAGGCGAGGTTGTTACGACGGTGCTCTCGCAGGACGGCTGGGCGGGATATGGCAGGTCAGAGCAGTTGCTCGGTGGTGTTGCCGCCGTTGGTGGTGCGCAGCACGGTGGCATCGGCCACGATCAGGGCCTCGACCGTGCCGTCGGCTGTGGTGCTTGCGCCCAGGGCGGTGATCTCCCCGAGCGGCTGATCGCTAGCAGTCCAGGTGTCTCCGGCGTTCGTGCTGGTGAGCAGGCGCCCGTCGATCCCGGTCCCGACGATCGTCTCGTCGTCGGCCCAGCTGATCAGGGAGACCAGTTGCGGGGTGTCCAGGGTGTCCCAGGTGGCCCCGTCGTCGGTGGAGCGCAGCACCCCGTCCTGGGTGGTGGCCAGCACCGTCCCGGTGCCCGGGGCGATCGCCAGATCGGCCGGGGCGGAAGGGATCTGGAGGGTCTCCCAGGCGCGCCCGTCGGTGCTGGTGCGCAGTTGCCCGTCGAAGCCGATCACCCCGGTCGGGCCGGCGGCCAGGGCGTGGAAGTCCGACTCCCCGCCGCGGGAGAGCACCGTCCAGGTCTTGCCGGCGTCGGTGGATTCGATCAATCCGACCGGTTCGGGCAGGTCGGTGCCAGGTCCGGGGTGGCCCGAGGCCAGATACCGGCCATCGCCTGCGACGGTGAAGCCCATGAGGTCGATCACCGGACCGACCTGGGTGAGTTCCCGGTCTGCCAGGCGGAACAGCCCTTCGTGGGTGGCCAACAGGATCGCCCCCGTGCCTGTGTGGCGGGTGATGGCGTGCACGTGGGTGATTGCGGTGGAAGCACTGCTGTCCGGAGCCGCAGGGGGCGAAGAGTCCGCCGAGGTTGAGGGCACCGCCTGCGGCGCGCAGGCCACCAGGGCGCCGGTGCCGAGCAGGCCAAGCCCACCGGTGAGCAGACGTCTGCGGGTCAGGGGATTCATGGGTCCTTTCCGCCTCACGCCACACCGCGAGGACCACCCACCATTCTCGGTTGGCCGGACAGGGACCTGCGGCGTTTTCCTTGAAGGTTTGGCGAAGATTCCACCCCCGACCCGCCTTCGGGGCGGATGCGGCCGGGGCCGGGGGCGACACTGAAGGCATGAACCCTGGCGCTGACACCACGGCCGGGCGGGTGCTGGTGGTCGATGACGAAAAGCCCTTGGCGCAGATGGTCGCCACCTACCTGACCCGGGCCGGCTACGACGTCGCCCAGGCCTACACCGGCCCCGACGCCGTGGAGGCCGCCCGCACCCAGGAGCCGGACGTCGTCGTCCTGGACCTGGGCCTGCCGGGGATGGACGGGATCGAGGTGTGCCGGCGGCTGCGCGAGCACTCCGAGTGCTATGTGCTGATGCTCACCGCCCGCGGGGACGAAGACGACAAGCTGGCCGGGCTGGCAGCGGGGGCTGATGACTACATCACCAAGCCCTTCAGCGTGCGCGAGCTCGTCGCCCGGGTCGCCGCGGTGCTGCGCCGGCCCCGCACCACCGTCGCCCCGCTGGAGCCGGCGCGGGTGTTCGGGGAGCTGACCGTGGATCTGGCCGCCCACGAAGCGCGACTGGGTGAGGAGCCGGTGGGGTTGACCCGTACCGAGTTCGACCTGTTGGTTGCCTTGTCGGCCCGTCCGCACCAGGCGTTCACCCGCCGTCAGCTCATCGACACCGTGTGGGACCCCGCCTGGGTCGGGGATGAGCGGCTGGTGGACGTGCACATCGGGCACCTGCGCCGCAAGCTCGGCAAGGACCCGAGCCGCTACATCGACACCGTGCGCGGGGTCGGGTACCGGATGGTGATCCGATGACTAGGCGACGCAATCGGGGGTTGGCCGCCCGGTTCTTCCTAGCCCAGGCCCTCGTGGTGGTTCTCAGCATTCTCGCCGCCGTGGTGGTGGCCTCGGTGGCCGGCCCACCGATCTTCCACGAACACCTTCTGCGTGCCGAGGCCGGCACTGATGCCACCCAGGTGATGCATGTGGAGCGGGCCTACCGCGACGCCAACCTCATCACCCTGGGGGTGGCCCTGGGCACCGCCCTGGCCTGCGCCGCGGCGGTGACCTGGCTGATCACCGGCCGGATTCAACGCACCCTGTCCGCCCTCACCGCCGCGGCCCAGGCCATGGCCGGGGGCCGCTATGACGTGCGGGTCCCGGCTATCGGTGCCGGCACCGAGGTGGACGCGGTGGCCGCCTCCTTCAACACCATGGCCACCCGGCTGGAGCGCACCGAGGACACCCGCCGGCGGATGCTTGCGGATCTGGCCCATGAGATGCGCACCCCGATCTCGGTGCTGAGCGTCTACGTGGAGGCCCTCCAGGACGGAGTCACCTCCTGGGACGAGGCCACCGGTGAGCTCATGAGCGATCAGCTGGGGCGACTGACGCGGCTGGTCGAGGACATCCACGACGTCTCCCGGGCTGAGGAGGGCCGGATAGACCTGAACCGCAGCGAGCAACCCGTGGGTGAGCTGCTCGGCGCTGCCGTCGAGGCCCACCGGGAGGCCTACGCCACCAAGGGCGTGAACCTGGTGCTCAAGGCCGAGGACACCGCCGGGATCGTGGAGGTGGACCGGCAACGCATGGGCCAGGTGCTGGGCAACCTGCTCACCAACGCCCTGCGCCACACCCCGCCGGGCGGAACGGTCACCGTCCGGGCCACCCCCCAGAACGCCGGGGCCGTCGCCCTCCAGGTCGCCGACACCGGTGACGGCATCAGCCCCGAGCACCTGCCCCAGGTGTTCGAACGCTTCTGGCGCGGGAACACCGCCCGCAACCGCGACCACGGCGGCTCCGGGATCGGGCTGACCATCGCCAAAGCCCTGGTGGAGGCCCACGGCGGGACACTGACCGCCACCTCCCCCGGCGCCGGCGCGGTCTTCACCGCTGCGCCCCCGCCCCGGCCTCTGACCAGGCTGCTCCCACCGTCGAGACGGCCCCCTCTGCGGGCACTTCAACGACGTATCAGGTGGAGGGCATGACGTGTGGCCACTGCGCCGCCAGTGTCACGGAGGAGCTCACCGCCCTGGAGGCGGTGACCGAGGTCCACATCGATCTGGTGGCCGGCGGGGCCTCCACCGTCACCGTCACGGCCACCCGTCCGCTGTCCACCACGGAGGTCCGGGCCGCCGTGGAGGACGCCGGCTACACCCTCGTCACCGGCTGACGAGCCCGACCATCACCTCGGCCCCTGCGGGGGCCTGCGCGGCAAGGAGCACAGCATGAGCGCCCCGCACCACGACCAGCACCACGATCAGCACCACGATCAGCACCATGAGCACGGCCACGGTCCGCAGCCCCCCAGGGATCACGGGAACCACGGCGGCCACGGTCACCACGGCGATGCCACCACCCACGGGCAGGCCATGCCGCAGGCCCACGCGCACTCGGGCCTCGATGAGGAGCACGTGGTCCACACCCACGGGGAGCACGCCGGGCACTCCACGGCGATGTTCAAGAACAAGTTTTGGCTCTCCCTGGTGCTGGCGATCCCCGTGGTGGTCTTCAGTCCCATGGTGGGGCACCTGCTGGGCTACCACGTGCCCGTCTTCCCCGGCTCTACCTGGATCGCCCCGGTGCTGGGCACCGTCATCTTCGTCTACGGCGGGATGCCCTTCCTCAAGGGCGGGGTGACCGAGCTGAGATCCCGCCAGCCGGGGATGATGCTGCTCATCAGTATGGCCATCACCGTGGCCTTCGTCGCGTCCTGGGTGACCACCCTGGGGATCGGCGGGTTCATGCTCGACTTCTGGTGGGAGCTGGCGCTGTTGGTGGTCATCATGCTGCTGGGCCACTGGATGGAGATGCGCGCACTGGGCGCAGCGTCGTCCGCCCTGGACGCCTTGGCGGAGCTGCTGCCGGACGAGGCCGAGAAGGTCGTGGACGGGGAGACCGTCACCGTGCCGATCCATGAGCTGGCGGTGGGGGATGTGGTGCTGGTCCGTTCCGGGGCCCGGGTCCCCGCCGACGGGCAGGTCGTGGACGGGACAGCCGAGTTCGACGAGTCCATGATCACCGGTGAATCCCAGGCCGTCGCCCGCGGCCCCGGGGAGACCGTGGTGGCCGGGACCGTGGCCACCGACAACACCGTCCGGGTCCGGGTCGACGCCGTCGGAGCCGACACGGCCCTGGCCGGGATCCAGCGCATGGTCGCCGACGCCCAGGCTTCCTCCTCCCGCGCTCAGGCGTTGGCCGACCGGGCGGCCGCGTGGCTGTTCTGGTTCGCCCTGACCGCCGGCATCCTCACCGCCATCGCCTGGACTGCCCTGGGCAGCCCGGACGATGCGGTGGTGCGCACGGTGACGGTGCTGGTGATCGCCTGCCCGCACGCCCTGGGGCTGGCCATCCCGCTGGTCATCGCGATCTCCACCGAGCGCGCCGCCAAGGCCGGGGTGCTGATCAAGAACCGCATGGCGCTGGAGCGGATGCGCACCATCGACGTGGTGCTCTTCGACAAGACCGGGACGCTGACCGAAGGCGCCCACGCCGTCACCGGTACTACCTCCGTCCCCGGGGTCGCCGAAGCTGAGCTGCTGGCCTATGCGGCGGCCGCCGAGGCCGACAGCGAGCACCCCGTCGCCCGCGCCATCGTGCAGGCCGCCACTGCCCACCCCGAGGCCGCCGGGCTGGGCCTGCGCGGGACCGACTTCCAGGCGTCCACCGGCCGTGGCGTGCGTGCGACCGTGGACGGGACCGAGGTGATCGTGGGCGGGCCGAACATGCTGCGCGAGCTCGGCCTGGCCACCCCAGCCGCGATCGCCGCCCCGGTTCGGGCCTGGACCGACCGTGGCGCCGGGGTACTGCACGTGGTGCGGGACGGGCGCGTGATCGGGGTCCTGGCCCTGGAGGACCAGGTGCGGCCCGAGTCCCGTGCCGCCGTCCGGGCCTTGCAGGACCGGGGGGTGCGGGTCGCCATGATCACCGGCGACGCCCGCCAGGTGGCCGAGGCCGTCGGGGCGGATCTGGGCATCGACGAGGTTTTCGCCGAGGTCCTGCCCCAGGACAAGGACACCAAGGTCACCGAATTGCAGGCCCGCGGGATGACCGTGGCGATGGTCGGCGACGGCGTCAACGACGCCCCGGCCCTGGCCCGGGCCGAGGTCGGCATCGCCATCGGTGCCGGCACTGATGTGGCCATGGAGTCCGCCGGGGTGGTGCTGGCCGGCAACGACCCCCGGGCGGTGCTGTCGATGATCGACCTCTCGCGGGCCAGCTACCGCAAGATGGTCCAGAACCTCGCCTGGGCCACCGGCTACAACATCATCGCCGTGCCCTTGGCTGCCGGCGTCCTGGCCTCGGCTGGGCTGGTGCTCTCCCCGGCCGTGGGGGCGGTGCTGATGTCGGTGTCCACCATCGTCGTGGCGCTCAATGCCCAGCTGCTGCGCCGCATCGACCTGGACCCGGCCCACCTGGCCGCCACCGACACCAAGGACCGGGCCACTGCCCCCTCCGAGCGGCCCGCTACGGCGCCCGCCCACTGACCCACCC
>NZ_JABFAW010000009.1:0-6493 GCF_017168375.1 Kocuria sp. KRD140
CCCCACGACTGGCCGCCTGCGGCCGCCGATCCCGCCCCGATCAGCCCCTCATTCGGGTCACGGCGTCGGTGAGCTGCGCGTCTTCCTCCTCGGTGATCCGCACGCCCAGATCCCGGACCTCGGTCACGATCTCCGGGGCCGTCAGTTCCCGCTGCCGGGTCGGCCGCCCAGGGGTGCGCACGGTGGTGCCGTGTTCGGTCACGGTCACGTGGCCCCGCGGGGTGTGCTTCATGACCATGAGGTGGTGTCGGAAAATGGACTCCGCACCGGTCGAGGTCTGCAGGTGGCCCATCCGCACGTCCGCGGGGTGGATGGTGGACTCGTCCAGCACGTGTTCCATGGCCCCGTCCCGCTCGAACGACCACACGGGCCAGCCTTCGTCCGTGACCCGCGCGATCGAGAAGGTGCGGTCCCCCTCCACGCGGCGAGCGCCGTCGTCCAACGGGATAGGACCCGTGATGCTGAAACCGAAGCCGGGATCGCACAGGTAGCGAGTGCCGGCGAGGTCCACGAGTGTGGTCATGTGGGTGCGCGGGCTCTCGAACGAGCGCACGCGACCCAGGGCGCGGCGCACGGTGAAACCCAGCGTCTCCAGGACGGCCGCGAACAACTGCGAGTGCTCGAAACAGTACCCGCCGCGGCGGCGTCGGACGAGTTGGTCCTGCACGGTCGCCAATTCCACCCCGGGATGCCGTCCGAGCAGCACCTCCACGTTGCTGAACGGGAACGTGAATACATGGGCGCGATGCAGCCGTTCGAGCAGGCCCAGGTCGCGGGGAGCGTCGGCGAGTTGCGCGGTCTCGACATCCAATGCAGCGAGGTAGCCGGGGACGTCCACGTCCTCGATCCGCCACGGGGATGCGGGGCGTTCGTTCATCATGACCTCCGGGGGCGCGGGAGCGGGCCGGTACGCAGGGCGCGGCAAGGTTGGCCCGGCATTATGGTGACACACGACCGCGCCCCGACAAGGACCCGTCATGCATCCGCACACCACGTCCCCGTCCTCCTCATGAGCCGCGCTCCGGGACGCGCCGTCGGCTGGGCGTTGGGTCTGCTCGTGGTGCTCGCCCTCGTGGTGGGTACCGTGTGGGCCGGTTCGGGACCGCTGCGTTCGCTCGTGTCGAGTGCCCCTCCCGCACTGGGCAGGGCGGAATGCACGGTGACCACGCAGGACGGGGACGTCACCCTGACCCGCGAGGAGGCCAAGGCCGCGACCACCGCCGTCGCGCGCGGTGCGGACGCCTCCGCGGTACCCGGCGTGGAGCCGACTGTCATGGAGCGTCTCACGCACGGCCCGCCCGACGACGCCGGGCCCAGCCTGCGCTGCCGCGGGCACAGCAGCGAGGGACTCGAGGCGCAGGAGATCACCCCCTCCGGGCTGACGCCCCGGGCCGAAGCGGTCCGGGACGCGATGATCGAGGTCTTCGGCCCCCTGAGCCTCGGCGGTTTCGCCCCGGGCGGTGTGGGCCACGGACATGGCGAGAATTCCACGCACTACGACGGGCGCGCCGTCGACGTGTTCTTCCGCCCCGTGACGGAGGAGAACCGCCGGCAGGGGTGGCAGCTCGCGCACTGGCTCGTGGCCCACGCCGAGGACCTGGACGTCCAGTACGTGATCTTCGACGACATGGTCTGGGGTTCGCGCTCCCCCGCCGGGCGCTGGCACCCCTACAACGCGCCCGCGCCGGCGAACGAGATCCTGCGCCACCTGGACCACGTGCACGTGGACGTGGTGCGCGGGGAGCCCGCGTAATCGTCGCGCACTCCGGCCCGATCCCGTAACGTGACGAACCAGCCCGCACGGCACCCGTTGCGGTCCGTCCCAGCGCAGGAGGACACCCATGAACGCTCACGTGGTGGTTTTCGGAGCCACCGGATACACCGGCCGCCTGGTGGTCGAGTCCCTCGTGGAACGGGGAGTGCGCCCCGTCCTCGCCGGGCGCCGCGAACGGCCCCTGAACCAGCTGGCCTGCACGCTGGGCGGCCTGGACGTGCGGACCGCGGACCTGGCCGAGCCCGATTCCGTCCGCGCGCTGGTCTCCGAGGGGGACGTCCTGGTCACCACCGTGGGACCCTTCGAGCGACTCGGGGACGTGGCCGCGGACGCCGCCGCGGCCCAGGGTGCCCACTACCTGGACTCGACGGGTGAGGTGGGCTTCGTGCGTCGGCTCCAGGAGCGCTATCCTGCCGCCGCGCCCGACGACGCCGCTGCACCGGGTGATGCGCCCCGCGGCACCATGCTGCCCGCATTCGGTTACGACTACGTGCCCGGGATCCTCGCGGGATCCCTGGCTCTGGAACGCGCCGGGGACCGCGCCGAGACCCTGCGGGTGGGCTACTTCGCCCCCGGGGCGGGCCCTACCGGGCTGAGCGGCGGGACCATGACCACCATGCTCGAAGAGCTGAGCAAACCGTTCCTGGTGTGGCGTGATCACCGGTGGAAGAAGCCGGGGCGGATACCGCGGCAACACACGTTCACGGTGGACGGGGCGAAGCGCAACACGGTGATGGTCCCCGGGAGCGAGATCGTGTTCCTGCCGGACGCGTTCCCGAAGGTTGCGAACATCGAGGTGTTCAACGGGTGGTTCTCCGCGCCGGGGCCAGTCATGAAGGCTGCGCTGCCCGTGATGGCCGTGGCCGGTTCCTCGTCCCTGGCCCGCAAGGCGCTCGGCAAGGGCATCACCGCCCTGACCGGTTCCGAGGGTGGGCCCAGTGCCAGTGAGCGGGTGAAGTCGTCCTCCCTGGCCATCGCTGTGGCCACCGATTCCCGGGGCGAGACCGTGTCCGAGGTCCGCGTGGCGGGTCCCAACGTCTACACGCTCACCGGCCACCTGTTGGCGGCCGGCGCGGAGCACGTGCTCAAGGACCGTTCACGGGCGCGCGGGGTGGTGGGCCCGCTGCAGGCCTTCGGCATGGAAGGCCTCGTGGAGCTGTGCGCTTCGGCGGGGTTGCGGGAGGTCAGCCCCGGGGCGGCTCGCTGACCGCGGTCGAGCCGCCTTCCACGTGAGGATCTGCCGATGACGACGCCCCGGTCGCTGAGACCCCGGACGACGGCGCTCCGCGCACCGCGGCGACGTTCCCCCGGTGGGTAGACACGGCGTCGTCGGCATCCGAGGACTCACGGCCGGCGGCATCGGAGGAGTGAACGTCGTCGTCGCCGTGCTTCTTGCCGAAGGGCAGCACGTGGACGATGCCCACGATGATGGAACCCCACACGATGCCCAGCACCAGGGCGCAGAACGTCTCCACGAGCCACGCGAGCGCGGGGCCCACCCCGGCCACGTGGTGCACTGACTCGCCCAGGTGGTGGACCCAGTCGTACACGGGGGTGAACCCGAGGTCGGCCATGCCCACCAGGATGATGTGCCCGCCCACCCACAGCATGGCGAAGACACCCACGATCGAGATCACGGACAGCACCGTGGGCATGGCCTTGACCAGGCCCCGGCCGAACTTCTGGGCGCCCTCGGAGTCCTTCTGGGCCAGGGCCAGGCCGATGTCGTCCATCTTCACGATCAGGGCCACGACGCCGTAGACGAGCACCGTGATGAAGATCGCCACCACGATCAGGATGAGCGTGCGGGTCAGGAACGGCTCGTGGGAGACCTCGTTGAGCGCGATCACCATGATCTCCGCGCTGAGGATCAGGTCCGTGCGGATCGCCCCGGAGGTGATCTTCTTCTCCGCCTCCGGACCGCGGTCCGCGGCGGGTTCGTTGGGGGCGTGCTCCTGGTGGGACAGGTGCTCGATCACCTTTTCCGCGCCCTCGAAGCACAGGTACGTGCCGCCCAGCATCAGCAGCGGCGTGAGCAACCACGGCGCGAACTGGCTCAGGATCAGGGCCACCGGCAGGATGATCAGCAGCTTGTTGCGCAGGGAGCCGATCGTGATCTTCTTGATGATCGGTAGTTCCCGCTTGGGGTTAACACCCTGCACGAATCGCGGGGCCACCGCGGTGTCGTCGACGACGACGCCCGCGGCCTTGGCGCTCGCACGCCCCGCCGCCCCGGCAACGTCGTCCACACTCGCGGCGGTCAGCTTGGCGAGTGCCGCGATGTCATCCAGCAGCGCAGCCAGTCCAGCGGCCATCAGGCTCCCTCAATCCATGTGCTCAGCTATCTCGATTAAGGACAAGCGTAAAGGGTGCCGCGGCCGGCGCGAACCACGAGCGGCATCGGCCCCTGTCCGAGGTGGTTCGCGCCTCGGTCGCCGAGACCGCTACGCGCGGTCGATTCCGCTGCGGTGCAGATCGGCCATCGCCTGTGCGACCACGACGGCGCGTTCGGGGCCCAGGACGTCCACGAACGTGGCCGTCATCGTCTCGGCCACGAGATCACGAACCTTCCCTGCCGTGGTGCGGCCTTCGGCGGTGAGCTCGAGGTAGACGACGCGCCGGTCCTCGGGACACGGGGCACGCCGGACCAGGCCGCGCTTGGTGAGCCGGTCCGCGACCTTGGTGAAACCGCCGGTGCTGAAGGCCACCTGACGGGCCAATTCGGCCATGGGCATGCGCTGGTGCGGGGTGCACGTCAGCCGCAGCAACGCCTCGGCCTCCGCGGTGTTCAACGCATGGGCCGCGGCCACCTCTCGGTGCAGGTTCTTGTTGGTGCTCTGGAACCCCTCGATCACCTGGCCCCACAGGGTCACGGGGTCCACCGCCTGGGCAGCGGTGTCGGTGTGCGCGGTCATGATCTCCCCTTTCAAGCCCTTAGAACTCGTTGAGCTGGGGGATGATTTTACCTCGCCTCGGAAACATTTGTCCAAGAATCTTCTTGCCCAGCCATCTCCAGCCTCGCACCCTGTCCCGCCCCCTTGAGCGGACCCCGACCGCAAGTTAGTCTTGCGAAGAAGATATTTCTGTTTAAACAAGTTCATCTCCACCCGGACCGCCCCGTCGCATCCCGGACCCGCGCCGGGTGGCCGCGACAGCAGCGTCGTCGACCCCGGCGAATACAGTCGGCGCACGAAACCACGAGGAGCCGCCATGACCGAGCAGGACCGTTTCTTCCTGGACAAGTCCGACCCCTCCAGCTGGCGGGCGGTCAACGCCTTCTCCCGCAAGGTCGGTGCCGCTGCAGAGGATGCGGGCACCCCCGCCTCGGTCGTGGAGCTGGTCAACGTGCGAGTGTCCCAGCTCAACGGGTGCGCGTTCTGCCTGGACCTGCACGTCCGCAAGGCCGAGGCTGCCGGGGTGACCGCGCAGCAACTCGCCGTGCTCCCCGCATGGCGTGACACCGTTCTTTTCAATGCCGTGGAACGGGCCGCCCTGATCATCGCCGAAACGGCCACCCTGCTGCCCGACGAGAACACGCGGCACGCCGAGCAGGCCGCGGCCCGGGAAGCACTGAACGACGAGCAGTACTCCGCCCTGCAGTGGACCGCGATCGCGATCAACGCCTTCAACCGGATCTCCATCCTGTCCGGACACCCCGTCCGTCCCCGTAAGACTGCGTCCGCGCCGGCCGGTGCGACCACGAGCACCGGAGGTGCGCGATGACCAACCTGGAAAGCAACCCGCAAGAGGTCCTGTGCACCGAGGCGATCGGTGCCGGGGCGGCCCTGCTGACCCCGCGGGACGTGCCCCTGGGTGGCCCGCGGGCGATGACCGTGCGCCGCACCCTCCCCCAGCGCCATCGCAGTCTCATCGGCGCGTGGTGTTTCCTGGACCACTACGGCCCCGATCCCGTGGCGGACACCGGGGGCATGTCCGTGGCGCGCCACCCGCACACCGGCCTGGCCACGGTGAGCTGGCTGTTCACCGGCGGCATCTCCCACCTGGACTCCGCCGGGTACAGCGCGAACGTGCGCCCCGGGGAGGTCAACCTCATGATCGCCGGGCGCGGGATCTCCCACCAGGAGTTCTCCACCCCGGACACCACCACCCTGCACGGCGTGCAGCTGTGGTACGCCCTGCCGGACGACACCCGTCACATGGCACCGACCTTCGAGCACTACACGCCAGAGCCCGTGAAGAACCACGGCGCCGAGCTGCGGATATTCATCGGTGAGCTGGCCGGATCCACGTCCCCGGTGAACACCTACACACCCCCGCTGGTGGCCGCCGAGATCCTCATGGAGCCGGGAACGGAACTGGAACTGGAACTGGACCCGTCCTTCGAGCACGGGGTCCTGGTGGACACCGGGGACCTGAGCCTGAACTCGGCGCCGATCCCGGAGGACCACCTGGCCTACCTCCGCACGGGGCGGGACAGCGTGGTCCTAACCGCCGGTGAGAAGCCCGTGCGGGCCATGCTCCTGGGCGGGGAGCCCCTGGGGGAGCAGATCGTGATGTGGTGGAATTTCGTGGGCCGCACCCACGAGGAGGTCATGGCCTACCGTGAGCAGTGGCAGGCCGAGATCGACGCCGAACCGGCCCCCACCCCAGAGTCCGGAACTTACTCGGACGGGACCCCGTACCCGCGCTTCAGCCCCTTTCCCGACGATCAGCCCGCGCCACTGCCGGCCCCGACTTTGCCCACCGTCACTTTGCGAC
>NZ_JABFAW010000009.1:6593-31732 GCF_017168375.1 Kocuria sp. KRD140
ATCCCACCCAGGAGAGTCCCGTGGAAACCGAATCCGACATCACCGTCCGCCACAACGCCGATGGGCACCGCTACGAACTCCTCGACGGTGACGCGGTCATCGGCGAGGCGCACTACCTGCCGTTCGACGGCGCCGACGAGCCGCAGCGGATCTTCTACCACACCACCGTCGACGACGCTTACAGCGGTCAGGGTCTCGCCTCCAAGCTCGCGCGGGGGGCCTTGGACGGCACCATCGCCGACGGGAAGACCATCGTCCCGGTGTGCCCCTACATCAAATCCTGGCTCGGCAAGCACGACGACTACCAGCCCCACGCCACTGCGGTCCGCCCGACGCACTTGCAGGCGTTGTCGGGGATGAATCGGTAATCATGCACGGCGCGTCCCGCTGAATTGGAGCGGCGGGTCAGTAGGGTGGATCCAATTCAGAAAGTGCATAATCACCCGCCCGGCGGGACACTTGCACTGTTTGATTTGTCTCACCCGGAGGAACTCATGGAATTCACGGAACGCCTGGCCGCTCTTGCGAACAAGGTCGCGCATCAAAAGGATGCACTCCAAACGGAGGAAGCCACCAAGAACGCATTCGTCATGCCCTTCATCTCTACGATCCTGGGATACGACGTGTTCAACCCCTCCGAGGTGGTTCCGGAGTTCACGGCGGATGTCGGCCTGAAAAAGGGCGAGAAGATCGATTACGCGATCGTCCAGGACGGGCAGATCCAGATGCTCATCGAATGCAAGCACGTGGGGTCACCGCTTTCACTCGAGCACGCTTCACAGCTGTACCGGTACTTCGCCGTCACAAACGCTCGCATAGCCATTCTGACGAACGGGGAGAAGTACCACTTCTACACCGACCTCGATGCGCCCAACCGCATGGACGACAAGCCGTTCCTCGTCCTGGACCTGCTCGACATCGATGCCACGTTGATCCCGGAACTGCTCAAGCTGAGCAAGACGGAATTCGATCTGGATTCCATCATCAACGCTGCCGGCGAGTTGAAGTATGTGGGGCAGATCAAACGAGCCATTGCGGCTCAGTTCAGGGAGCCATCCGATGATTGGGTCCGGTTCTTCACCAACCGGGTTTACGAAGGTGCGTTCACTCAAAAGGTGCGCGAACAATTCACGCCGCTGGTGAGCAAAGCATCCCAGCAATTCCTCAACGAACAGGTCAACAATCGCCTCACCACCGCGCTCGGCGCGAGCTCGGTGCCCCCGTCCCTACCCTCCGGCGATGACGTCACCGAAGAGGTCACCAGCCGGGAGGAAGCCGAACGAGATCTCGAGGAGAGCCAGGACGACATCGTCACCACGGCGGATGAACTCACCGCGTTCAACATCATCCGCGCGATTGTATGCGATCGGGTCGACATGTCTCGTGTGACCTACCGGGACGCGAAATCGTATTGCGCGGTTCTACTGGACAATAACAATCGCAAGACGATCGCCCGCCTGCATTTCAACAGGAGCCGCAAGTACGTGGGCCTTCTCGATGAGAACAAGGTGGAAACGCGCCACGGGATCGACGCACTCGAGCAGATCTACGGGTTCAGCGACGCCTTACGCGAAACGGTGGACCGCTTCAACGGTTGATCCGGGGCAGCTCGTTCACGGAATGCCGCCGCGGCTCACTCCGCCGCGGGTCCCAACACGGTCACGAGGAACTCGCTGTCCGGGGACCAGGGGCGTACGTCCCACCCCGCTAGGGTGAGTTGCGGTGTGAGACCCTCCGCAGCGGCGTCGGCGAAGAACTCCTCGGCGGAGTAGCCGCGCCCCGCGCCGAAACCGACCACCGCGCGGCCGTCCTGACCCAGGTGACTGCGGAAGCCGCGCAGCACGTCCCGCCGGGTGTTTTCCGCTAGGAACGTGACCACGTTGCCCGCGCACACGATGGCGTCGAAGGCGTCCCCGAGGTCCATGTCGGCCAGTACGGCGAGATCGGCCACGCGATACTCAGGGCCCGGGTAGTCCTGCCGGGCGGCATCGATCAACTCGGGATCCACGTCCACCCCGACCACCCGATGCCCGGCCGCGTGCAGGTACCCGGACAGCCGCCCCGCTCCGCACCCGGCATCCAGGATGCGAGCGCCGCGGGGAACCATGGCGTCGATGAGCCGGGCCTCTCCCACTATGTCCTCCCCGCGCGCGGCCATGGTGCGGAACCGTCCGATGTACCACTGGGAATGCCCGGGGTTCCGAGCCACCTGGGCAAGCCACTTGTTCTGTTCCGTCATGGGGCCAGGCTATCGAGGTGCCGCCCCCTTGCCCACGCTCCGCGTGCCCGCCTCCGTGAACGGTCTGGGTAGGCTGACGATCGGCAGGCTCGTCGGCGAACAATGCTCGGAGGACAGACAGTGACTGGACGTGGAGGCGTCTCGTGGCGGCTGCGCCTCGCGGCGCTGCGGTACCGATTCGAGGAGAGCCTGTTCCTCTATCCCGCCATCATCATGCTGGGCGGGATCGTGTTGGCAATCATCGCGACGTCCGTCGATCATGCCCTGGGGTACGACACCCACGTGCCGTTCACGCTGGAGATGAGCAGCAACGCGGCCACGTGGTTGCTGGCCACCGTGGCCGGGGCGATGATCACCACCGTGGGCGTGGTGTTCTCCCTGACCGTGGTCAGCCTGCAGTTGGCCAGCAGCCAGTTCTCACCTCGGGTCATGCGGTCCTTCATCCGGGACCGGCTGAGTCAGCGCGTGATCGGCCTGCTCGTGGCCACCTTCTTCTACTGCGTGCTGGCGCTGCCCAGTGTCAGCGGGGAGACCACGGCCCCTGCGCCGAAGGTGTCGCTGACGCTCGCCGTGGTGCTGACGCTGATCACCGTGATCGGCATCATCGTGCACCTGGATCACCTGGCCCACGGGCTCCAGGTGGGCAACGTGGCCCGGGTCATCGCGGACGAGGGAGAGAAGGTGGCCGCCGCACTCGACGAAGTGCCCTCCGGGATGCGTGAGGTCGACCCCCGGGACTTCCACGATGCCCCCGATGACGCCGCGGTCATTCCCGCCACGCGCAGCGGATGGATCAGCCAGGTGGATATCCGCCAGCTCCTCGCGGCCGCCTCCCCCGACACCACCGTGCGCATGGACACCCGCGTGGGTGCTTACATCCACGCCGGTGAACCCCTGTTGACGGTGTGGCCCCGCCCCTCGGCCGCCAGCAGGAAGGGTCTCGCCGAGTCGATCGGCGTGTCCGAAATGCGCACCACGCTCCAGGACGTCGACTTCTCCATCCGGCAGCTCGTGGACATCGGGCTGCGTGCCCTGAGCCCGGCTGTGAATGACCCCACGACCGCCGTGGAGGTCATCCTGCGGCTGGGGAGTCTGATGCGGACGTTGCTCATCACTCCACTTCCGCCCCCGGCGTTGCAGGACGGATCCCACCGGGTGCTCGTCCAGCCCTGGAACCTCTCCCATGAGGAATACATCGCCCACGCCTTCGATCAGCTCCGGCAGACGTGCCTCGACCAGCCGGACGTGGCCGCCACCATGTTGCGGGGGCTGCGGATGCTGATCACCCACCTGCGAGACCAGGGGCACCCCGGTCTGGTTCCGGCACTGCAGCGACAGATGCAACTGCTGCTCGACGGGCTCGAAGCGCAGAAGGACATGCACCCCGAGGATCTACGCCACCTCCGCTCCCTGTCCTCCGACCACACGGATCCCGCCGACCACAGTCGGTGACCCGCCCCCGCCGGGTTACGCACAGAAACCCGAGAACGGGCACTTCGTGACCCTCGATGTGTCCGCTGAGACCGGACCGAGGGAACAGTTCCAAGAGGCCTTCTACGGCACTGATTACATGTTCAATCCGCACGAATGGAAATTCATCACCCCGTCCGGGACCACGGCGAACTCGGTGGCATCAGCCGCGTCCTACATGTGCTTGCCCGATGCAGAGCGGATCCCGGAGATGGGGCCCGCCGAGCGTGCGACCGGCAAAATCGTGTTGGACGTGCCCGCGAAAACGGGAACCCTGGTCTATGCGCCCGGTTTCGTGGACCAGGCCTGGGAGTGGAAGCTGTAGGCTCCGTCCTTCGTGGTGCCCGCGCGTAGCGAACGCGCCACGACCACTGCACGACGACGCCGCCCGGGTTCCGCACACGAAGCCCGGGCGTCGTCGTACCCGCGGAGCGCACCCAACGCGGCGTCGGGCACTGCGCGGCGTCGTCGGCCGGACCCGGCGACCTTTGCCACTCGGGCACCTCCGAGCACAGGCCCGGACGGCTCCCGGGCAACTCCTAAGAACACCACGGAGCACTACGGGGTGTATTTCCACGTCAGGTGTATCATGTCGATTGTTAGGTAGTCTTCTTTCCCTGCCGGACGTCCTTCTGACCATCCTTGGAGCCGCAATGCACTTGATCCCTCGCGAGCAGGAGAAACTGCAGATCGTCGTCGCCGCGGACCTCGCACGCAGACGCCAGGCCCGGGGCCTGAAGCTCAATTACCCGGAGGCCGTGGCGATCATCAGCTACGAACTGATCGAGGGCGCCCGGGACGGCCGCACGGTGGCGGACCTCATGAGTTGGGGGACCACCATCCTTGGCCGGGACGACGTCATGGAGGGTGTGCCCGAGATGATCTCGGACGTCCAGGTGGAGGCCACCTTCCCGGACGGCACCAAGCTCGTCACCGTCCACACCCCCATCCGATAGGCAGGAGACTCCCATGATCCCTGGCGAATACGTCCTGGCGGACACCCCCGTGGTGTGCAACGAGGGCCGCGACACCGTGGAGCTGGACGTCACCAACACCGGCGACCGCCCGGTGCAGGTGGGCTCCCACTTCCACTTCTCGGAGACCAACCCGGCGCTGCGCTTCGATCGCGACGCCGCCCGCGGCTTCCACCTCGACATCCCCGCCGGCACGGCCGTGCGCTTCGAACCGGGGGACAAGAAGACCGTCCGCCTGGTGGCGATGGCCGGTGACCGTGCCGTGTTCGGATTCCGCAACGCCGTCAACGGCCCCCTGGACAGTGAGGAACGCTCATGAGCTTCGAGATGTCCCGGCAGCAGTACGCCGGTCTGTACGGCCCCACCACGGGGGACGCCGTCCGGCTCGCGGACACGGACCTGTTCCTGGAGGTGGAGAAGGACCTCACGAGCCACGGTGACGAGACCGTGTTCGGCGGCGGCAAGGTCATCCGCGACGGGATGGGTCAGGACGGCAACACCGTCCGCGACGGCGCCCCGGGTGACCTGGCCGTGGCAGACACCGTGATCACCAACGTGATCGTCCTGGACCACACGGGCATCTACAAGGCGGACGTGGGGCTGCGGGACGGACGGATCCTGGCCATCGGCAAGGCCGGCAACCCCAACATCATGGACGGCGTGGACGTGGTGATCGGTCCCGCGACCGAGGCCGTGGCCGGTGAGGGCCGCATCCTCACCGCCGGGGGCCTGGACACCCACATCCACTTCATCAGCCCCGACCAGTTCGCTACCGCCCTGAACTCGGGGATCACCACCATGATCGGTGGCGGTACCGGACCCGCGGAGGGCACGAAGGCCACGACCATCACGCCCGGGTCCTGGAACCTCGCGAACATGCTGCGCGCCGTCGAGAACTTTCCCATGAACGTGGGCCTGCTGGGCAAGGGGCACGCGAGTGCGGTGGAACCGCTGGCCGAGCAGATCAAAGCCGGTGCCATTGGGCTCAAGGTGCACGAGGACTGGGGCGCCACGCCCGCGGCGATCGACAACTCCTTGAAGGTGGCCGACCATTACGACGTGCAGGTGGCCATCCACACGGACACCCTCAACGAGGCCGGGTTCGTGGAGGACACGATCAAGGCCATCGACGGGCGGGTCATCCACACGTACCACACCGAGGGTGCCGGCGGCGGCCACGCCCCGGACATCATCAAGATCGCCGCGTTCCCCAACGTGCTGCCCGCCTCCACGAACCCCACGTTGCCGTTCACACGCAACACGGAGGAGGAGCACCTGGACATGCTCATGGTGTGCCATCACCTCAACCCGGACATCCCCGAGGACGTGGCGTTCGCGGATTCCCGCATCCGCCCGGAGACGATCGCTGCGGAGGACGTGTTGCAGGACATGGGCATCTTTTCCATCACGAGCTCCGACTCCCAGGCCATGGGCCGCGTGGGGGAAGTGATCCTGCGGACGTGGCAGGTCGCGGACAAGATGAAGAAGCAGCGCGGCAAGCTGGACGGGGACACCGAGCGCGGCGACAACTTCCGGCTCAAGCGCTACATCTCCAAATACACGATCAACCCCGCGCTCGCCCACGGTGTGAGTGACTACGTGGGCAGTGTGGAGGCCGGAAAGTTCGCGGACCTGGTGCTGTGGGAACCTGCGTTCTTCGGCGTCAAACCGTTCATGGTGTTCAAGGGCGGGCAGGTGGTCTCCTCCCTCATGGGTGATTCCAACGGGTCCATCCCCACGCCCCAGCCCATGACCATGCGCGGTTCGTTCGGCGGGTTGGGTTCCGCGGTGCACTCCTCCTCCATCACGTTCATGTCCCAGGCGGCCGTGGACGCGGGCGTCCCGGAGCAGCTCGGTCTGCGGAAGACCGTCAAGGCGGTCCACGGCATCCGGTCCCTGCGCAAGTCCGACCTCGCGTTCAACGGCGAGACCCCCGAGCTGGACGTGGACCCCGAAACCTACGAGGTGCGCGTGGACGGCGAGAAGGTCACGTGCGAGCCCGTGGACGTGCTCCCCATGGCCCAGCGGTACTTCCTGTTCTGAGCCCACGCGGCCGCCGGCAATCCGCGGACGACGGCGCTCGGCTGGCACCCGGCGCCGCCAACCAGTCGTTACGGGCCCGTCGTTGCCGCCCCGGCACCGGCACCCCGACCAACCATTCCCGACACGTTCCCGACAAGGAGGATCTCGTGATCGTCGACCGCGTCCTGGGCAACCTGGCCGATCTGTCCCCCTCCGAACGGCAGGGGCTGCACGTGGAGAAGGTGGTGCTGCCCAGTTCCGAACTCGTGAAGCGGATCCAGCGCGTGACCACGGATCACGGCCGCACCCTGGGGTTGCGCCTGGACAGTCCGCGCGGCGCGGCCGGCGACCTCCAGGACGGGGACATCCTGCTCCGGGACGAGCGCGGCGTCGTCGTCGTGTCCGTCGAGGCCACGGACGTGCTCGTGATCGCCCCGCGCACCATCACCGAGATGGGCGTGACGGCGCACGGGCTGGGCAACCGGCACCTGCAGGCCCAGTTCTTCGACACGTCCTCCGAATACGGCGCAGAGGTCATGGTGGTGCAGTTCGACCACACGGTGACCCAGTACCTGGACGAGCACGGCGTGCCGTACGAGCGGCAGGAACGCGTGATGCCGGTCCCGTTCCGCCACGCGGAGCACACGCACTAATGACCGGGGACGCACAGGACTGGGCGGGATCTCTCCTGCCGCTGCTGCAGATCTGCGATTCCGCGCTGCCCACGGGGGCGTTCGCGCACACGTTCGGCATGGAGACCTACCTGGAACGTGGCACCGTGTCGGACCAAGCGAGCTTCCAGGACTGGCTGGAACGTTTCCTCGACCACCAGCTCGTCTACGCGGACGGTCTGGCCGTGCGGCTCACCGCGGAGTTGTTCGCGGGGACGACGGCGAACGGAGCCTCGGCGGGCACGGCACCCGACTCCGACTTCGACGCCGGCCTCGTCCGACTCGACGCCCTCATGTTCGCCCAGGCCCTACCGGCCCAGGTGCGACAAGCCGGGCTGACCATGGGACGCCGGCTGCTCGAGATCGGCACGCTGTCCCTACCCGGCCCGGGACTGGAACGCTACGCCCGCCTCGTGGCGGAGGGGACGTGCCGCGGCCACCAGGCGATCGTGTTCGCGCTGATCGGGGTGGACCACGGTGTGCCCCCGGCAGCGATCACGCAGGCCTTCCTGTTCTCCACCCTCACCTCGCTGACCCAGAACGCGGTGCGCGGGATCTCCATCGGGCAGAACGCGGGTCAGCGCACCCTGGGGGCACTGCGCCCCCGGGTCGCGGCCGCGTGGGAACGCATCTCCGCACTCGACATGTCCGATCTGGGCGTGGTCTCCCCGGGGTTGGAGATCGCCCAGATGCACCACGAAACCCAACGCGCGCGCATGTTCATGAGCTGAACCGCGCCACCGAACGTACGGAGGAATAAACCACATGACGGCAGTGAAGATCGGGATCGGCGGACCGGTGGGCGCGGGCAAGACCCAGTTGATCGAACGCCTCACCCGGGCGCTGAGCCAGGACATCTCCATGGCGGCGATCACCAACGACATCTACACGATCGAGGACGCCAAGATCCTCTCCCGCAACAGCGTGCTGCCCCTGGACAGGATCGTGGGACTCGAGACCGGCGGGTGCCCCCACACCGCGATCCGCGAGGACACCTCCATGAACCAGGCGGCGATCGACCGGTTGGAGCAGGAGCACCCGGACCTCGAGGTCGTGTTCGTGGAATCCGGCGGGGACAACCTCTCCGCCACGTTCAGCCCCGAGCTCGTGGACTTCTCGATCTACATCATCGACGTGGCCCAGGGCGAGAAGATCCCCCGCAAGGCCGGCCAGGGCATGATCAAGTCCGATCTGTTCATCATCAACAAGACGGACCTGGCGCCGCACGTGGGGGCGGACCTCACGGTCATGGAGGCCGATTCCCGCCAGTTCCGCGGGGACAAGGCGTTCTGCTTCACCAATCTGAAGACGGACGAGGGCCTCGAGCACGTGATCGAGTGGTTGCGCCACGACGTCCTCATGCAGGACCTCGCGTGAGCCCAGCCGCACCGGTGACCGACACGCACGCCTCCGCCGCGCCGACGGCCACGCGGGACGACGCGTCCGAGTCGGCGTCGACGACCGCGGGGACAGCTGCGACCAAGCTGACTGTGGCGGCATCGGCGAACACGGTGACCGCGGCGTCGTCGTCCCCCGGAACTGCGCGAGAGACGTGGCGCGGTGAACTGGAACTGGGAATCACGGCGCGCCCGGGGCGTTCCGTGGCGACCCACCAGTTCCACCGCGGGGCGCTGCGCGTGCTGCGCCCGCACTACCTGGACGCGAGTGGGCAGGTGACCTACACGGTGGTCAATCCCGGCGGCGCGTACCTGGACGGTGACCGTTACCGCGTGGCCGTCACGGTCGGGGACGGCGCGGACCTGCTGCTGACCACCCAGTCCGCGACCAAGGTCTACCGCACCCCCGTGGGTCTTTCGACCCAGGAGATGACGGTGTGCCTGGGCTCGGGCGCGCGGCTCGAGTACCTGCCGGACCAATTGATCGCCTACCGGGACTCGCGCTACCGGCAGCACACGCTCGTGGACATGGACCCGTCCGCGACCCTGGTGCTCGCGGAGGTCGTCACGCCCGGCTGGTCCCCCACGGGCGAGCCGTTCCGCTACGACAGTGTCCGGTTGCGCGCCGAGGTGCGGATGTCCGGGCGCCCCGTGGCGCTCGACAACATCCGCCTGGAACCCTCCGGGGATGAGCCGGGGTTTGGCGGTGTGGGCTCGTTTGAGGGGTTCAGCCACGTGGGTTCGCTGCTGGTCCTGGATCCCCGCGTGAACGACGCCGCTCTGGCAGCCGTCCGCGCGCTGCTCACCGAGCACGCGGGGCACCTCCGTGGCGGCGCCTCCGCCCTGGCCGTGCCCGGGTTCGCGTTGCGTGTGCTGGGCAACTCGACGCAGGAGATCGACGAGCTGATCCTGGCCGCGGTGGCCGTGGTTCGCGAACGGTTCTTCGACCAGGGGCCCGTGAACCTGAGGAAGTACTGACGTCCGTTGGAGGTAGAGATGACGCGCACCGGTGGAAGTACGGCGGTGACCCGCACGGCAGTGAGTGAGTGGAGTCTGCGCTCCCGGGTGCTCGCGACCCTGGGCGCGGTGGTGCTGCTGCATGTCCTCGCGCTGGGCATGTTGGGTGCCGGGGCCCTGGAGAGTTCCGTTCCCTTGTCCATCGGACTGGTGGTCACGTGCTACCTCACGGGGGTGAAGCACAGTTACGACTGGGACCACATCGCCGCGATCGACAACTCGACCCGCCGGTTCATCTCCCAGGGCAAGCAACCGGCGAGCGTGGGTCTCGCGTTCAGCCTGGGGCACAGCTCGGTCGTGATCCTCGCGGGAGTCCTGGTGGTGCTCGGGGCCACGTTCGTGTCCTCGTTCATCGAGGAGGGCACCACCGCGAACACCGCGCTGGGGATCATCGGTGGCACGGTGTCCGGGGTCTTCCTGCTGGTGCTGGGAACGTACAACGCCACCGCGAGCGTGCGGTCGTGGCGGCTGCGGCGCGCGGTGGCGGACGGGCAGCGGATCACGGAGGAGGACATGCGGTCCCAGGGGTTGATCGCCCGCGTCCTGGACCGGCCGCTGCAGCGGGTCAAGAGCCCGCGCAACATCTACGTGCTCGGTTTCCTCTTCGGTCTGGGTTTCGACACCGCGAGCACCGTGTCCCTGTTGATCATCACGGCGTCCGCGTCCGTGGCAGGGGTGTCCACGTGGACCCTGATCTCCCTGCCGTTCTTCTTTGCCGCAGGCATGTGTCTGTGCGATTCCCTCAACGGACTGGCCGTGCTGCGCATGTACGGCTCCACGTGGCGCGATCCCGTGCGCAAACTCGGGTTCAACGCGGTGATCACGGGCATCTCCGCGGTCTCCGCCCTGTTCATCGCCTTCATCACGGTGGGCGCGGTGCTCAACACCGCGTTCGACCTGAACGATCCGCTCACCACTTTCCTGGCCTCCGTGGACCTGGGCCACGCGGGACTGTTGTTGATCGCGGGGCTGCTCGCGGTGTGGGGCATCTTCGCCCTGGTTCACCGCTCGTCGTGGCGGGCCTCCCCCGCCCTCCACTGACGGGAGCGTAGCGCCAGAACGGTCCACGTGACGAGTACGAAGGGCCACGTGTACGGCGCGACCCCCACGGCCGTGATGACCCACCACAGCGGCACGGTGAGCGCGGCGGCCAGGACGGGCACCCCGATCCGCAGGATGCGGGACCCCCGCGCGGGGAACGCGACACCGAGCGCCACGGTCACGAGCATCGCGCCGTAGCCCAGCAACCCGGATGCGGCGGGGCCCTGCCCGATCCCCACGAACCCGGCGAGCGTGCCCACCAGGGTCCCGGCCGCCGCCCACACACCGGCCCGCCACCCGGCGGCGAACATCCCCGCGAGCACCAACAGCCCGCCCAGCACGGAACCGCCCAGGATTACCTGGTGCGCTCCCCGCACGGCCCCGGCGAGTACGTCGTGCACGGGGGAGCCCAGGGGCACCACGGCTCCCTGGGTCCGTTCGAACGGGACCGCTACGGCCACCGCGATGCTGTTGACCAGGCAGAACGGCCCCGTGAGCAGCGGAAGGGATTCGGGCCACGAGAGCTTGGGTGCGCCCCACACGATCAGCGCGCAGACCGCCGAACCCGCGAGGGTCCATAACGCCGCGGGGATCCCGGGCCCGCACGCGAGCACCGCGGCACACCCCGTCAGGGCACCGTTGAACCCGTGCAATCCCTGGTCTACCTCTGCGGGGATCACCCCGGCTCGGCTCCGGGCCAAGGCCCTCGCACCGACCCGTGAGCTCTCGGGATCGGGTCCCGGGATGCCACTCGGGGCCCGGGTCCCGCCCTCCCGGAGACGGTGCAGGCCCCGCGCGTCGTCCCACCCGGCGAGCGCCAGCGCACACCCTGCCTGGACCGCCGCCCCCGCGAGCGCGGCGAGCGCGAACCACGCGGACGCCACCGTCATGGCGGCGAGCGCGAACCACGCGGACGCCACCGTCATGGCGGCGAGCGCGAACACCGCGGGGCCCCATCCGGCCTGCAGGAAGATCTGGCCTTGGGCCCGGACGATGCCGCGGAAAAAGTTCATGCCCCTATCCTCCTACCGTCATCCCCAGGTCGCGACCCATGTCCCGGGTGCAGCACCCATGACATGCGCCACGGATCCCACGCGGTGCCACCCGGCGGCGCACACACGGATACCCTCGAACCACCGACCCCGCTCACCGGAAGCCGCCCATGTTGATCCTCATCGCCGCCCTGCTCGCCGTGCTCGTGGGTACCGTCCTGCAACGGGTGTCCGGCACCGGGGTGGGCCTCGTGGTGGCACCGGTGCTGTCCCTGATCATGGGTCCCGGCCCGGGAGTCCTCGCGACGAACGCGGCCACCACGTGCTCCGGTTTCCTGATCACCCTGTCCGTGCGCCGATTCGTGGAATGGCGGCACGCGGCGGTGCTGGTCGCGTCCGCCGTGCCCGGGATCGTGGCCGGAGCGCTCGTGGTGCGCTGGGTGCCGAGCGCGTGGCTGCAGGTGGCCGTGGGTGCGGTGGTGCTCGCGGGCCTCGCGGTCACGCGCTTCTCCCCCGCGACCCCCGAGCTCTCCCGCCGCAAGGCCATGGTCCCGGCCGGGGTGATCGGGGGATTCTTCAACTCCACCGCGGGTGTGGCGGCCCTCGCCATGGTGATCTACTCGCGCGTGACCCGCTGGGACCAACACCGGTTCGCGGCCACGATGCAGCCCGTATTCATGTCCATGGGGGCCTTGTCGGTGGTCTCCAAACTCGCGGCCGGGGTGCACTTCGCCCTGCCCGTCCCCGCGCTCGCGGCCGTGGGCGCGCTCGTGCTCACGGTCCTGGCCGGGATCGCGGTGGGGACCTGGCTGTCCCGCCACCTCACCAAGGCGACCGCGCAGAAACTGGCCATGGCGCTCGCGGCCGCGGGCGGCGTCGTCGTCCTGTTGCGCGGCGCGGCGACCCTGGTCCTCGGCTGAGCACGGCCGCCCCGCGACGACCCGGCATCACCCGCCGTACGGGCGCATTCGTCACGGGACGACGACGCCGCTGCCCCTGCTACCGCGCGGCCGCCGCCTCGAGCGCGTCCAGGTCGCGCACCTCGTGCCGCCGCCCGTAGGCCATGACGCCCAGGCACAGGGCCGCGATCACGGCACCGGAGGCGAACAGCCACGGGTAGGACGTGAACCGGGCGATCAGTGCGAGGACCATGGGCACGAAGAAGCCCATGTAGGTCAGGGAGTAGAAGACCGCGGTGAGTCCCGCGAGGTCGTCCGGGCGGGCGATGCGTTGGACCTCCTGCAACCCGGAGACCAGCACGAGCCCGTAGCCGCAACCCAGGACCCCGGAGGCCGCGAGGACCACCAGGATGTTCAGGGTCGAGGCGGCGGCCACCCCGGTGAGCATGCCCAGGATCACCGCGACCATGCCCACGGCGAGCGAACGGATGGAACCGTCCCGGTCCAGATGACGGCCCAGGGGCTGGATGAAGAACCCGCAGCCCAGGCCCACCAGGCACATGAGCCCCGAGAACGCGATGCCGTAGTCCGGGCCCACGACGTCCGCCATGAGCGCCGGGAGTATCGCGTACGAGGACGCCGCGCATCCGAACACCCAGGGCGCGGACGGCGCCACCACGAACCAGAACCGGTGCTGACGCGTGGCCGGGATCTTCAGATCGGACAGGAGGGAGCCGTGCGGTGCGCTTGCGTAGCGGGTCTCGGGTGCTCCCGCGACCAGCAGGACCGCGGGCAGACAGATCAAGAGGTTGATCACGTACGGCAACACGGTTTGCAGCGGGGCGAACTGGGCGAGCGTCGCTGCGATCACGGCACCCAGGGCGAAACCGGCCGTGAGCGACAGGGACGCCCTGCGAGCGCCCGAGACCCGCTCCGGGTGCTCCTCGTACGGCCGATCGGAGAGCTCCTTGATCCACGAGGTCCCCACGGCCATGCCCAGTCCCAGGGCCAGCCCGGAGAAGACCCGGCCCACGAAAAGCAGCACCAGACTCCCGGCCCCCAGGGCCAACAGGATGCTGCCCACCATCGCGAGGATGGGCGCGGGGATCATCAGTGCCCGCCGCCCGTGCCGATCGGACAACGGCCCGCCGATCAACAGGGCCGGCACGATCCCCAGGACGTACGCGGCCAGGAGCATGTCCACGGCCACCTGTTCGTACCCCTCCACCGTGCGGTACATGACGAGCAACGGGGTGAACTCGTTGCCACCCCACGCCACCGCCAACAGCGCCGAACTGACCCTCATCCAGGGTTTCACACTCATGACACGATCCCTTCGTACACGCGCTGCAAATGCTCCGCCAACAGGGCTTCCACCCGTTCCGTATCTTTTTCCCGAACGCCCGCCACGATCTCCGCGTGCTGCGCCAGGATCTCGTCAGACCGCTCCTGGGCCGTGCGCACCGCGGTGGCGATCAACCGGATCTGCCGGTCCCGCAACCCCTGGTAGAAACCGCTCAACAGACTGTTGCCCGCGGCCTCCACGAGAGCGGTGTGGAACGCGGCATCCAGCTCACCGAATCGCGGCGTGCCCGCAGCCTTTCGCTGCTGTTCCAGGAGGTCGGCGAGGGTGTCGGGCAGATCGGGATCCCCGATCGCCTCCTTCACGCTCGCGCATTCCACGACCCGCCGCGCAGCGAGCACCTCGCGGGACTCGTGCGGGCCCACCGGCACCACGAGCGCACCACGCTTGGGGTAGAGCCGCATGAGCCCCTCCACCTGGAGCCGCAGGAACGCCTCACGGACCGGAGTCCGGGAGACCCCCAGCTCCGTGGCGAAGACGCCCTCGGACAACATGTGCCCGTCCAGCTCCCCCGTGAGGATCCTGGCCTTGACGTGCTCGTACGCGCGCTCGGCCGCGTTGTACGCCATGGTGCTCCCTGTTCGACGTCGCTCCGGCCGGTTCCGTACCCGCTGGCACGGCCGCGTGCCCCGGGGTGTGGGGCGAGCGGCAACCCGCGGCGATCAGTCCGCGGGTTGCATAGATACAAGCTGCATACTAAGTGTCGCACGTCACTCGGGCAACCGGGACGAGTGGCTCCGCAGCGTCGTCGAACTCTGCTGCGCCGTCGCAATCCGTAGCGCGGTCCAACTCTGCCGATCCGAACCCACGGGACCGAGGCCCGTGCCGGATCAGTGCTCCATCTCGTACAGCCGCCGAGCCCGGACGCGCGCCTCGTGGTGCACGGCGGCGTCGGGATTCACGAGTCGGTAGCACGCGAAACCCAGCAGCACCGCGATCGCGTGCCCGATGGCCGTCCATCCGAAATCCAGGACCATTCCCCCGGCCGCCGCGGCCACGAGCCCCGCGGCCCACAGGAGCCTGCGGCGCGCGGGACCGTGATAGGTGGCCAGCGCGGCGAACGCGAAGAACCCGTAGCTCGCGCCCACGTCGATCCGTTCCGGGATCAGGTCGGGATTCGGGAAGGCCTGGGCCTCCCACATCTGCAGTGCCGCGGTGGACACGGTGGCACCCACGTGCCCGATCACGAAGCCGGCGAACACGCGCCGCCACCCGGAGCGATGTTCCCTGGGCACCACGACCAGGGAGAACGCGACCCACCACACCGCGAGCTCGATGGGTGAGACGTACATGGCGCTGCGCAGCAGAACGATCACCGGATTGATGCCCAGCTAATGCAGACTCGTGGACTGCTCCACGAGGAACGCTCCCTCGCCGAGCGCGCCCTGCCGCTCGTGGTCGTGGCGTTCGACCAGCACGCCCCGCAGCAGAGCCCGGACACCGTGAACGGCATGGCGGTCGCGGGCGGGTTGATCCCCGCGGTGATCTTCCTGATCGTCATGCTCATCATGGCCGGCTACCCGCTCACGGAGGCAAAGTTCAAGGACATCATGAAGTCCATCGAGGCCAACCGTTCGCTGCGCCACGAGCAGCTGCACCCCGGTGAGGTCCCGGCTCCCGCGGGGGCCCGCACCGACCGCCCCGGCCCCACGGCCCGGGATTCCCACCCCATGACCACCCAGGGCCCGTCCGTGCCGTCCGAGCGCGGCGACGGGTCCGGCCCGTCCACACGCTGATCCGCCATAATCGAGCGGGCCCACCGTTCCAGAGAGGAAACACCATGAAGATCACCGAAGCCAAGGTCATCGTCACCAGTCCCTCACGCAACTTCGTGACGCTCAAGCTCACGACCGACGAGGGTGTCACCGGGATCGGTGACGCGACCCTCAACGGCCGCGAACTGGCGGTGGCCACGTACCTGTCCGACCACGTGGCACCCCTGCTGATCGACCGCGACCCGGCAAACATCGAGGACACGTGGCAGTTCCTGTACCGCTCCGGCTACTGGCGCCGCGGCCCTGTGACCATGGCCGCGATCGCCGCGGTGGACATGGCCCTGTGGGACATCAAGGGCAAGGTGGCCGGCATGCCGGTGTACCAGCTGCTCGGTGGCGCCTCCCGCCGCGGGCTGTCCACGTACGGCCACGCCTCCGGGCGGGACACCGAGGAGATCTTCGACTCGATCCGCTCCGAGCAGGAGCACGGCTACACCGCGATCCGCGTGCAGTCCTCGGTCCCGGGGATCACCGCGCTGTACGGCGTGGCCGCCCAGCCGCAGGCCTCCGGCGAGCGCTCCGACTACCAGCCGGCACAGCGTGCCGCGCTGCCCGCGGAGGAGAACTGGGACACCCGCCCGTACCTGCGCCACATTCCGTCCGTCTTCGAGGCCGTGCGCAACGAGTTCGGCCCGGAGCTGCCCCTGTTGCACGACGGCCACCACCGCATGACTCCCATCCAGGCAGCCAAGCTCGGCAAGTCGCTCGAGCCCTACGACCTGTTCTGGCTCGAGGACTGCACCCCGGCGGAGAACCAGGAGGCCCTGCGGCTGGTGCGTCAGCACACCACGCAGCCGCTCGCCATCGGCAAGGTCTTCAACACGATCTGGGACATCAAGGACCTGATCTCCGAACAGCTGATCGACTACGTGCGCTGCGCGTCCACGCGCTTCGGCGGGATCTCCCCGCTGAAGAAGGTCATGGACTATGCCGCGATGTACCAGGTCAAGTCCGGCTTCCACGGCTCCACGGACGTCTCCCCCGTGGGCTTCGCGGCGCAGCTGCACGTGGGCATGGCCATCCACAACTTCGGCCTGCAGGAGTACATGCCTCACTCGGAGAAGACCAACCAGGTTTTCCGTCAGCACATGACGTTCGAGAACGGTCTGCTGCACCCCTCCGACACCCCGGGCCTGGGCGTGGAGATCGACGAGGATGAGGCGGAGAAGTACGAATACACCACCGCGCACCTGCCCTACAACCGCCTCACCGACGGCACGGTGCACGACCGGTGAGCGGGGTGAGCACGGACATCGCGCCGCTCGTGGTGGTCATGGGCGTCTCGGGGTCGGGCAAGACCACGATCGGCACGCTCGTGGCCCACGAGCTGGGTGTGGACTTCGTCGACGGGGACAGCCTGCACCCCATCGAGAACGTCCAGAAAATGGCCTCGGGCACGCCGCTCGACGACGACGACCGCTGGCCCTGGCTCGAGATCGTGGGCCGCACACTGCACGAGCGGGGTGAACAGCACGAGGGCATGGTGATCGCGTGCTCCGCGCTCAAGCGCAAGTACCGGGAACGGATCCGCTCGCAAGCGCCGTCGGCGTTGTTCCTGCACCTGGACGGGTCCGTGGCGGTGCTGACCCGGCGGATCGAGGGCCGCAGCGGGCACTTCATGCCGGCCACGCTGTTGCAGTCCCAGCTGGACACCCTCGAGCCGCTCGCGCAGGAGGAGGGCGGCTACAAGCTCGACATCGATCAGTCCGTGCCGGACATGGTGAACGAGGCAGTGACCAAGCTGCGGGCCATCGCGGCGGCGAACTCGTAGTCCACGCCTTCGCGGCAAGCATCCGAAGCGTCCCAGGGTGCTCGACAGGGCACCCCGGGACGCTTCTTCGATGCGCGTGCCCGTCCGCGACCCGGGACGACGGCGCCGAACCGGTAGTCCCGCCCCTCACCCCCTGCGCAGCAGGACCGCGACCTCGTAGTGTCCGGTGTGGGGAAACATGTCCAGCAGTCGTGCTTCCACGGGCCGCAAGGACGGCATCCGGCCCAGGTCCCGCGCGAGCGTCGTGGCGTTGCACGACGAGTACACGACGTGCCCCACCGATGAGTTCTCGAGCCACGCGCACAGGGACGCTTCCAGCCCGCGGCGGGGCGGGTTGACGATCGCGAGCTCCGGGGTGCCGGGCAGATCCGCGGGGGTCGCGGCGGCGTCGTCGGCGAGGAAACGCACGGAACCCGGACCCTCATCCGGTAGCCCCATGGCGCGGGCGGTGTCCCGGGCGGAGGCCACGGCCTCGGCGGAGATCTCGGTGCCCACGACCTCGCGTGTGGGAGCGGCGACATGCAGCGCGAAACCCCCGACCCCGCAGTACAGGTCCCACACGCTCGCCGGGTCCACGGCGTCCACCCAGTCCGCGACCTGGCGGTACAGCTGCTCCGTGACCCGTGTGTTCGTCTGGAAGAACGAGCGCGGCCGGACTCGCAGGTCGATGCCGTTGACCGGCATGATCAGCTCGCCCTGCCGCGAGAGCAGGATCTCCTCGGCGCCCTCGATCACGGCCTTGTGCTCGGGCTGGATGTTCACGGAGAGCACGTCCGCGTGCGGCACGAGCTCGCGCAGCAGATCCGTGTTGTCCCGGATCTTGGCCAGCTGCCCGGTGCTGCGCAGCACGAACCGGATCATGAGCCGCCCGTCCGGGTTCCCCGTGACGATCAGGTGTTTGAGCTCGCCGCGCCGCTTGGCCACGTCGTACGGCAACAGCCGCACCCTCGCGATGAACTCGGCGAGCGCGTGGATCGCGCGCGTCACGGGTTCGGGGTAGAGCGGGCAGTCGCGCAGGTCGATCCCACGGCCCCCGCGGTCCAGGATGCCTAGGGTCGGTGCGCCGACCTTCCCGGCCACGACCATCTTGGCCTTGTTGCGGAACCCCGCCTCCACGGACGCGACCGGCTCGAGCCACCGCGGCTCACCGTGTGAGTCCACGAGGTCGCGCACGAGCTGTTGTTTGCGAGCGAGCTGCCGCGCGTAGGGTACCTCGATCACCGTGCAGGATCGGCACAGGTCCCGATCGTAATATCCGCATTCCACCCGCTCGATTCTACGACGACGCCGCACGCGCCCCTTCCCCGCTCGGGCCGCCCGCACGCTGGTAATCCCGGCGGTATCGTGACAGCGTGCGGGCGGCCCGAGCGGGGAAATGGGTGGGGATCACCGCGGTGGCACTCGGCTGCGCCCTGCGCTTCCCCTTGCTGACCACTCTGGCGCTGCAGACCACGTCCGCTTCGCACTCCGCGGTGGTCATCGGTGCCCTACCCATGGCTACCGCCGTCATCTCCACGCTGCGCACCGGGAACCGGCCCTCGTGGGCGCTCTGGTGTGTGGCCGCCACGTGAGGGGCGGGGGTCGTGGGATTCGCCCTGTTGCAGAGCAATGGGGCACCCGGCATCGGGGATCTCTATCTCGTGGCCGCCCTCGTGGTGTGCGCCGCGGGCTACGCGGAGGGCGGGAGATTGTCCTCCCGCATCCCCGGCTGGCACCTGATCGCATGGGGTGTGCTTCTGGCCGCTCCCGCGAACCTGGTCGTGACGATCGTTGCTGTGCCCATGGAACCCGTCCACCTCTCCGCGCGCGGTGTCGCGGGGCTGCTGTACATCGCGGCGGCCTCCCAGTTCCTGGGATTCGTGGTCTGGTATCGCGGCATGGCGCTGATGGGCATCGCCAGGGCGAGTCAACTGCAGCTGATGCAACCGCTTCTGACCCTTGTCTGGACCGTCCTGTTGCTCGGCGAACCCCTCCCGGATCCGACGGGGCACCCGTAGAGTGACAGGGAGCGGCGTCGTCGGATCGGAAGTCACCGGACCGGGCGGGCGACGTGGATCGTCGGCACGAGGAAGTGAGGCGCGGGCATGAGCGCACTGGAACTGATCGCGGACGCCGCGCAGCGGCCCCTGGAGGCGGCGCGGGCCGCCGTGGAGGGGGCCTCCGCGGACACCCTCAACGAGATGCCGCGCGGCGAACTGAACTCCATGTCCTGGCTCGTGTGGCATGCGGCGCGGCAGCAGGACGCCCAGGTCGCGGAGCTGCGCGGAGCGGAACAGGTGTGGCGTTCCGGCGGGTGGTGCGAGAGGTTCGGGCTGGACCGCCCGTGTGAGGACTTCGGCTTCGGGGACGATCCGCAGGCGGTGGCGAGCGTGCGCGTGGACGGCCCCGAGTTGCTGCTGGGCTACCTCGAAGCCGTCACGGACACCACGGCCGAGTACGTGCGCTCCCTCTCGGATGCCGAGCTGGACGAGGTCATCGACGATTCTTGGGACCCTCCCGTCACGCGGGGTGTGCGGATCGTGTCCGCGATCGACGACGCCGCCCAGCACGTGGGGCAGGCCGCCTACGTCCGCGGGCTGGTCGAGCACGGCTGGTCCGGGAAGTACTGAACACGCGGGGATCTTAGTCTTCATGCAACTACATGGACACCCCCGGTTCACCTACACTGGCTGTACTGACTATCGGGCCGCGGGCTAACGGTGCCGAAGTCCATCCCGGGAGACACGATCGCCTCATGACTCGTTCACGCTCACGCGCCGCGGCGGCCAGGAAGCCGTCCATGGCGCTGACCGCCTTCACGTCCTTCTCCATGCTCGTGGCCGTGAGCGTTGCGCTCAGCAATGGCACCGAAACCGCCCCCTGGCAGCCAGCCATGGCTCACGACGCGCAAGGCCCCCAGCGCCCGGGCGTTCCCGCTCCCGACGACGACGCCGCGCGGCCGGCTCAGGCCTCCCTGTTCGCCGTGGTGCCGGACCAGGCGGCGATCGCCGCGTCCCACGACGTTCCGGTGACCGCCCCGGGCACGTTCGTCCGCAATGCGGTGGAGATCGCTCCCGGGGGTTCCGGTCCCCGCGCCTCCGGAGCCGGAGGCGCGGGCGCTGCCGGATCCGGAAGCGGTTCAGGCTCGAGCGGCTCCGGGAGCGGCGCGGGTGACACGTCCCCCGTGGCACCGAGCACGCGCGCTCCGGCGACCTTCGAGGGTGAGCTGCCCGTCAACACCATCATCGCCCCGGCCCAACCGGTGGTCGTGCTGGACGGTGGCCGCTTCGGATGGCGGATCGCCCCGGACACCAAGCAGAAGGACTTCCACAACGGCACGGACATCTCCGTACCGGAGGGCACACCCGTGGTAGCCGCCCTGGACGGCACCGTCACAGCGGTCTTCTGGGACGTGTGGGGTGGCAACCGGGTGGAGGTCACGCACGCGGACGGCATCAAGACCACGTACAATCACCTCAAGGACGTCATGGTGCGCGTGGGGGACACCCTGCGCGCCTCCGAACAACTGGGCACCGTGGGGCAGACGGGTCTGCGTGTCACCGGTCCCCACCTGCACTTCGAGATCTGGGTGCGCGGCAAGGTCGCGGATCCGGAGTCCTTCGACTGGGAGACCGGCAAGGGTGTCATCCCCGCGTCGCGCGCGCCGTATTCCACGCAGGATCAGGCCGCGATGCAGCCTCCCGTGGATCCGCACGCGGAACCCGGTACCGATTCCGGTCCCGCACCGGCCGACGTTCCCGACGCAGATCACGAACGCGTGATGGCACTCGGCAGGAAGACCCCGCAGCCGGCAGCGGCGTCGTCGAACTCCGGAAAACCGGCCGCCGCGAAGCATGCGTCCGGCGAAAAGGCCGGGAACGACGCCAAGAAGTCCGCGCCCCAGGCTGCGCCGGCCACGAAGGCACCTGCCAAGAAGGGGCCCGCTCACGAGTCAGGGTCGACGACGACGCCGCGCCCGAACACGACCCCGTCCGGAGCATCCACGCCGGGCAGGCCCGAGCAGACCCCGGGCCGGGCGACACCGGGAGGACACGACTTCGGCGCTAAGAAGTCGGGGGACAAGACTTCCACGCCGATCCCGTCGAAGTCCGGTGGTTCCGCGGGTAAGCCGAGCGATCCGGGCAAGCAGAAGCTTGACCCGAGCGGCTCCCCGACTCCGAGTCCTACGCCGACCCCGTCGAAGTCCGGTGGCCCCGCGGGCACCCCGAGCGATCCGGGCAAGCAGAAGCTCAACCCGAGCGGCTCCCCGACTCCGAGTCCTACGCCGACCCCGTCGAAGTCCGGTGACCCCACGGGCACCCCGAGTGATCCGGGGAAGACCCTGCCCACCCCGAATCCGTCGACGTCCGGGCGCCCCAAGCCACCGGGGCACACCGAGCCGGGCAAGGATCCCAACCCTCAGCCGAACGTGCCCGGTCTGGATCCCTACACCGCGCCCGTGGATCAGCTGACCACGCTGGAGCAGGTGCAGCAGCGCACGCAGCACCTGCTGGCCACGCAGTTGGTGCTGACCCCGGCTCAGCAGTTCGGACCCGCCACGCAACTGAACACCCAGTTGACCTTGCTGTCCCAGCGGCTCACGGGTTCCAAGCTGGCCGCCGCGGATCCGTCGTTCACCGCGCAGCTGAACAAGACCCAGCACGCGGTGGCGGCGGCGTCGGCGAAACCGGCGGACAAGAAACTCACCGCGGCGGCCACGGCCGAGCTGACCACGCTGCAGAAGCTGGTGGCCGATGCCCCGCCGTACCAGCCCCCGGCTCCCTCTGCCAAGGACGGGTGAGGATCGGGGTTCCACCTCCCGCCCGTAACGGCGGCGGGTACCCGTGGACCGGCGATCCCGCCCACAGCGGCGGGCGACACCCCGGTGTTCCGGACATAGAGGTGCTTACCCGAAGGGTCACCCCGCTCGCACGCGGGGTGGCCCTTCGGGTCGCTCGGGTGGATCAGTGGGCGGCACGCACCCGCATGCCCGTAGCGGGGCGGGTCAGCATGTGGGTCCACGAGAACGTGAGGTCGTCCGGGTCGGTGCCCAGTTCCACGTTCGGGCGGGCCAGTGCCACCACGGCCGCGGACAGGGATGTCACCGCGATCTTCTCACCGGGGCAGCGGTGGCCCGTACGGACCTCGGCACCGCCCTGGGGGATGAACGTGCGGATGGCCTCGGCGTCGTCGACCCCCATGAAGCGTTCGGGGTCGAAGGTGCCGGCGCGCTCCCACGAGGCGGGATCGTTGTTGGTGCCCAGGATGTCGATCAGCACGCGCTGACCCTTGTGGATGGGGCAGCCCTTGATCTCAGTGTCCGCGGTGGCCTCGGCGGGGAGCATCGGGACGAACGGGTAGACGCGGCGGACCTCCTGAGCGAAGGCCACGGCCTCCGGGATGTCGAGCAGAGAACCACCCCGTGCCTGGGACGCCTCGTGGATACGGGCGGCCCATTCCGGGTGCTCCACGAGTGCTGCCCCGGCGAAGGCCGCGAAGCGAGCCACCGCCACGTTGGGGCGGGTGAGGTTCTGCAACTCCACCGCGGCGGTCTTCTCGTCCACGAGGCCACCGTTCTCGTCCACGAGACGCGCCATGTGGGCGAGCACCGAATCCGGGTCGGCGGCCACGGTGCCCGAACGCACCCCGTGGATCAGCTGCGTGAACGTGCGATCCAGGCGAAAGCGCTCGAACCATGAGATCGGGTGCGTGGCGGGGCGCCCAAAGGTGTCCAGCAGACGGCTCATGCGGCGGGCCTGCCGGTCCATCTCCTGGCGGCTCCACGGGATCCCGGCCCAGCGGAAGGATGCACGGCCGAAGGCCAGGGCCGTGCCGTCGTAGACGTTGCCGGGGGAGGTCCATTCACGGATGAGCATCTCGAGTTCCTCGGCCACGAACGGCTTGTACTGGGCCACCCGCTCGTCCTCGTAGGCCATGTCCGCCATCTGGTTCTTACGTGCGGCGTGGGCGTCCCCGTCCAGGGCGTGGACGGCACCCGACCCGAAGAGCGGGCCGCGGATGAACAGGGGCATGGCGCCGTCGCGCTTCATGCGGGAGGTGTCGTAGAAGAGGTCCACCCCTTCTTCCCCGCGCACCAGGACCGAGCGCTTGCCCAGCAGGTTCATGCTCACCGGGGCGCCGGACTCCGGGGAGACGCCCGTGCGACGTCGTACGCGCGAGGCAAAGAGGTAGCCCGAGCGCAGGAAGGAGAGGACTTGGTCGGGGCGGGTGCGTCCCGCGGTGGAAGTCATGCTCCGATCGTACGGGTACTGACCTTTCGCCGACTAGGAGGTTTCAACGCCGGGCACGCACCCGCAGGGCGCCCGCGAAGAGGAACGCGAACAGGCCCATGAGCGGGAAGACGAACAGCGCGGTCCGCAACCCGGTGGCATCGGCGAAGAGGCCGATCAGCGGGGGCGAGAGCACGAACACGATGCGCATGCACCAGCTCACCAGGGTGAGTCCCGTGCCGGGTTTCAGGCCGGGGGCGCGGTCTGCGGCGGCATAGGCGTTGGGGACCATGGTCGCGCAGCCAAAACCCGCGAGGGCGAACCCAGCTAGGGCCACCCACGGTGTCGGCGCGAGCGCCACGGCGCCCAGGCCCACGAAGATCAGTGCGCCCCCGATGCGCGTGACCAGCACGGCGCCCAACGCGTCGATCAGCCTGTCCCCCAAAAGGCGACCCACGAACTGCGCGCCCACCAGGCTGACGTAGCCGAGCCCCACCATGCCCACGGGTGCGCCCAGGGCGTCCCGCAGGTAGACGGCGGACCAGTTGGAGCCCACGTCTTCCACGAGCACCCCGGACATGGCGACGACGGCGATCGGCAGCAGCGCGAGCGCGGCCACTCCCGCGCTACGCGGGAGCTTGGGCATCCCGGCGGTGTCCAGGGGGGCGTTCTCGGCCTGGGTGGCGGCGTGTTCCGCGTGGTCGTCGGGGACGGCCCAGCGCATGGCGAAGGCCGCCACGGCCGCGAAGATGACACCGCTGATCAGGAAGTGCCAAGGCAGGGGTAGGTTCATGGCCGCGGCGGCGGTGCCCATGAGGCCGCCGATCACGGCACCCACGCTCCACAGGGCGTGCATGGAGTTGATGATGGAGGTTCCGGCGAGGCGTTGTACTCGCAGTCCTTGCGCGTTCTGCGCTGTGTCCACGAGGGCGTCCAGCATGCCCGCGACGAACAATCCGATCCAGAACATGGCCACGAGGGGAACGGATCCGGCCACGAACACCGCGGTGGCGAGCAGGATCGAACCCACCACGGCGACGCGCGCCGTTCCGAACCTCCGCAGGATGGGGGCTGGCAGGGGGCCCGCCACCACACCTCCGATGGGGAACGCGACTAGCGCGAACCCGTACAGGGCGTTGGACAGGTCGTACATGTCCTTGATCTCGGGCAAGCGGGGCAACAGGTTGGAGAAGATCGCGCCGTTGGTGAGGAACAGCAGGGACACCGCGATGCGCGCTCGGGTGATCCGCAGGCGGTCCATGGCCGGTGGTGGGGAAGCTGGCGTCACCCCGTCAGGCT
>NZ_JABFAW010000009.1:31832-54953 GCF_017168375.1 Kocuria sp. KRD140
TGCCGGGGGTCAGTGGGCGGGCACCGGCGTCGGGGTGGCCAGCTGGTGTTGGAGGGCGGCGGCGGTCGCCTTGGCGGCGGGGCCGACCCCGATGAGGGTGGCCGAGCCGGGCCCGGTCCAGTCCCCGTAGCCCACCAGATACAGCCCCGGCACCTGCACCGAGGCGGTCCCGTCGGTGCGGATCGTCCCATCGGCCTCGCGCACCTGCAGGGGCCGCAGGTGGCGCAGGGCGGGGCGGAAACCGGTGCACCAGATCACCGCGTCCACCTCCTGCTCCCGCCCGTCGGCCCAGGTAACGCCGGTGGGCGTGAAGCGGTCGAACATCGGGGTGGGCCGTAGCAGTCCGGCGTCGCGGGCGCGCTTGACCGGGGGCACCACGACGATGTTGCCCAGCGCCGCGACCCCGCCGGGGTCCGGCAACCCGGCGGCCAGGGCCCGGGATCGTTCGGTGGCCACGCGGAAGAGCTCCCGGCCGTCGACCTCATCGGGCAACCAGTGCGGCTCGCCCTTGAGGCACCAGGTCAGCTGGGCGACCTCGGCGATCTCCGCGGCGATCTGGGCCCCGGAGTTCGCCCCGCCCACTACCACCACCCGCTTTCCCGCATACGCTGCCGGCCCACCGTAGTGGGCGCTGTGCACCTGGGTCCCGGTGAACGCTCGTTGGCCGGGGACGGTGGGCCAGAAGGGCTGGGACCAGGTCCCGGTCGCACTGACCACCGCCCGGGCAGACCAGGTGTCTGCGGTGGTGGTCTGCACACGGAAGCCCTCGTCGTCACGGTGCACCGCGCTCACGTGCACCGACCGGCGGACCGGCAACTCGTAGCGGGTTTCGTAGCCGGTGAGGTAGTCGATGACATGGGCCGCATCCGGGTTGTCCGCCCCGGTGGAAGGCATGAGCCGGCCCGGCAGGGAGGAATAGGAAGCCGGGGAGAACAGCCGCAACGAGGGCCAGGTGTGCCGCCAGGCCCCGCCGGGGATGTCCTGGTCGTCGAGGATCACGAAGGACAGGTCCGTGCGGCGGCGCAGATACCAGCCCACGGCCAGCCCGGCCTGGCCGCCGCCGATGATCACCACATCCACCCGGTGTCCCATGATGCTCAGCCTCCCATTGGTTTCGCTTTCCACCCGGGTTCGGCCCCGCCCCGACGGGTCGGGGTGGGGCCGAACCCCGGGTGGTGTGCTCAGCTGCGGATCTGGTCCCACAGGGCCTGGACCCGGGTGTCGATGGCCTCGACGATCTCCCGCACGCCCTCCAGGGTCTCCTGGGAGGGGTCGGCGATGCCCCAGTCCAGGTAGCGCTTGCCCGGATACACCGGGCAGGCGTCCCCGCAGCCCATCGTGATCACATAGTCCGCCGCGCGCACCACGTCGTCGGTCAGCGGCTTCGGGAAGGCACCCGTCAGGTCGATCCCGCGCTCCTTGAGGGCTTCGACCACCAGCGGGTGGACTTCGGCTCCGGGCAGGGACCCGGCGGAGCGGACCTCCACTCCATTCCCGGCGTGGTGGGCCAGCAAGGCCGCGGCGATCTGGGAGCGGCCGATGTTGTGCACGCACACGAACAGCACCTGCGCGACCGGCTTGTCGATCTTGCCCTGGGACTGAGCCAGCGCCCGCAGACGGTCATCAGCGAAGTGCCCGGCGGTGGCCGCCAGGTAGGTGCGGATCCGCGCGGTACGCGACAGCGTCGCGTAGGACTCGAAGACGTAGCGCTCAACCGTCTCCGGCGAGAAGATCCCTTCGTAGCGCACGGCCAGGTGGGCGGCGGTGCGCTGCAGGACGTGGGTATCCAGCTCAGAGGTGGATCCGGGGATGGAGGTGGACTCGGTCATGGCGACTCCTGGTTCCTTGCGGTGGGTAGGTCAGCAGCAGGACGAGCGGACGGAAACCGGGGCGGCCCCGATGGTGACCAGCTGGGGCCCGGAGCAGCAGGCATCGGCCGGCTCCTGCGCCACGGCCGGGGCGCAACAGCCCTGATCCTCGGTGCTGTTGTCAGCAGACCCCGGAGCCGGGAGGTCGCAGGAGCCGCCGAGGTCGGTGGAGCACACCCCGGTCTCCGGCAGGACCAGCTGCACGTCATCGGCCGCGGCCCGGTCCCCGGCCAGGGCGGCGGCGATGGAGCGGACCTGCTCGTAGCCGGTGGCCATCAGGAAGGTCGGGGCGCGCCCGTAGGACTTCATGCCCACGATGTAGAACCCGGCTTCCGGGTGGGCCAGCATCTTCTCCCCGTGCGGGGTGACGGACCCACAGGAGTGGAACTCCGGGTCGATCAACGGCCCCAGCTGGCGCGGGGCGTCCACGGCCGGGTCCAGGTCCAGGCGCAGCTCGGCGAGCATCCCCAGGTCGGGGCGGAACCCGGTGGCCGGCACCAGCAGATCCACCTCCAGCTGCTGCTCCCCGGTGGGGGTGGTGGCCGACACGGCCAGCCCGTCGTCGGTCGTGCTGAAGCCGGTGATGGTGAAGGAGGTGTGCACCTCGATCACCCCGGACTCCACGAGCCGGCGCAGCCGGGTGCCCAACGCACCCCGGGCGGCCAGCTCGTCACGGTCCTCCCCGCCGTAAACCCGGCTGACATCAGCCGAGCGCACGGCCCAAGAGATCCGGGTACCCGGCTCCGTCTCGGCCAGGGCACCGAGCTCCAGCAAGGTGTTCGCCGCCGAATGCCCGGCCCCGACCACCAGCACGTGGCGGCCGGCGAAGCGGTCCCGGTCCCGGCCGGTGACATCAGGCAGCGGGGCAGTGATCCGCCCGGCCGTCACGGCCTCAGCCTCCCCGGGGGCGGGCAGCCCGGCCTGACCCAGCGGGTTCGGTGTCGACCAGGTCCCGGAGGCGTCGATCACCGCCGACGCCCGGATGTCCTCGAGGGCCCCGCCGGTGTGCTGGACGCGCACCAGGAACGGGGTGGTCTCCCGGTTGCCGGTGCGGGTCTTGTCCATCCCCGTCCGGCTCACGGCCACCACACGGGCGCCAGTGCGGATCTGCCCGGCCAGGAGCCCGGCGAGGGGCTGGAGGTAGCACTCCACCAGCTCAGCCCCGGTGGGCAGGTCCTCGGGGTCGGGTGCGGTCCACCCCTGGGTCTCCAGCAGACGGGCGGCGGCGGCGTCAACGTTGTAGCGCCACGGAGAGAACAGACGGGTGTGACCCCACTCCCGGATCGCCGCGCCGATCGTCGCACCGGCCTCCAGGACCAGCGGGGTCAGTCCACGCTCAGTCAGATGGGCGGCGGCGGCCAGGCCCACGGGCCCGGCCCCGATCACGACGACCGGCAGAGCAGCAGTATCGGTGGTGCGGGCGGTGGTCTCAGGCATGGGTGGTCTCCTCCACAAGAGCGGTGGCGATGGACTCGGCGTCGTCCAGGGCGGCCAGGTAGCGTTCGGCGTCCAGGGCGGCGGCGCACCCGGTGCCGGCGGCGGTGATGGCCTGGCGGTAGCGGTGGTCCACCGCGTCCCCGCAGGCGAACACCCCGGGCAGGGTGGTGACGGTGGTGGGGGAGTCCACGACGATGTAGCCCTCCCCATCCAGCTCCAGCTGACCGGCCACCAGCTCCGTGCGCGGGATGTGGCCGATGGCCACGAACACCCCCGTGGCGGCCAGTTCCCGGGTGGCCCCGGTGGTGGTGTCGGTCAGGGTGACCCCGGTGACCTTGTCGTCGCCGTGGATGGCGGTGACCGCGCTGTGGTAGGCGAAGTGGATCTTCTCGTTGTCCTTGGCTCGCTGGGCCATGATCCGCGAGGCCCGCAATTGGTCGCGGCGCACGACCACGGTCACCGAGGCGGCGAAGCGGGTGAGGAACAGCGCTTCCTCCATGGCCGAGTCCCCGCCGCCGACCACCACGATGTCCTGGTTGCGGAAGAAGAACCCGTCACAGGTCGCACACCAGGACACCCCGTGGCCGGACAGGCGCTTCTCCTCGTCCAGGCCCAGTTCCTTATAGGCGGAGCCGGTGGCCACGATCACCGCCGGCGCCCGGTACGTCTTGCCCTCCAAGGTGGTGACCTCTTTGAGGTGGCCTTTGAGCTGGACGGTGGCGGCGTCGTCGTAGTCGATGATCGCCCCGAAGCGTTCGGCCTGCTCGCTCAGCCCGGCCATGAGCTCTGGGCCCTGGATCCCGGACGGGAAGCTGGGGAAGTTCTCCACCTCGGTGGTGTTCATCAGCGCACCGCCGTGGGTGACGGACCCGGCGATCACCCGCGGGGCCAACCCTGCCCGGGCGGCGTAGATCGCGGCGGTGTAGCCGGCCGGTCCGGAACCGATGATGATCAGCTTGTCCGTCGCAGCAACGGTCGCGGGGCCGGTGGTGGTGTTCGTGGTCATGACCGTCCCCGCCCTACTTGGCGGTGGTGTCGTCGGCGGGCAGCAGCTCGGAGATCAGCGCCTGGATCCGGGCCTTGATCTCGTCACGGATGGGCCGCACGGACTCCACGCCCTTGCCGGCCGGGTCCTCCAGCGCCCAGTCCTCGTACCGCTTGCCCGGGTAGAACGGGCATGCGTCCCCGCAGCCCATGGTGATCACCACGTCGGAGTCCTGTACCGCCGCATCGGTGAGGACCTTGGGGGTCTGGGCGCTCATGTCGATGCCCTCCTCGGCCATCGCCTCCACGGCGGCCGGGTTCACGGTCTCGGCCGGGGCGGAGCCGGCCGAGCGCACCTCGATGCGGCCTTCCGAAAGGTGGGTGAGGTAAGCGGCGGCCATCTGGGAGCGTCCGGCGTTGTGCACGCACACGAACAGGACGGAGGGCTTGTTCGTGGTCTCGGCTGGGGTCGTCGCGGTGGTCTCGGGGGTGGTCTCAGCAGTCATGGGGATCATCCGTTCGGTCGGAAGGGGGAAGAGGACAAGGGGGATGGGTTAGGCGGGATTGCCGGCGGTGAGCTCGGTGAGCAGGGCCTGGACGCGGGCGTCGATGTCGTCGCGGACCAGGCGCATCCGCTCCGCGCCCTCGATCCCGCGGACGGAGGGCTCATCGGTGTGCCAGGTCTCGATGGTGCCGGCCATGCCCTCGACCGGCTCGACCTTCGCCTCATCGCCCAGCACGACCACCCGGTCGACCCGGCGCAGCAGCTCCGGGTCGATGGGCTTCGGCGTCCCGGAGGACATGTCCGCACCCACCTCGGCGACGACCTCGGCGGACAGCGCATTGATCTTGCTGCCCGGCTTGGTGCCGGCGGAGTGGACCTCGACGGCACCTGCGGCGCGCTTTTCCATGAGGGCGGCGGCCAACTGAGACTTGCCGCCGTTCTTGGCGCAGACGAACAGGACGGAGGGCTTGGTGGTCTCGGTGCTCAACTGGTGCTCCTGGGAGGTCGCGGGGTCAGCGGGTGGGGACGGTGCGGTCACCGGGGAAGAGCTTCCGCCCGGCCCACAGGGACACGTAGACCAGGGCGACGAGCACGGGCACCTCGATGAGCGGGCCGACCACCCCGGCCAGGGCCTGTCCGGAGGTGACCCCGAAGGTGCCGATGGCCACGGCGATGGCGAGCTCGAAGTTGTTGCCGGCAGCGGTGAACGCCACGGTCGTGGACTTCGCGTAGTTCAGCCCCAGGGCCCGGGAGGCGAGCAGACCGATGCCGAACATGAGGAAGAAGTAGACCAGCAGCGGCCACGCGATGCGCACCACGTCCCAGGGGTTGGAGGTGATCGCCTCGCCCTGCAGGGCGAAGAGCAGCACGATGGTGAACAGCAGGCCGTACAGCGCCCACGGCCCCAGCTTCGGCAGGAACGTGCCCTCGTACCACTCCCGGCCCTTGGCCTTCTCGCCCAGGGTGCGGGTGAGGAACCCGGCCACCAGCGGGATCCCGAGGAACACGAGCACGGAGACGACGATGGACCACACGGAGAACTCGGCCGAGGTCGTGGGCAGGCCCAGCCAGGCCGGGAGGACCTGGAGGTAGAACCAGCCCAGGGCGCCGAAGGCGATGACCTGGAAGACGGAGTTGATCGCCACCAGCACGGCGGCCGCTTCGCGGTCCCCGCAGGCGAGGTCGTTCCAGATCAGCACCATGGCGATGCAGCGGGCGAGGCCCACGATGATCAGCCCGGTGCGATATTCGGGCAGATCGGGGAGGAAGATCCAGGCCAGGGCGAACATCAGCGCGGGCCCGACGATCCAGTTCAGCACCAGCGACGCCCCCATCAGCCGCCGGTCCCCGGCCACGCGGTGGGTCTCGTCGTAGCGGACCTTGGCCAGGACGGGGTACATCATCACCAGGAGCCCGATCGCGATGGGCAGGGAGACCTCCCCGATCTTCACGGCCTCCAGGGCGGTGTTCAGGCCGGGGACGAAGCGGCCCAGGAGCAGGCCAGCGACCATGGCGGCGATGATCCAGGCTGGCAGCCAGCGGTCGAGGAAGGACAGGTCCTTCATCACCCCCTGGGAGGTAGCGGGGGCAGTGGTGGTGGTGCTCATGATCAGGGGCAGCCCTTCGTATTGACGACTATCTATCGGGAACACTAGGGGGTCACATCGACATTGGTCAATGTAGGATGGGGTGATGACTCTCGCACCCGACGTCCAGGCCACCGCCGCCGATCAGTGCGCCCCCGCCACGACGGGCACGGAGTGCTGCTCACTCTCGGCCGGGCCGATGACCGCCGACGACGCGCAGCGGCTCGCCGGCCGGCTCAAGGCCCTGTCCGACCCCACTCGCCTGCGGCTGCTCTCCCATGTGGCGGCCCAGGGCTGCGGTGCGGTCTGCGTGTGCGACCTGACCGCGGTGGTGGACATCAGCCAGCCCACCGTGAGCCACCACATGAAGAAGCTCGTCGACGCCGGACTGCTCACCCGCGAGCAGCGCGGCAAATGGGCGCACTACTCCGTAGTCCCCGAGGCCTTCGCCGAGCTGCGGGCGTTCCTCGACCTGCGCTGACACCCCGGCGTCGGATTCCTCCAACTCAGGCTCTGTCTCATCCAGCACACCGCATGAGGGGATGACCACGATGAGCGGCACCGCGCCCACGTGTCAGGAGATCCACGACGAGCTCGAACGCGTGCGGGCCGACTTCCACGCCCTCGTAGCAGCAGCGACCCCAGCGGAGCTGCGCCGGCCCTCGTCCGGCACCCGGTGGACCAACGGGCAGCTGCTGTTCCACATGTTCTTCGGCTACCTCATCGTCCGGCGCCTGATCCCGCTGGTGCGCCTGATGGGTCGGCTCCCTGAACCCGTGAGTCGTGCTTTCGCCCGGGTGCTGGAGGCCGGCACCCGGCCCTTCCACCTCATCAACTACCAGAGCGACCGGGGCGCGGCTCGGGTGGTGCACGGTCCGCGGCTGCTCCGGTGGTTCGACCGCACCCTCGACGTCCTGCAGGCCCAGCTGGAGACCGAGCCTGCGGCCGTCCTGGCCCACGGGATGCACATGCCCGTGTCCTGGGACCCGTATTTCCGGGACTGGATGAGCCTGGCCGAGATCTACCACTACGGCACCCAGCACTACGACCACCACCGACAGCAGCTGACCCTCAGCCGGCCATTTTGAAAAGCCCTTCTCACGAGCTCGGGATTGCGGTCGAGATGGCTAGTTCGGCGTCCTGAGTTCGGGGCAGGATCGTCACTTCAGGATTAACCAAGCTGGTGCTGATGGGGCCATGGGTAAGGGGTGCACGCGAACTCCTCCCCTCCGCTTTACATATGGCCGGTTATCGGCCCCGAGGCGGGAGCCTTTGAAGGGGGTGTGCACCCCGATCCCAGCCCCTTGGTAACCCTTGTCGGCTAAAGTCGGCAAACCCTTGGCGGCGACCGGGTACAGGGCGCCCAAGCAGTGGGCCCGGGCTGCGGTGATGTCGTGGGCGGAGCCGGGTTCTACTGGGGAGGTCCACAGCGGGAAGCCGGTGGGGTCGGCGATGACTTGGACATTATCGCCGAATCTCTTGTGCTGGCCCGAGTACCAGGCGTGATTACCGGCCTCCGTCCGTTCGGCGACCCGATCGGTGGGAATCAACGTGCCCCCCTCAAGCGTCACGTAGGGCAGATGATCGTCCTGTGCCTTGGCCAGGGCCTCGTGCAGCTCGGCAGCCTGGGCGGCCGCCTTCACCCAGCAGGACGTAGCCAACCACTACCGCGCCGGCGCGTGGGAACGCCCATGAAAAACCCCGCGCCCACCTGGTCAGCGGTGACGCGGGGCGCCCGCTCCCGGACCCGTACGCCCGGGAGTGGGAGTCTCAGTTCCTGTCGGCGGGGGATGGTGTGGCGGATCCCGTGGGGGATGCGGTGGCCGCATCCGTTGCACGGTCAATGGGCTGCTTCGACTCCGTCGCCCGCTCGGAAGACCGAGGCGCCTCCCCGTACTCGCGGGCCACCTCGTCCCACCCCTGGCTCCACTCCCGCATATAGGAGTAGTCATTGACGCCCACCGGCGTACCCGACACGAACAAGCACGGCTGGCCCTCGGGGGCTGCGGCGCACACCGTGTCCGCGCTGACCTCGGACGGCCGCGCGGCGTCGTCGCCCGTATAGTCCGGAGAGGTGGGCGCACCCGAGGAACGAGCCCCACCCGGCCGTTCGTTGGACCCCGGCGTCGTGGTCACGGGGTGCCGCGGGTCCGCGACGTCGCGCTGGCTGTCCTGCGGGTACCAGTAGTCGGCGGCGGGCATCGAGATCCCGTAAACCCCGCTGGTCGCGGTGACCGAGGTGCGCTGAGGAGCCGTGCCCCGCACGTTCACGAGCGCCCCGCCCTGGTTGGTGTGTGCGTCCAACCGGTTCTTCACGCTGACCCCGTCCAGGAGCACCTGACCCGTGGTGGCGTGGGCGTCGAACACAGCGGCCTCCACGTCCGTGGCGCTGATGGACCCCAGATCGGTCCTCGCCCGCACGTCCCGGTACGTGCCGTTCACGTGCACCGCTCCCGTGCCGCTCTTGAGGTCGAGCGAGGTGCGCGGGCCGTCCTGAGGAACGGTGATACTGACGCTCTGCACGCCGGAACCCCATTGAGAGGGCCGGTCGGGCACATCCAGCTGCAGCACGCCGTCGCGAACGGACGGGATGATGCCGCGCTCGGACAAGGACCATCCGGATTCGTGCCACTGCACTTGGACACGATCAACGGTCGGGCTCGTGTTCACGCTGACCATGCCCGAGGGGGCGTCGATCCGGATCCGTTCCACGTCCGACGACGCCGTCCACGAACCGTCCCGCTCCTGCGTCATGGCCACCGCGGCGGCGGTTCCGGCCCCGCCGAGCAGCAGGGCGAGGGCACCCACGCCGCCCACCACGGCGGTCGCGGTGTTCCAGGCGCGGCGCTCACCACGCCCCACGGGACGGTCGTTCCGAGGATCAGGCAGGTCCCGGGGGCCGGCTGCGTTGTGAGGATCGGGCGTGGGATGCGAGGGATTCTGATTGCTCATGAGATGTCCTAAAGAGAGTGGTCCGAGTAGCCCAGGTACTTGAGAACGGCCAGAACCCTGCGGTTGCCGGTCTCGGAGGTGACGCCCAACTTGGCGAAGATCGAGCCGATGTGTTTCTCCACGGCCGATTCGGTGAGGTAGAGGTTCGTGGCAATGGATGCGTTGGACAGCCCCTGCGCCATGAGCGCCAGGACCTCACGTTCGCGCGGTGACAGCAGTTCCATGTCCTCCCGGCGCCGCGAGCGCACCAAGATCTGGGTGAGCACCTCCGGGTCCAGCACGGTCCCGCCCGAGCCCACGGTCTGCACGGATTCCAGGAACTGGTCCACGTCCGCCACGCGGTCCTTGAGCAGGTAGCCCAGCCCCTCCCGGCGGGACGCGATGAGCTCGGACGCGTAGCGCTCCTCCACGTACTGGGACAGCACCAGCACGGCCACGCCGGGGTGGCTCGAGCGGATCAGCACCGCGGCGCGGATCCCCTCGTCGGTGAAGGTGGGTGGCAGTCGCACGTCCACGAGCGCGAAGTCCGGCCGGTGTTCCTCCACGGCCCGCACGAGTCCCTCGGCGGTGTCCGTCTCGGCCACGATCTCGTGCCCCGCGTCCGTGAGCAGGCGGACCAGTCCGGCGCGCAGCAGCACGGCGTCCTCGGCGATCACGATGCGCATCTCAGTTCCCCCGTCCGTGCTGCCCGGCGGACGACGACGCCGCTCCGCCCGTTCCCGCCCCCGCCGCACCGTGCGCGGTCGGACCGGTTCCGGGCGCGGTGTGGACCCCGTCGGCGTGGCCGGGGTGAGGGGTGTATGCGGTGCCGGACGCGCGCGGGGCGCTGTGCGTCGTCGTCGTCGGAGGAACACCCGTGAGGGGCAGCTCCACGATGACCTCGGTGGGCCCGCCTGCGGGCGAGTTCACGAAGAACCTGCCCCCGGCCGAGCGGATCCGGTCCTGGATCCCGGAGAGCCCGCCCCCGGGGACCACACGGGCGCCGCCGCGGCCGAAGTCGCGCACACCGGCGACCACGATGTTCGTGCCCGGTGTGGCGCCGTCCTGGATGGACACTGCGACGTCCGCAGAGCGCGCCCCCGAGTACTTGATCGCGTTGCTGAGGCTCTCGGAGACCGCGAAGTAGATGGCCGCCTCCGTGCGCGGCTGCAACCGGGGGACGTTCACGGAGACGTCCACGGGGAAGGGTGCCTGGGCGGCGACGGCGGACAGAGCGGCGTCGAGCCCCCGATCCTCCAGTACGGCGGGGTGGAACCCGCGGGCGAGCCGGCGTAGCTCGGTGATCGCGGCCTTGGTGGTGCCGTGCGCCTCCGCCACGAGCTCCTTGGCCGCGGCGGGATCCGTGTCGATGCGTGAACCGGCCATCGAGAGGTTCATGGCGACCGAGACCAACTGGGGCTGGACGCCGTCGTGCAGATCGCGTTCGATGCGCGAGCGCTCGGTCTCCGCACCGCGTACCGCGGACTCCTTGGCGGCGGTCTCGTACTCGGCGAGGCGCTGCAGCTCGTCCGCTTCACGGCGCAGACGCGCGGCCTCGCTCAGCCGCAACAGCCCCGCGGACAGACCGCGGTGAGCCAAGGTGAGCAGCACCGCGAGCACGATGCTCAGCAGCACGCCCGCGACACCCAGCATCGGGAGCGTCCAGCGCGGGGTGCTCTGCAGCGCGGGCCACAGCACCGAGGATTCGGGGGCGAACCACGGCGCGAAGGTCAGCACGAGGGCCGCGCTACCCACCACGAAGGGCAACAGCATGAGCCAGCCCAGCGCGCACGTGAGCGCCACGTGGAGCATGCCGAGCCACAGGGACCCGTCGCTCGCGTCCAGCCACCACTGGTGCGGGACCCGCACCCAGTCGGTATACGGGCTGCGGCGGCGCTGGGGGTCCCGGATGTCCAGGCCGAACGACGACGCCGAACGCCTGCGTTCCAGCCACACCGCCCCCATCATCACGTACACGGTCGCGGCGAGGATCAGCACGCCCAGGCCCAGCGCCGGAACGGTTGCGGCTCCCACCGCGAGGAACGTGAAGATCACGACGAGCAGCACGGTGTTGAGCACCGAGTCCACCACGAGGTCCAGGGTCCCGAAGAACAGGGTCTTGAGGGAGAAGGTCCGCCACTCGCGGGGAGCGATGTGCGGCCCTTCCGGTGCCGGGCGTGCCACGGAGGCGGCCCGCGGGGGTTCCGGGCGCCCGGGAGGCGGCAGGGTCCGGGTGGTCTCAGCATCTGCGGGTGAGGAACCGGCCGAGGGCATCGGTCGGGTGCGTTCGGTGTCCGAGGAGATGGGCTCTGTGGCGTCCCACGGTGGCGTGGGATTCGAGGCTGTGGTGCTCATGGCTTCCACGCTACGGACACCCCCGTGGATCCCGCACCAGAGCTGGCCACCGAGTCGGGGTGGGGTTTTCCGCACCCCCGGGTTGCGGGATGTGGTCTGCGGGGCGCCTGCTCCGTGGTGCGGGGTGCGTGCTGCCGGGTGCGGCGTCCGCTCCACGAGCGCGCGTCTCGTGAGGCGCCAGGTGCGTCCCATCCGGGTGCCGCGGCGGCGCGGATGATCCACATGTGCGCGCCCGCCCGGGGTTCCGTGTTCGCGCGCCCTACAGTGTGTGCCATGAACGACGACGTCCGCGCCCTCGGGCGGCCCACTGCCGTTTCCGTCCCCGCGGGGGACTTCGAACGCGACCCCGCCGTGGACGTCGCCCGCGTGGGGTGCGTGATCACCGTGGTGTGCAGTCACATCCTCATGGTCACCCTCACGGCGGATCCCGCCACCGGAGAGATCCGCTCTGTCCTGGTCCCGACTCAGCAGCCCTGGTACTGGTGGGCCACGTGGCTCCTGCAGATCATGCCCCTGTTCTTCGTGGTGGGTGGGACGGCCACGGCGGGGGCGTGGCGGCGTCGTCGGGCCCGGGGAATGGCGCGGGGCGAGTACGTGCGGGAACGCACGCTGCGGCTGATCCAACCCGCGGCGGTGCTGTGGTGTGTGCTCGCCCTCGGTGCGGGGATCGCGGTGGTGGCGGGAGCCGGGATCGAACTCGTGACGTTCGCGCTGTCCGGTGTGGGGATGGCGTTGTGGTTCCTGGCGGCCTACCTCGTCTGTCAGGGATTGGCACCGCTGTTCGTGGACCTGCACGAACGCATGGGGTGGGTGTGGTGCTGGTTCCTGTTCTCGTGTGCGGTGGCCGTGGACCTGCTGCGCCTGACCACCGGCTGGCAGTGGTGGGGGCTGCTCAACATGGTGTTCGTGTGGCCGCTCATCCAGCAGTTCGGCTTCTTCCGGGCGGACGGGTGGTTCGGGGCGCGGCGTCGACCGGTGCTCGTGGCGCTTGCCGCGGGATGCTACGCCGTGTCCGGGGTGTGCGTGGCCTCCGGGTCCTACGCCCCGGACATGCTCACCAACCTCAATCCGCCCACCGTGTGCATGGTGCTGCTGGGCTTCGCTCAGGCGTGTCTGCTGGAGGTGTTCTCCCCGCTGTTGCGGCGGGCCATGCACTCCCGGGTGGTCCGGGCGGTGGTGTATGTGGTGGGCGCTCGTGCGTTGACCATCTACCTGTGGCACCTGCCCGTGGTGGTGGCGGTCATGGCGGTGTGGTTCTTCGCCGTGGGCTACGACCCCGTCCCCGGTTCCGCCGCCTGGTGGTGGCTGCGGATCCCTTTGACCGTCCTGTGTTGGGCGGTGGTGCTCGTGGTGGCCACGGTATTGCGGCGGCTCGAGTCCTCATCCACGGCACCGTGGGGCGCCCGCCCCATCCGGTTGTCCAATGCCGCCGTGGTCGTGGCACTCGTGTGTGCCGTGGTGCCGCCGTTGTGGGAGATCGTCACACTGCTCACGGTGCCGTTGACGGTGGCGGGCGCCGTGGGAGCGGTGGCCGCGGTGGTGCTGCTGCGCAGTGGCCGCGTCCCCTCGCGGGCCGAGCGGGCCGAGACAGTGCCCACTTCCCCGGCTCGCTGAGGCCACACGGCTTTAGCGCTGGACACTGTGAGGCACGCTGAGGCCACGCGGCGAATTGTGGGCACGCGGAGGCCACATGGGGTGGGGTGAAGTGGCCTCCACGCGACCAGAAATTACGCCATGGCCTCGGAGTGCCTGAGAGTTACGCCTCGGCACGGGAGCCCCGCCGGAAGAGGCTCACCCCTCCCGCGGATCCCCCAGGTGGTCGATGACCAGTTCGAACAACCGCGGGACCACCATGGGGTGCACCTGGTGGCCCATCCCGGGGATCCGGACGAAGCGCGCATGGGGGATGACCTCGGCCGTGGCGGGGCCGCCGTCCGGGCGCACGATCTTGTCCTTGTCCCCGTGGATCACCAGCGTGGGGGCGGTGATCCGGGACAGCACCTCCGTGCGGTCCCCGGATGAGCGGATCGCCCCGATCTGACGGCGCATCGCCTCAGCCTCACCTCCCGGATCCAGGCTGCGGTCCCAGTGGGTTGCGGCGAGTTGACGTTCGTACGCCACGTCCACGGGGAACCCCGGACCGGCCAGGTGGTGGGACATGACCAGTCGCCCCCGGATGTACATGTCCCGGGTCTTCGCCCCGGGGAACATGAGCAACGCCGCGGTGGAGGTCGCGGCCGTCCCCACGGACGGATCGCCCGTGGTGGAGCACAGGGAAATAAGTCGCCGCACCAGCTCGGGGTGGTGGCCCGCCAACGACTGGGCGATCATCCCACCGAGTGAGAACCCCATGACATCCGCTCGCTCGACCCCCAGCGCCCGCAGGGTGTCCGCGACGTCCTCGGACATGTCCTCCACGGAGTACTGCCCCTCCGGCAGGGGCCCGCGCAGCAACCGGCGGGCCGAAGGGGACGTGGAGGTCACCCGGAAGGAACGGCCCACGTCCCGGTTGTCCAGGCGGATCACCCGGTACCCGCGATCCGCGAGGGCATGGACGAAGGACATGGGCCACGTGGCCAGGTCGAACGCGAGCCCGGTGATCAACACGAGCGGCGCCCCGTCGGACGGCCCGTCCAGGCGCACGCAGATGAAGCGGTCATCATCCAACTGCACCGTGCGTTCCTCACCGCTCTCACCGGGGCCCGTGAGCAGGGCGGGCAGCTGCTCGGGAACGGGAGCGGCGGCGTCGTCGAACCGCAGGAATCGATCCACGACCGGCTTACGCAACAACTGACGCCGGTCATCGAAGTAGTTCATGGCCATCCGCCACGGCGCCGTGTCCCCCTGGCGGGGCAGCTGGTCGAGGGAGCGTTGGACGTAGCCGGCGTCGAAGTCCAGCAACGGGCGCGTGCGCAGACCCTCGGGTGCGACCGGGCGCACTGACGCCGCGCCCACGGAATCCGTGTGCGCGATCAACCGGGACAGCCAGTCCACCACGAGTCCGATCTTCAGCGTCCACGACCCGTTCGTGTACCCAATCGCGAAGGCCAGGTTGGGCACGTCGCTCAGCATGGCGCCGCGGTAGGCGATCCGCTCGGGGAGGTTCACGGGTCGCCCGTCCACGCTCAAGCGCGCGCCGCCGAACATGAGCAGGTCGAAGCCCGTGGCGCTCACGACGACGTCCGCCGCCACCCGCCGCCCGTCCGTCAGGACGAAGCCGTCCGCGTCGAAACGGTCGATGCCCGCGGTCACGATATGGGCGTTGGGTTCGTGCAACGCGGCGAAGAAATCCCCGTTGGGCGCCACGCACAGCCGTTGGTCCCACGGGTCGTACGGCGGGGTGAAGTGCTCCCGGACGGAGACGTCCGCAGGGAGGCGACCGCGGTTCACGGCCGCGATTCCCGCCCGCACCACGCGCGGCGCGACCTTGCTCGCCACCCACAGTGCTCTCTGCCCCGCGGCCATGAGCGGGCGCAGCACTCGCGCCGCCCGTGCCCTGCCGAGCACCATGAACAGCATCTTCTCGGCCACGCCGGGGGAGGGCAGGGGCAGGATGTACGACGGCGTCCGCTGCACCATCGTGGTCTCGGCACCCCGCGTGACGAGCTCGGGCAGCAGGGTCACCGCGGTGGCCCCGCTGCCGATCACGGCGACTCTTTTGCCCCGGACGTCCAGGTCCTCGGGCCAGAACTGGGGATGCACGAGCTGGCCCCTGAACCCCTCGACCCCCGCGAAGTCCGGGATGTGGGGACGGTCGTAGCCGTAGTACCCGGTGGCCATGAACACCCACGTGGCGGTGATCGGCTGGGTCTCGCCGGTGCCGATGGGTTCGGGCCGCGCGGCGCCGTCGACCGCGGCGTGGGCGGATCGATCGGAAGTTGCGGGGCGTTCGGCGTTGCCCGACACGGTGTCATTACGGGGGCGGCGACCGGACGGTGCGGCGTCGTCGGGCTGCGGGCCATCAGCCGAGTGCCCGGGTGCGCCGCCGCCGACGTCGCTCGGAGCCGCCCCCGCGCGGGGTTCGGGTGGCGCGGTGCGCTCGACCGTCACGGTCCAGTGGCTGGTCCCGGAGGACCAATCCGCGGCGGTGACGCGCCGGTGGTAGTGGATGAGCTTGTCAACCCCGGAGGCGCGAGCGGTGTCGCGGATGTAGTCCAGGATCGCGGAGCCCTCCGCGATGGGGTTCTGTCGGGTCCACGGGCGGAAGTCGTAGCCGTAGGTGTAGAGGTCCGAGTCGGAGCGTACCCCCGGGTAGCGGAGGAGATCCCACGTGCCACCGGAGTTCCCGCGGGACTCGAGCACCGTGATGCTCTTGCCGGGATGTTCGTGGCGGAGTTTGCAGGCCGCCCCGATCCCGCTGAGGCCGGCCCCGATGATCAGGATGTCGGTGTGCTCGGGCAGCGCTGCGCCGGCGTGCTCGCTCATGGATTCATCGTATGGTCCTCGCGGGCGCCGCACGCGCTACCCCGGGAAAGTGGCCGGATGGCCATTGTCCGTGGACCAGGGGGTTCCTAGGCTGGGGTCCACATCATCGTCCACGCGAAAGAATCGACATGGATGCCGTAGGTGGGATGGTCCGCAGGACAGCGGGAATCACGCTCCTTGCCCTGCTGTTCCTCGCCCTGTTCGTGACGAATTCCTTCGCGTCGGAGCCGGTGTCCACGACGAGTTCGCAATCGGTGACCACGACAACGGCGGAATCGATGGGGATATCCGCATCCGAATACGCCCGGATCGTGCGAGCAGCCAACGCCGCGGGCATCAGCGAGACGCAGGTCGCCGCGGACATCGACTACGCGACCCGGACCACGACACCCCACCGTTTCCCCGGGGTGGTGAGCATGAGCGCATCGGCCCAGGTCAACGGCTGTTCGAACCCCGTACCCGGCCATGGCTACCAGAACGCGCTGTTCAACGCCGACTGCAACGCCCACGACGTGTGTTACTCGGCTGAGGGCAACGCCGTCCGCTCCCGCGCCCAATGCGACGAGCAGTTCCGCAGGGCCATGAACGCCACGTGCACGCGCACCTTCGTGAGCACGAACATCGAACACAAACGCTGCATCGGCACCGCCAGTTATTACTACTGGATGGTCAGGGCATTCGGTGCACCCTATTTCAAGGGGTAGGACCATGAAGAAATTCAAGGGAGAAATCATCCTCGCCGTCAGCGGCGCAGTCCTGATCCTGTGTGCCTGGGCGTCGTACGTGAGCACTTCCTGGTTCCCGGAGGCCACCCTGTCGTCCCCGGCCGTCCCGTTCTTCCTGCTGATCCTGGCCGGCACCGTGTTCGTGTTGTGCGCCGCCAGCGGGATCGGGAAGCTCCTCAACAAGGACTGAGGGCGGATCCCGCGCCTTGCACCGACATGTGATCTGGCTTACCTTGGGGGAAGCCTACGGCGGGTCCTGCAGCGGACTATCTACCGGGCGAGCAACCAAGAAATGCACTGGTGCGACACCAGGGAGCTCCCGGAACAGCTGAGGATCCACACTCCACGTCGTGACCGGTGGCTTGTCACGAGGAGTTCAGTGCCATGAGCGAAATCCAATTGACCATCAATGGTCGGCAATGTGGGTTCAGCGACGTGAGCCCCCACACCCGACTGCTCGACTTCCTGCGGGAACGCGGACTGACCGGGGCCAAGGAAGGCTGCGCGGAGGGCGAGTGCGGGGCGTGCGCCGTGCTCGTGGCCCGCCCGGACGGCGCCGACCGAACCCGGTGGACCTCCATCAACGCGTGCCTGCCGCCCGCCGTGGCGTTCGACGGCCAGGAGGTCGTCACGTCCGAAGGACTGGGCACGGCTCCCGGCCCTCGCGGTCCCGGGCAACTGCACCCGGTGCAGCAGGAGATGGCCACACGGGGCGGGTCCCAGTGCGGCTACTGCACCCCGGGTTTCGTGTGCGCCATGGCCGCGGAGTACTACCGCCCCGAGCGCAGCGCCGCGCTGGCCCCGGAGGGTGAGCAGACCGGCACAGAGGTCACGGGCGAGGAACACGCCGCGGACCATGAATGCGGTCCCAACGGCTTCGACCTGCACGCCCTGAGCGGGAACCTGTGCCGCTGCACGGGCTACCGTCCCATTCGCGATGCGGCCTACGCCCTAGGCGAGCCGCCCGAGACCGACCTGCTGCGGCGTCGTCAACACGAGCCCGCGCCGGAGCCGGTGCGCACGAGCGTCGAGGCCGACGCCGCGCGCTTCGTGCGACCGGGCACGCTCGCCGAGCTGTTCGACCACCTCGACCGTGCCCGGGAGGACGGGCAGGACGCGCGGCTCGTGGCCGGCGCCACCGACCTCGGAGTGGAGGTCAACATCCGCCACGTGCGTCCGCCGCTCGTGCTCGCGGTGGACCGGCTCAAGGAGATGCGCACGCTGCGCGTCGAGGACGAACGGATCGAGATCGGGGCGGGGTTGAGCCTGTCCGAGGTCGAGCGCGCCCTGGATCACCGGGTCCCGCTGCTGGACGAGCTCTTCCCGCAGTTCGCATCGCGTCTGATCCGTAACGCGGCCACGTTCGGCGGCAACCTGGGCACGGGCTCGCCGATCGGTGACTCCGCGCCGGTGCTGCTGTCCCTGGGCGCGTCCGTGGTGCTCGCGTCCCGTGACGCCGAGCGCGAGGTCCCCCTGGACGAGTACTACACCGGCTACCGCCAGAGCGTGCGCCGCCCGGACGAGATCATCCGCGCGATACGCATCTCGCAACCGCTCGCCACCCACGCCGCGTTCTACAAGATCGCCAAGCGCCGGTTCGACGACATCTCGAGCGTGGCCGTCGCGATCTCCGTCCATGTTGACGACGACGCTGCGGTCACCCGCGCGCGGATCGGCCTGGGCGGCGTCGCCGCGACCCCCATCCGTGCCCGTGAGGTGGAGGAGGCCCTGGTGGGGCAACCGTGGTCGCGCGAGACCGTGGTGGCCGCTGCGGCCGTGATGGCGCGCCAGGGCACCCCGATCGACGACATGCGGGCCAGTTCCCGCTACCGCTCGGCCATGCTTGAACAATCCCTGCTCAAGTTCTGGGCACAGCAGCCCGCCCCGGCACAGGAGGTGCTCTCATGAAATCGCTGTCGGAACGTCCCGAGAACCCGGTGGTCGGCGTCGCGGTGGCCCACGAACACGGCGCCGAACACGCGACCGGTGCGGCGTTGTACACCGACGACCTCATCGTGCGGCACCAGGGCGTGCTGCACGCGTGGCCGTTGCAGGCCCCGCACGCCCACGCCCGGATCACCGCGATGGACACGTCCCCGGCGCTCGAAGTCCCGGGGGTGGCCCGGGTGCTCACAGCGCAGGACGTCCCCGGCGTCAACGACGCGGGGATCAAGAACGACGAACCGCTGTTCCCCAGCGAGGTCATGTTCCACGGTCACACGGTGTGCTGGGTGCTCGGCGAGACCCTCGAGGCCGCCCGTCGCGGCACCGAGGCGATCCGGGTGGAGTACGAAACCCTGCCCTCGCTGATCACGGTGGCCGAGGCCATCGAGGCGGACAGCTTCCAGGGCAAGCAGCCCACCGTGAGCCGCGGGGACGTGGAAGCCGGTTTGGCGAACGCCGCCCACCGGTTCAGCGGCACCCTGGATTTCGGGGGACAGGAACACTTCTACCTGGAGACCCATGCGTCCTTCGCGTACGTGGACGAGGGCGGTCAGGTGTTCGTGCAGTGCAGCACGCAGCACCCCACCGAGACCCAGGAGATCGTGGCGCACGTGCTCGGTCTGGACAACCACGACGTCACGGTCCAGTGCCTGCGCATGGGTGGTGGCTTCGGCGGCAAGGAAATGCAGCCGCACGGTTTCGCCGCGATCGCGGCCCTCGGGGCCACTCTGACCGGCCGGCCCGTGCGGGTGCGGCTGACCCGCAACCAGGACATCACCATCTCGGGCAAGCGGCACCCGTACCGCGCCGAGTGGGAGGTGGGCTTTGACCACGACGGTCGGCTCCAGGCCTTGCGTGCCACGGTCACGAGCGACGGCGGGTGGAGCCTGGACCTGTCCGAACCGGTGCTGCAACGCACGCTGTGCCACATCGACAACGCCTACTGGATCCCGGACGTGGAGGTGCACGGGCGCATCGCGCAGACCAACAAGACCTCCCAGACCGCGTTCCGCGGCTTCGGCGGTCCGCAGGGCATGCTCGTGATCGAGGACATCCTGGGTCGCTGCGCGCCGTTGCTGGGACTGGACCCCACCGAGTTGCGTGCGCGCAACCTCTATGTGCCAGGCCAGGCCACGCCCTACGGCCAACCCGTGCGCCACGCGGAGCGGCTTGCGGCGATCTGGAACGAACTGCACCGGCGCGCGGACATCACCGAGCGGCGTCGTGAGATCGAGGAGTTCAACGCAACCCATCCGGACACCAAGCGAGCGCTCGCGGTGACGCCCGTGAAGTTCGGGATCTCCTTCAACCTCACCGCGTTCAACCAGGCCGGCGCGCTCGTACACGTGTACCGGGACGGTTCCGTGCTCATCAACCACGGTGGCACCGAGATGGGACAGGGGCTGCACACCAAGATGCGTCAGGTGGCCGCGACCGCCCTGGGGGTGCCCCTGGAGACGGTGCGCCTGGCCCCGACCCGCACGGACAAGGTGCCCAACACCTCCGCCACGGCGGCCAGTTCCGGTGCGGACCTCAACGGCGGTGCCATCAAGAACGCGTGCGAACAGATCCGCGAACGGCTCGCCGAGGTGGCCGCCCGCAAGTTCGACATCCACCCGGACGACGTCCGCTTCGTCAACGGCACCGTCACGGGGATTGGGTTCCACGACCGGGAAATGTCCTTCGCGGAGCTCGCCCACGCCGCGTACTTCCAACGGATCTCGCTGTGGGCGGCCGGGTACTACCGCACCGAGGGACTGCACTGGGATGCGGAGCGGATGCAGGGTGAACCGTTCAAGTACTTCTCCTACGGTGCCTCCGTCTCCGAGGTGGAGGTGGACGGTTTCACGGGCGCCTACCGGTTCCTGCGCACCGACATCGTCCACGATGTGGGGGACAGCCTCTCCCCACTGATCGACGTGGGCCAGATCGAGGGCGGTTTCGTCCAGGGTGCCGGGTGGCTCACGCTCGAGGACCTGCGGTGGGACGAGTCCGACGGGCCCGCCCGCGGCCGGCTCACCACCCAGGCGGCCAGCACGTACAAACTGCCGAGCTTCTCCGAGATGCCCGAGGAATTCAACGTGCACCTCTTCGAGAGGGCGACCGAGAGCGGCGTCGTCTACGGTTCCAAGGCCGTGGGGGAACCGCCGCTCATGCTCGCATTCAGCGTGCGGGAGGCGCTGCGCGAAGCGGCGGCGTCTTTCGGGCCGGAGGGCCACAGCGTGGAACTGGCGAGTCCGGCGACCCCGGAGGCCGTGTTCTGGGCGGTGCAGGGTGCCCGAGACGCGCTCGCCGCGCAGGACGCGCCGGCAGAGCACGCCGCGGCCGCGGTGTGATGCCGCGAGTCGTCACGGAGCGCTGAGATGGACTGGCTGGACGCCCTGCAGCTGTTGCGCAGGGAAGGCGTCCCCGGGGTGCTTGTGACCGTCACGAGCGTGCGCGGGCACGCGCCCCGGGACCCCGGCGCCAAGATGGTCGTGAGCGCCGCGGACACGTGGGACACCGTGGGCGGTGGCAATCTCGAGGCCACCGCGATCGAGCGCGCGCGGGAGATGCTGCGCACCGGCGCAGGGGAGCCCGAGACCATGACGTTTTCTCTCAACGAGCACGCGACCGTGGCCCACGGGCGGCAGTGCTGCGGCGGGGTCGTGGACGTGCTGCTCGAACCGCAGCTGGCCCGACCCACGGTCGCGATCTTCGGGATGGGGCACGTGGGGTATGAACTAGCCCGCGTACTCTCCCGGTTCCCGGTGCGGCTGCACCTCGTGGACAGCCGGGCTGGCCAGCTCGACCCCGCCCGCTTCGCCGAGGTCACCTCCAGGACCGCGCAGGTGCACATGCAACATGCTCCCGTGCCGGAGGCCGCGCTCGCGGAGCTACCCGCCGGGGCGCACGTGCTCATCATGAGTCACGATCACGCGGAGGACTTCATCCTGTGCGACACCGCCCTGCGCCGCACGGATCTTGGGTCGGTGGGCTTGATCGGGTCCTCCGCCAAGTGGTCCCGGTTCCGCAAACGGCTCGGGGAAGAAGGCCACGACGACGCCGCGCTCGCCCGGATCTCGTGCCCCATCGGCATCCCCGGCATCCCGGGGAAGTCACCCGCGACCATTGCGGTGAGTGTGGCCGCGGATCTGCTGCGGGTGTTCGCCGCGGACGGGGACGGTAGCTGAAGGGTGGGTGGCTGCCGGGCGAGTGGCTGCGGCGCATCTATGGCTTGGGAGTACCTGAGAAATGGGCCCTGGCCTGGGAGTGACTGCAAGTTGTGCCGGGAGGTCACGGTCACGTTCTGGCCACCTGGGAAGGTGCGGGCACGCGGAAGCCAGGATCACGGCGTGACCCTGGCTTCCGCGAGACTGGGAATTTAGCCCTGGTTTCCGTGTGCCTGGAATCATCATGGGGCGGCACGCGGCGGTGCGTGGCTGAACGGGACGGAGCGGCGAGGCGGTTACTCCCTCTCGCCCTTCGCGGCCAGGACCTTGGGGATCTGGCCGGTGTGGGTGATCTCGCCGGTGTCGATGAGCTCGCGGATGTCGTCCATGTGGTGCTCCGGGACGGCGGCGACTTCGTTGCCCTCACTGTCAACCATTTTGCCGTTGACCATCCGGTCGCCCTCGCGCAACATCTGCAGGGCGGCGGTGGGGATCACGCGTACGGGGGAGGCGCCCAGGTTGTTGGGGTTCTCCGGTGTGCCCGCGGTGAAGCTGTTGAACAGCAGGTTCAGGACGATCGCCACGACCGCCGCCGCGGAGATCCCGGATCCCAGGATGGTCTGGATCCAGCTCGGGAATCCTTGGTAAAAATCGGGGGCCGCCACCGGGATCAGACCGAACGCGAACGCGACCGCCACGATCACCAGGTTCATGGAGTTGCCGAAGTCCACCTTGGACAGGGTGCGCACGCCCGACGACGCCACGGTCCCGAACAGCACGATGGATGCACCTCCCAGCACGGGCTCGGGAATCGCGGCGACCACTTCCCCTACGACCGGCAGCAGACCCAGCCCGATCATGATGAAGCCCGCGGCGGCCACCACGAACCGGCTGCGCACGCCGGTCACGGCCACGAGTCCCACGTTCGCGGCGAACGCGGTCTGCGTGAACGAGTTGAAGAACGGTGCGACCATGGACGAGGCCATGTCCGCCCGCAACCCGTTGGCCACCCGTTTGGACGTGATCGTGGCGCCGGTGATCTCACCGACGGCCAGGATGTCCGCGGTGGTCTCGGTCATGGTCACGAGCACCACGATCAGCATGGAGATGATCGCGGCGACCACTTCCCCTACGACCGGCAGCAGACCCAGCCCGATCATGATGAAGCCCGCGGCGGCCACCACGAACCGGCTGCGCACGCCGGTCACG
>NZ_JABFAW010000009.1:55053-83319 GCF_017168375.1 Kocuria sp. KRD140
GGCCGAAGGCGAGCGGGGTGGGGAAGGAGATCAGAGCGCCGTCGCCGACCCGGGAGAAGTCCGTCATGCCCAGCAGGGCGGCCACGCCCGTGCCCAGCACGAAGGACAACAGGATGGACAGCCGGGACACGATACCGATGCCCACCTTGGACAGCAGCAGCACGATCAGCAGCGTGATGCCGGCCAGGGCGATGGCCCGGTTGCTGGGCGGGGAGCCGTCCGTGGTGCCGGCGGACCAGTTGATGGCCACGGGCAGCAAAGAGATCCCGATGACCGTGATCATGGTTCCGGTGACGACCGGCGGGAAGAAGCGGATCACGCGGGAGAAACCGCCCGCGAGCAGCAGACCCGCGGCGGAGGAGACGATCACGGCGCCCATGATGGCGGAGATGCCACCGTCACCGGCGAGGATCGCGAGCATGGGGGCCACGCCTGCGAAGGACACCCCCTGGACCAGGGGCAATTTGGAACCGAGCAGCGGCAATCCCAGGCTCTGCAGGCACGTGGCCAAGCCACCCATGAGCAGGCACGAGGAGATCAGCAGCGCGATGCGCTCGGGTGCCAGACCCGCGGCCTGGCCGATGATGAGGGGGACGGCCACGATCGCGCCGTACATGGTGAGCACGTGCTGTGCTCCGAAAGCGGTGGTGCGTCCGAGCGGGAGTCGCTCGTCCTCAGGACCTCTGGGTCGTTGCAGTTCACGGCGTCCCCTGAGGAGTTTGGTGCTTGTCATGTCAGATGCCTCCGTTCACGGTCGGTGGCCGCAGGTTCGGCGATCTTCTGTTTTTCCCACCGTCGACCAGGTGGCGAAGTGTCCGGATCTAGCGATGATGCAGTGGATGGATTCGGGTCAGTACGCGGTGCGGGAGGTGTTGGCCGCCCATGTGTCGAAAGGTGCGGTGCGGTTGTCGATGCCCACGTGGCGCACGGGCAGCAGTTCGTCCCGCTGGGCCCGAGTGGCGGTGAAGAAGTCGTAGAACACGGCGTCGTCGAAGCCGCCGTCCGCGGCGTCGTGGCGGTCCGCGGCGAAGTACACGGCGTCCAAGCGCGCCCACAGCGAGGACGACAGGCACATGGGGCACGGTTCGCAGCTCGAGTAGAGCACGGCGCCGCTGAGGTCGTACGCGCCCAGGGCGGCGCACGCGGCGCGGATCGCCGAGACCTCGGCGTGGGCGGTGGGATCATTGTCCGCGGTGACGCGGTTGACCGCCGTGAACTCGCGCCCGTCCGCGGTCACGACGACGGCGCCGAACGGGCCGCCGTCCTCGGAGGCGTTGCGCACGGCCACGTCGATCGCGCTGCGGAGGTGGCGTTGCACGGAGGCGTCGGCCGGGGCCGAGGTGGTGTGGGTGGGAGGGGTCATGGTACTTCCTTTCGTGGGTCCTCGATTGCGGTTGTGGGAATCAGGGGGTGTCGCTCTTGTAGACGCGATGGATCTGGCCGGTGTCCGTGAGCTCGCCGCTCTCCACGCGTCGGCGTGCCTCCTCCACCAAGTGGTCGTCCACGACGGCGATCTCCTGGCCGTCCGCGCCGATCAGGCGGCCCTTGACCAGGGTGTCGCCCTCCTGGAGGCCGCGCAGCAGCGAGCGGGGGAACACGCGGGGTGGGTATGCGGCGAAAGTGGACGAGCCGGGCCGGGAACCCCAGGACAGTTCGTTGAAGAGGATGTTGAGCAGGACCGCGGTGAGGGCGGCCGCGCTGATCCCGGATCCCAGGACCACCTGCACCCAGGACGGGAACTGCTCGTAGAAGGTGGGGGAGACCACTGGGATCAGCCCCATGGCCAGGGACACGGCTACGACCACGAGGTTCAGACCGGAGCGGTAGTCCACGCCTCCCAGCGTGCGGATGCCCGACGACGCCACGGTCCCGAACAGGACGATGCCCGCGCCTCCCAGCACGGGGGAGGGCACCGCGGCCACCACGCGACCGAGTACGGGGAGCAGGCCCAGGACGACCATGATGACCCCGGCGCCGGCCACGACGAAGCGACTGCGGATACCGGTGATCGCCACCAGGCCCACGTTCTGCGCGAACGCAGTCTGCGTGAACGTGTTGAACAGGGGCGCCACCGAGGACGAGATCATGTCCGCCCGCAGGCCGCTGGCGATGCGCTTGGAGTCCACGCTCGTCTCGGCGATCTCGCCCACCGCCACGATGTCCGCCGTGGTCTCGGTCATGGTCACGATGATCACGATGACCATGCCCAGGATGGCCGAGGCCACGAACAGCGGTGTGCCGAACTCGAAGGGCACGGGGAAGCCGACCACGGGCCCCTCGCCCACGTCGGAGAAGTTCGCTCGCCCCAACAGCGCGGCCACCACGGTGCCGATCACGATGGCCAGCAGGATGGACAGTCGCGAGATCGCCGCCGATCCCACCTTGGACAGCAGCAGCACCAGGAGCAGGGTGAACGCGGCTAGGCCGATGTTGGCCACGGACCCGTGGGAGGGGTCGTTGGCCGGACCCAGGGACCACCCCGCGGCCACAGGCACCAGGGTCACGCCGATGGTGGTGATCACCACCCCGGAGACCACGGGCGGGAAGAACCGGATGATCTTGGCGAAGAACGGCGCCAGGACGAAACCCAGGGCGGAGGCCACCAGCACCGCACCGAAGATGACCCGCAGCCCTTCCTCCCCGGGAGTTCCCTGCAGGATGGTGAGCATGGTGGCCACGCCTGCGAAGGAGACGCCCTGCACCAGGGGCAGCTGGGCACCCAGGAACGGGACACCGATGCTCTGGAGGATGGTCGCGAGCCCGCCGATGAACAGCGCGGCCGCCACCAGGATCCCCGTTTGGGTGGGGTCCAGGCCCGCGGCGTTGCCGATGATGAGGGGCACGGCGATCACACCGCCGTACATGGTCAGCACGTGCTGCAGGCCGTAGGCCAGGGACCGACCGACACCCAGGTATTCGTCCTCGGGACGGTGCGGGGTGTTCGCGACGGATGTCGTGCAATTCTTCATGGGGTTCTCCGGGTCACTGTGGTCGGTGTGTAGGAACTCTGCCGACCTGTGACGCACACGAAACCCGGAGATCACGGGTCCATCAACGCGCCGGTGCGGGCCGGTCGGTACTGGATTCGTGCCCGGTAGATAGTCCGATCAGGACCCGCCGTGGCGGTTGTGTTGATGAGCGTACAGAGCGTTCAATGTGATGGGCAACATATTTTTCCGGATTGTTTGTCCACTCTTCCGGAATATGGAAAAGATGGGGCCGTCGCTCCCCGCGCTCCAGCCCGTGCGATACCTGGATCGGCAGACAGGATCACTGAGCCGGCTCGGTGTCATGCCGAGCTCGTCTGGGGCGACGATGGTCGCCCGGAAAGGCCCACCATGCACACCGCACCCTCGCATCAGCCGCCTCGTCCCTTAGTCGCCGCCGGCTCTCCGCTCCCCGAAACCCACACCTCGGGGAGCCCAGGCACCGACACCGCCGGGTCCCTGTTGTGGATCAAGGACCCCGCCGGGATCCATACGTCCTCCCGCCGGTCGGTGGATGCGAGTCGCGGTCTGGTGGTGAACACCCGCACGGGAGCCATCGTGGAGCTGGTGGCGGCCGGGGTGGAACCGACCCGTCACGACAGGGTCCTCGACGCCTCGGCCCACGTGGTGCTCCCCGGTCTGATCAACACGCACCACCACTTCTACCAAACACTCACCCGCGCCTGGGCCCCCGTGGCGGACGCCGAACTGTTCCCCTGGTTGCAGGGCCTGTACCCGGTGTGGGCCCGACTCACCCCGGACGCCCTGGAATCCGCCGTGACCGTCGCGATCGCCGAGCTGCTGCTGTCCGGGTGCACCACCGCCGCCGATCACCATTACGTGTTCCCGGCCGGGCTCGAGGAGTCCGTGGACATCGAGGCGGACGTGGTCCAGCGCCTCGGGGCCCGCGCCATGTTGACGCGGGGTTCCATGTCGCTGGGCCAGGACGACGGCGGCCTGCCGCCCCAGTCCACGGTCCAGGATCACGACGCCATCCTGGAGGACTCCCGCCGGGTGGTGGAAACGTTCCACCAACGCGATGAGGCGGCCCGGATCCGGATCGGGTTGGCACCGTGCTCCCCCTTCTCCGTCACGCGTGAGCTCATGCGGGACACCGCCCAGCTGGCCTCCGAGCTGGACGTCCGGTTGCACACCCACCTGGCGGAGACGATCGACGAGGAGGACTTCTGCCGCGAACGCTTCGGCCTGCGCACCGTGGACTACCTGGAATCCGTGGGGTGGCTCAGCTCGCGCACGTGGCTGGGGCACGCCATCCACCTGGACGATTCTGAGGTGGCCCGGCTGGGAGCCGCGAGTGTGGGGGTGGCCCACTGCGCGACGTCGAACATGCGACTCGGATCGGGGACGTGCCGAGCGCTGGAACTCGAGGAGGCCGGATCGCCGGTAGGGCTGGGCGTGGACGGGTCCGCGTCCAATGACGGGTCCAACATGATCGAGGAGGTGCGCGCGGCCCTGAACATCCAGCGTCTGGCCGCCGGGCCCGCTCGGGTCCCTGTGGCGCGCGCCCTGAACTGGGCCACGCGCGGCTCCGCGGCGGCCCTGGGGTGGGAGGGGGCGGATCTGGCGATGTTCACCTTGGACGAGCTGCGCTTCGCGGGGGCCCATGACCCCGTGGCCGCCCTCGTGCTGTGCGGTGCCCACCGGGCGGACCGCGTCATGGTGGACGGCCGCTGGGTCATGGAGGACGGTGCGCTCGCGGGTCAGGACCTGGAGCGCATCATCGCCCGGCAGCGTGAGCAGGCGCGGTTGCTCATGCGTGGTTGACGGTGCGGATAGCGCCGGCAGATCCGCCCGTCACCATTCCCGGTGCGGGTCCAACCCCTCCGCCAGGTCGTTGAGCTCGTAGGAGCTCGTGCCGTCGATCGACTCCCGGATGACGTCCGCGTGTCCTGCGTGCCGGGCGATCTCACCGATGACGTGGGTCAGCGCCCACCGCACCTCCCAGAATTTGAGCTCGGGCGGGAACCAGTGCGCATCCGGGACGGGCACGGGCGCACCGAGATCGGTGATGGACTCCATCGGCGCGGACGCGTAGGACACGCACCGGTCGAAGAACGCCAGGGTCTCGTCCACCGTGGCGGGGTGGGTCATACAGTCCTCCATGGACAGGTCCGGGCCGATGTCCTCCGGGACGTCGGGTTCGTTGATCCGCCGCGCCGCCATGTCGGACCATCCTGCGGCCACGAGCGCGCAGTGCCGCACGAGCCCGGTGAGGTTCAGTGACGACGCGGACGGCACGGAATGTGCTTGTTCGTCCGTGAGCCCGTGAACGGTGGTGCGTATCTGCGCGAGCTGATGCAGGACGCTGTTGGCCAGGACGTCTTTCTCGCCGTGTGCTTGGGGAATCAGGAATCCCTGACGGGGCCTTTCTCGAGAACCATCGGATTGATGCGAGCATCGTGAACCCTATTGCGGTCAGATCCTGTCCGCGGTCACATTGGGCGCGTGACGGATCCGACTTCGTGCGCACTCAAGCTCCTAGGCCTGCTGGGTCACCGCTCCGTGTGGTCGGGTATGGAACTCGCCGCCGAACTGGACGTCACACCGCGAACACTGCGCCGCGACGTCGACCGCTTGCGGAACCTGGGCTACACGGTTGACGCCGTGCCGGGGCTGGGTGGTGGATACGCGTTGCGTCGTGGCGGGGTCCTGCCTGCACTGTCCCTCGACGAGGGTGAGACGCCCGCGGTCACCATCGCCCTCGCGGCGGCGTCCGGGTATCTGACCGAGGCCGCCGCGGGACGGCGGGCGCTTGCCAAGATCGACGCCGTGCTACCGACCGCCGCCCGCGCCCAGGTGCAAGGAACACGGGAGGCCGCGGGCCTGAGCGCGGCGGGCACCGCGGTCGACTCCGCCGTCCTCGGGGCGTGCGCGGACGGCACATGACGCCGCAGGCGCTTGCGGTTCCGCTACGTGGACCGGCGTGGACGGTGTTCCGAGCGCTGGATCGAACCCCGCCAGCTCTCCTGCCGCGGGCGGGTCTGGTACGTGACGGCGTACGACGTCGCTCGCGCCGATTGGCGCTCGTTCCGTCTGGACCGCATAGCGGACGTGAGCGTGGGTGACTGGGTCTTCCACCGCAGACCGGATGCGGCCGATGCGCTGCGGCGGGCCCTGGAACCCGTTCCACCGGAGGTGTACGACCACCGGGTGGTCCTGCACGTCCACTGCGGCATCGAGCACGCTCCCGAGTTCATGACGTGGGAGAGCGCCCTACTGCGTGAACTCGAACCGGGGTTGTGCGAGTACGTCACGGGTGTGGACGACCCGGAACAAGCCGCGGTCTGGTTCGCCGGGATCGGCCACGAGTTCACGCTGGTGGAGGATGCTGACGTGCGTGAAGCCATGACCGACTTGGGGAAACGGTTACTGCGGGCGGCCGGTGACACACCCCTCGGTGACGACGAGTCCCGCAGCACGTCATGACACGTCGAGAACGGCCCCGCCGAGAGGTGGATGCGCTCAGATCTTGAGGTGCACCAAACTCGTCCCCTTGGTCTCCAGCGCCGTGCGCACCGTGTCCGCGAGGGTGTCCATGGTCGCGGGGAGGCCGGTGGCGCCGAAGCCCTCGGCCAAGCGCACCCAGTCCGGCTGCACGAGGTCCACACCGAGCGGCTGGATGGAGCGGTCCACCATGTTCTGCCGGATCTCCCCGTAGCCGCCGTTGTCCACGCAGATCACGGGCAGGTCCAGGCCCAGTTCCACCGCGGTCATCAGTTCCTGGATGGAGAACATCAGGGCGCCGTCCCCCACGAGGCACACCACCGGGCGCTCGGGTGCGGCCAGCTTGGCGCCGATCGCCGCGGGCAGGCCGTAACCCAGCGTCGCGTACGTCCCCATGTAGAGCAGGGAGTGGGGAACGGGTGCGCGGAAGAACGTGGTGGATCCCATGTAGGTCACCTGGGACGAGTCGCCCGCCAGGATCGTGTCGTCCGGGACCACGTCCATGATGGTCTCGTTGAGCGCCGCGAGCTCGGGGGCCCACGTACGGCCCTCCTCGTCCATCGCGTCGAAGACCTCGCGCAGGCCCGGTGCCGTCCGCGCGGAGGGCGCGACGTCGCCGGGGCCCCCGGCGTCGGCCCGCGCCCGCAGACCCGCGAGCAACTGGGGGACCACCGCGGCGGAGTTGCCCGGGACCTCGACGTCCGGGGTGAGGTTGCACAGCATCTGGTCGCGCATGATGTCCACGCGCACCACGGGCCCCTGCGGGGTGATGTCGCCGCCCCACAGCTCGGCCTCGCCCACCTTGGAGCCGATCACGAGCAGGGCGTCCCGCGAGCGCAGGAACTCGTGGGCCGTGCTCAGCCGCAGGTCCGCGCCCAGGGAGAGCCGGTGTTTTTCGGGGATCGCTCCCTTGCCGTTGGTCGTGGTGATCACGGGTGCCTCGAGCAGTTCGGCCAGCTCGAGCAGGTGCTCCCCGGCGGCCAGGGAACCACCGCCGGCCAGGATGACCGGGCGCTCACTCGCGGCGAGCGCCTCGACGGCCGCGGCGACGTCGGCCTCCGGTGCCGGCGCGGGCTCGCCCAGGGGGCGGGGTGCGGTCGCGGACTCGGGGACGTCCGCGGGGGCCTCGAGGATGTCCAGGGGGATCTCGATGTGGATGGGCCGCGGCCGGGAGTGTGCGAAGTCGCGCATGGCGTCGTGGATCATGGTCACGGCCTCGGCGGCGGAGGTCACGCGCCGGGACACGCCCACGATCGCATTGACCGCGGCGGACGGGTTCTTGGTCTCGTGCAGCGAGCCGATGTCCCGGAAGTCGTGTCCCACGGGCCGCCCCGGGGAGAGCAGGATCATGGGCCGGGACTCAGCGTACGCGGTGGCCGCGCCGGACAGCGAGTTGAGCAGACCGGGTCCGGAGGTCGTGATGACCACGCCGGGCAGCCTGCGCACCTGGGACCAACCGTCCGCGCCGTAGGACGCGCCCTGTTCGTGGCGCGTGGTGATCGGGCGGATCCCCAGCTCGCGCAGCGGCCGGTAGAACTCGAGCGAGTGCGTGCCCGGGATGCCGAAGACCGTGTCGATCCCGTAGCCGCGCAGCGTCTCCAGGACGGCACGGGCCGTGGTGCGCTCGGGGTGCGACGACGCCGCCCCCGCCGGGTTCTCGAACCCCCCGGGGGCGGCGGTGACCGTGTTCTCGTTGCTCATGCCTTGGACTCCTGAGTCCGTCGGTTCCATTCCTGACTGACGTCGGACGGGGTGGGCCTGCTCATGAGTGACACCGCCACGAACACCACTGCGGAGGCGATCAGCCCCATGTAGATGGGTGCGTTGGCGAGCACCCCGAAGACCATCATGCCCGCCACTGTGGCTACAACCCCCACCCCCATGGACCACATGGCGCCGGCCGCGGTGGCGCGCGGCCACAGCAGCCCGCGGCGATCGTGGCCCCGGAGGCGGTGGACATCATGGCCGCGACGCCCGCGGCGAGCACCACACCACCCAGGCCCACGGGGACGTGCTGCTGGGCCATGGCCGCGAAGGCCTCGTCCGGCATCTCGAGGGTGGGAAGAACGGCGGCCGCAGCGGTGCCGATCAGGGCGCCAGCCACGCCGTACAGGGCCACATACCCGGCGGAGATCACCCCGCCCCAGCGGGCGACCCCGGGGGAGCGGGCGGTGAACACGCGCTGCCAGATGTCCTGGCCGATCAGCATGCCGAATCCGTAGATCACGAACTGCGTGATGATCCCCTGCAGACCCATGGCGCCCAGGTCGAAGAAGGAGGAGTCCAGCCGCTCACGGATCCCGGACCACCCACCCCCGGCGGCCAGCGAGAACGGCAGGAGGATCGCGAAGATCCCCACGGTCATGAACACGAACTGCATGAGGTCCGTGAGGGTGATGGACCACATGCCACCGAGCACCGAGTATGCGATCACCACGGCGCCACCCAGGAGGATGGCCCACGGCCGGGAGATCGGGAACAGGACGGAGAAGATCGCCGCGTACGCCGCGGTGGAGGTCACCGCGATCATGATCGTGTACGCGAGCATCACGAAAGAGGACGCCGTGGCCCCGCCCTTGGCGCCGTAGCGCAACTGCAGCATCTGGGAGACGGTGAAGACCTTGAGCGACTGGATGCGCGCGGCGAAGAACAGACTCAGGACCCCCAGGCCCACGGCGATCGCCACCACGAGCCACATCCCGGAGATCCCGTACTTGTACCCGAGACCCACACCGCCCACGGTGGAGGCGCCGCCCAGGACCACGGCGGCCATCGTGGAGGTGTACAACCCCGTTCCCAGCCGGCGCCCGGCCACCCGGTAATCGGTGGCGGTGCGGGCGCGGCGTGCCGCCCACAGCCCGATCACCACCATGGCGATCAGGTACAGCACGATGACCAGGACGTTCACGGGGGTCTCCTCGACAGAACTCGGGGTGTCCGCGCGCGCGAGCGGATGCGCTCGTGGGCGGGGTGGTTGGCACTAGGGTTTTATGCACCAGGTCACAAAAAGTATCACCGCGGTGGCGGTTCACGCCGCCGCGGGTGCCGTGTTCGTGGGAACCACGCCCCGAGAATCGCGGTGCACGTCCCCGGGTGATCCCCGGGAGGTAAGGAGTTCAGCAGTGGAACCGGAACGCGTCGTCGAAACCAATGCAGCGGGTGAGCAACGGGTGGGCCCCGTCAACGCCGCCCTGACACCGCGGTGGGCCGGGCCGGCCACGTTCGCGCGGTTGCCCCGCACGGATCAGGTGGAGCACACGGACATCGCCGTGGTGGGCGTGCCGTTCGACTCGGGCGTCTCCTACCGTTCCGGTGCGCGCTTCGGTCCGAATCACGTGCGCGAGTCCTCCCGGTTGCTGCGCCCCTACAACCCCGCGCAGAACCACTCGCCGTTCGCCCACCTGCAGGTCGCGGACGCCGGGGACATCGTGGGCAACCCGTTCGACATCCCCGAGGCCATCGCGTCCATCGAGACCGCCGCCAAGGAGCTCATGGGGGAGTCCACCAAGGTCGTGGCGATCGGCGGGGACCACACGATCGCGCTGCCCCTCATGCGCGCCGCCCACTCACGGCACGGCAAAATCGCACTGTTGCACTTCGACGCCCACCTGGACACGTGGGACACCTACTTCGGTGCCGAGTACACCCACGGCACCCCGTTCCGCCGGGCGTTCGAGGAAGGCATCATCGACACGGACGCCGTGATGCACGTGGGCACCCGCGGGCCCCTCTACGGCACCCAAGACCTGGACGACGACGCCCGCTTCGGTTTCGAGATCGTCTCCTCCGCGGACGTCATGCGCTCCGGCGTGGACGCCGTGGTCGCGGCTCTGCGCGAGCACGTGGGGGACCGCCCGCTGTACGTCTCCCTGGACATCGACGTCCTGGACCCCGCCCACGCACCCGGCACCGGCACGCCCGAGGCCGGTGGCATCACGAGCCGCGAGGTCCTCGAGATCCTGCGCGGTCTGCGCGGGCTGGATGTCGTCGCGTGCGATGTCGTGGAGGTCGCCCCCGCCTACGACCACGCCGAACTGACCGGGATCGCCGCGGCCCACGTGGTCTACGAGCTGATCTCGCTCATCAGCCTGGGCGCCGGCGCGTCCGCGGACGGCCCCGCCTACGGCATGTCGGGTGCCCGTTACGGGGGCCAGTGATGAGCGCGTTCGCGTCCCGCGCGGGGGAGTTCCGGCCCTCCCCGGTGCGCGCGGTGTTCGAGACGGCCATGGACCCCTCGGTGGTGTCCCTGGCCGGGGGCAACCCGGATCTGTCCGTGCTGCCGGGCGGGACCGTGGGGGATCTGGCCGCGCAGCTGATCCGTGAGCGCGCCGGTGAGATCCTGCAGTACGGTTCCGGCGCGGGGACCGCGGGCCTGCGCGAACTGAGCGTGCGGCTCATGGCGCGGGGCGGGTCCACGGTCACGGAGGCGGACGTCCTGCCGACCACCGGGTCCCAGGCCGGGCTGGACCTCGTGACCAAGCTGTTCTGCGATCCCGGGGACGTGATCCTGGCCGAGGGCCCCACCTACGTGGGTGCGCTGGGCGTGTTCGGCGCGTACGAGGTGGACGTGCGTCACGTCCCGGTGGACGAGCACGGCATGGACCCGAGCGCCGTCGCCGACGCGTTGGACGACGCCGCGGCGCAGGGTGAGCGCGTCCCGTTCGTGTACGGGATCCCCAGTTTCCAGAACCCCACGGGCGTGACCATGCCGGTGGAGCGGCGGCGCGAACTGGTGCGAGTGTGCGCCGAGCGGGACGTGATGATCATCGAGGACGATCCCTACGCGCTGCTGTCCTTCGACCGCGCGCAGCCCCTGGCCTCGATGCACGGGATGGACCCGGAGCACGTGATCCACCTGGGCAGCTTCTCCAAGATCTTCGCCCCGGGGCTGCGGATCGGCTGGATCGCGGCTCCCCCGGAGGTCAGGGGCCGGTTGCAGATCGCCGCGGAGTCCGTGGTGATCCACCCGTCCAACCTGGCACAGTCCCTCGTCACGGCGTGGGTGGGTTCCGAGCAATGGGAGCCCGCGCTCGACAACGCTGTGACCCTGTACCGCGAGCGCTGGGAAGCCATGGACGCGGCGTTGACCGAGTTCATGCCGTCCTCAGCGCGGTGGACCACGCCCACGGGCGGGTTCTTCACGTGGGTCACGGCGGACGAGTTGGTGGGCAAGGACGTCCTCGCGGAGGCGATCGCCCATGGGGTGGTGCTGGTACCGGGCTCGGCGTGTTACATGGACGGCCGGGACTCGGACGCGGTGCGGCTCGCGTTCTCCGGTGTTGCTCCCGCGCGGATCCGGGAGGGCGTCAAGCGGTTCGCGCAGGTGCTGCGGGACCTCTGACGCCGTCGTGCTCGCACCGCGGTGCTTCCGCCGGAGGCCGAGCGCCGTCCACGCGGACCGGCGACGGGACGTACTCGAGCATCCCGTGATCGGTGGGCGCGGTCAGGGTCGCGGGGGAGAGATGGGCGTCCTGCGCGGTCCGGAGAGTGCGCGCATCCAACAGGGCCCGCGCGGTGCGTTCGAGGGACACCCGTGCGTGGCCCGCGGTCCCCGTGGCGAGCAGCGCGCAGGCCGCGGCGGCCATGCCGTAGCCCGCGGTGTGGTCCAGGGCCTGGACCGGTAGGGCCCCGGGGCGCCACCTCCCGTGCTCGCCCCGCGCACCGTAGTGATGGGCGATCCCCGTGGCGGCCTGGACGATGCTGTCGAATCCACGCTGTCCGCCCCGGGTGCCGGAAGGTTCCCACGCGCTGAGTTCCACGTGGACCAGGTGGGGGAAGCGGTCGCGGATGCTCGCGGCGTCGAGACCGAGATCGGTCAGGGAGCCGGGCCGGTACCCCGTGAGCAGGACGTCCGCGGCGTCCAGGGCGTCGGCCAGATCCTCCGCCCGCGTGGGATCCGCCAGATCCCACGACACGCAGCGCACCCCCGCATCGGTGTCCAGGTGCTGGCCGAGCAGTTCGGGCGCACGTCCGCGCCCAGGGCTGCCAGGAACTTGGTGGCCGTGGGACCCGCGATCACCCGGGTCAGGGAGACCACGCGTACGCCCGCCAGGGGAGTGAGCGACGCCGTCCCCCGCGGTGCCGCGAACGGACCCTTCGCGGAACTGGACGGACAGCCTGCGGAATCGGACGAACGGGTCGACGCGCCGGAACCGGCACGGTCGAACAGTCGGACGGGGATGTCCGCCGGGGTGAGCTCGAGCCACGGCCCCGGCTCGGACGCCGCATCTGCGCGCCATTCCTGTTCCGTGGCCACGCGAGCGGCAATGCCGCCCTCGGCGACGATCCGGGACTCGGCCTGCTCCCCGGTGAGCTGGGCGAGGGCGGGTGCGAGGGCGTCGTCGTGCGTGATGTCCAGGGCGCGGAACAAACGCTCGCGGTGGTGCGGGTAATTGGCGTGCGTGCGCAGCCAGCCGTCCGACACGGGGAAGAAACCGGAACACGGGGCGAAGCCGGGCAGGGACTGCCCGTCGAGGCGGAGGTGGGAGACCGAGCCGAATGCCGCGAGGACCTCCGGCAGCTGCGCCGTGATGACGCTGTCCCGATGGCCCATGGTGCGGGCGAGCTGCTGGGCGCCCGCCACTGCCAGTCCCACCCCCGAAACCGCCAGCCGCTGGACGTCCAACGGCCCGGACCAGTACCGACCACTACCGTGCACCGCGGTCGCCGCGTGCTCGTTCGCGCGCGGGAGCAGCCCGTCGAGGGCCGAAAGGATCTCCTGCATGCCGCTGCCTCCCGGGGCCGGAACCGTGGGCCACGATTCAAGCACACGGGCGCGCTCCGCGGGGTTCACGCGGGAGGAGGCCGTACCGCGCATGCTTAGGATTGTGAGTCATGGACTCCTCGCACGCTCCGGCCGCCGACGACCGCCGAGCCCGCATGCTGCGCAGCGCCGCGCGGCTGCGTGCGGTGCTGCGCCAAGGGGTGTACTTCCTACGCAGCATGGAGGGGGCGCGGGAGCTCACGAGTCAGCAGATCAGCTTGTTGACCATGCTCAAACCGGGCGGTGCCCGCATGACGAGCATCGCCTCGAACCTCGGGGTGCGCACCCCCACGGCCACGCAGAGCGTGGACCGGCTGAGCAAGGCCGGACTCGTGCAACGCGATCCGGACCCCACCGATGCGCGGGCCGTCCTGGTGTCGCTGACCCCGCAGGGGGAAGAGGTGCTCGCGCGTGAGGATCAGCACCGCAGTGAACGGGTCGCGGATGTGCTGTCCGAATTGAGTGCCGAGGAACTCGACCTCCTGGACGCCGCACTGCCGGTGTTGGCCAAGCTCGCGCGGGCCCAGGAGTCGAGCGGGGACTGACCCGGGTCAGAGGGTCTCGGTGACGTCGTCCTCGGGGAAGCGGGGGCCGCGCTCGTAGGCGGGGGCCACGGGGTGCCCCAGGTTCACGACCACGATCGAGCGCTTGCCCGTCCCGGCGAAGAACTCCCGGTCCACGGCCTCGGCGTCGAAACCGGTCATGGGCCCGGCGGCCAGACCCACGGCGCGGGCGGCCACGATGAAGTAGCCCACCTGGATGTGGGAGTTGGCCTTACCGCTGGTCAGGCGCAGGTCCTCGTTCTCGTCGTACATGCCCTGCAGGTGCGGGGCGGCGGGGAGGAACTGGGGGAAGCGCTGGTGCCAGTTCTCGTCGTAGGACAGGATCGCCGTCAGCGGCGCCTGGCGGGTCTTCTCCTGGTTGCCGCCGCTCATGTGCTGCACCAGGCGCTCACGGGCCTCGGGGGTCTCCACCCAGGTGATGCGCAGGGGCTGCGAGTTGAACGCCGTGGGGCCCATCTTGGTGAGGTCGTAGATCGCCCGCTTCTCATCCTCGGTCACCGGCTCCTCGGTGAAGTGGCTCGCGGTGCGGGCGTCGATGAACAGGCGCTCGGCGTCCTCGGAGGAGATGGCGAGGGGCAGTTCCTCGGTGGTCACGGTCGTCATGGGGGTCCTTCCATCAGGCGGGTGGACAGGCCACCCGAAATCATTTCGCCGGAAACTATACCCACGTTGCGGCGCGTGAGGGGTCGAATGTCGGCAACGTCACGCACACCTGTACATTGCTCTGGTGACTTCTGCGTTCCTTCCCGGACTGGTGACCGGGCTCGCCCTCATCGTGGCGATCGGCGCCCAGAACGCGTTCGTACTGCGCCAGGGGATCCGCCGCGAGCACCTGGGTGTGGTGGTGGGCATCTGCATCGTCTCGGACATCTTCCTGATCGGCCTGGGGACCGCCGGGATCGGCTTCCTGATCGACCGCGTGCCCTGGCTGCTGAACCTCTTCCGCTGGGCCGGCGTGGTCTACCTCCTGGTCTTCGCGGTCACCTCCTTCCGCTCGGCTCTTAAGCCCCAGGCGATGGACGTCTCGGGCGACGACGCCGGGTCCTTGCGTCGCGTGGTCCTCGCCACCCTGGCGTTCACATGGCTCAACCCGCACGCCTACCTGGACGCGGTGCTGATCCTGGGGAACCTGGCCAACCAGCACGGTGAGCAGCGCTGGATCTTCGCCGGGGGCGCGTTCGCTGGCTCGGTCATCTGGTTCACCGCACTGGGCGCGGGGGCCCGGGCGCTGTCGCACGTGCTGAACACCCCGCTCACCTGGCGCATCGTGGACGCCCTGGTGGGCGTGGTGATGGTGTTCATCGCGATCCAGCTGGCGCTGATGCCCGCCGTCTGATCCGGGCACCGCCCCGGCGGCTGGTGTGCTGGAATGGAGGCATGACTCCCACCTCCTCCTACACCAGCAGCGGCACCGGGCGCAGGTCCCAGGAGTTCACCCCCACCTCTGCACTGCGGGGGTTCCTCTCCCACTCGGGCCGCAGGGCTGCCGATCTGAGTCCCGGCTATGAGCGAGTGTGGGAGCACATCGCCCAGATCACGGATGCGGGCCGTGGGCTGCAGCAGGAGCTGGTCATGACCTCCGTGGAGGCCTATCCCGCGCGACCCACCCGCCCGGTGCTCAACGCCGTGGCCGCCTCCTTCGAGCTGCTCCACACCGCCATCGTGCTGCGTGCCGACGCCGACGGTCTGCGGGGAATGACGCGCGCGGCCCACGCGGCGGACCGCGTGCCGTCGGGGTCCCCGCAGCAGCACGACGACGCCGCGGTGCAAGGTGCGATCGCGCACGCCCCGGGTGCCGTGGAGGGGGCCTCCGGGGGCAACCCTGCCGGGTGGGCAGACCGCGATGGTTCCCGTGCGGACCTCACCTCGGCGGCTGGTGACCTCGCGCTCACCGGCGCCTACCGGCTCATCGCCACCTCCCGAGTGCCGGAGACGCGCATGCTGCGCCTGCTCGAGATCCTCGACGAGTCCGTGTTCCACGCCGTGGCGGGCGAGCGCCTCGTGGCCCAGGTGACCCGGCGCACCCAGCCCGTTCCGCACGACAAGGCCCTGGACGCCATCCGGCTGGCCATTGCGGTGCCCTGCTACGAGGCGCCCCTGCGCGCGGGCGCCGTCCTAGGCGGGGCCCCCACCGCGCACGTCACCGCCCTGGCGACCATCGGGCGCTCCCTGGGTGTGGCCCACCAGCTCACCGGTGAGCTGCGCGCGGCCGCCGGCTCCCCTGACGCTGCGGGTGAAGCGGGCTCCGCGGGCGCGTCGCCCGTGCTGACCCCGGACCGCTGCACGGTTGCGGGGGTCCTCGTGGAGGCGGGTGACTATGCTGCGGAGTGGCAGGCGCTGCGAGAGCGGGCCGTGCGGCAGCCGCTGGGGGACGACGACGTCGCCCACGCCCGCGACCTCCTCGACCGCTCCGGTGCGGCCCGCTCGGTGGCCCGCATGGTGGACACCGCCGTGCGCCGTGCGAAGGACACCATGGCAGTCACGGACCTGCCGCCCGCCCTGGTGCAGAGCCTCATCGCGTGGCTGGAGCGCGAGACGGCGGTCTGACTGGATATTCCTCGGTCGGAATGGTTCTCCGCCCGTGCACGCCGACGGCGCCCGGGCCGAAGCCCGGGCGCCGTCGTGATTCTCGCCGGCAAACCCCGGAAGGGCGTCAGATCTGCGTGAGCGCCCCCACGGGGTTCTCGATGCAGTCGGCCACGAAGCGGATGAAGCCGCCCGCCGCGCCGCCGTCGCACACGCGGTGGTCGAAAGCGATCGACAGGGTCGCGACCTTGCGTACCGCGAGTTCACCGTTGACCACCCACGGCTTGTCGATGATCCGCCCGATCCCCAGGATCGCGACCTCCGGGTGGTTGATGATGGGCGTGGCACCGTCCGTGCCGAACACCCCGTAGTTGTTCAGCGTGAACGTGGAACCACTCAGCTGCGCGGGGGAGGCCTTGCCGGAACGGGCGATGTCGATGATCTCCCGCATGGCCCCCGTGAGCTCCACGGCGCTGAGGCGGTCCGCGTTGCGCAGGTTGGGCACCATGAGCCCGCGCTCGGACTCCACGGCGAGCCCCAGGTTGATGCCCTGGAACCGGGTGATCGTGCGGGATTCGTCCGGCGCGGTGTCCATGCGCGCGTTCAACTGCGGGAACCGCTGCAGCCCGGCCAACGTGAACCGCGCGATCAGCGCGAGCAGGCTGGGCGTGGTCTGCGGGTCCGCGGCCTTGAGCTCGGCGCGCAAGCGCAGCAGCTCGGTGGCGTCCACGTCCACCCACACGGTGGCCTCGGGGATCTCGCCTCGCGAGCGCGTCATGGCGTCCGCAATGGTCTTGCGCACACCCTTGACGGGCTCCCGGGCGGCCACGCCCAACCCCGTGCGGGGGTCCACGTCCTGACCCGTCCCACCGAGCTCCGGCGAGGACGACGGCGCCGCGGGCGGCTTCGGAGCCCCGGCCAGGCCCGCAGGTCCACCCTGAGCCCCCGGTCCACCCGGTGCCGGGGGCGGCGGAACGGGTGCACCGGTCGTGAGACCCGGGGCCGCGGGACCGGCCGTGGCCAGACCCGTGGGAGCCGGCCCGGCGGCGTCGGCCCGGGAACGCTGGTCCTCGACCTGGTCGAGCGCAACGAGGACGTCGCGGCGCATGATGAGACCGCCCGGGCCGGTGCCCTCGAGCGCGGTGATGTCCACGCCGTGTTCGCGCGCGAGCTTGCGCACGAGTGGCGAGACGACCGTGGGGGCCATCCGGGGTGCCGCGGTCAGCGCGTCGTGCGTGTGGGCAGCCGCGCCCGTGGGGGCAGCGCCGTCCGGAGCGGCAAGACCGCCGCGCTTGCGCCGCCGCCGCCGGGAGGATCCCACGGCGGACGTCCCGTAACCGATCAACACGTTGCCGGAGGACTCGTCCTCGCCGGCCTCGGGGTCGGCCTCGTCCACGGAGAGCTCGGCCGACGGGCGGGTGCCCGCGAGCTCCTCCTCGCGGTACCCGGCCCCGTGGGTGGGCTCGGGAGCGTCGTCGTCGGAGCCGGAACCCGCGGCGGACTCCGGGGCCTCGATGCCGTCGGAGACGGAGATCAGCGGTTGGCCCACCAGCAGCGTGTCGCCCTCGGCGCCGTGGAGCGTGTGCACCACGCCCTCGAACGGGGTGGGTACCTCCACGGCCGACTTGGCGGTCTCCACCTCCACGATCGGCTGGTCCATGGTGACGGTGTCACCCTCGGCCACGAGCCAGCGGAGGATGTCCGCCTCGGTGAGCCCTTCGCCCAGGTCGGGCAGGTTGAACACATTGATGCTCACGGGTCAGTCCTCCCATTGCAGGTCGTCCAGGGCATCCAGGATGCGCTCGGAGCTCGGGATGTGGTGGTGCTCGAAGGACGGCGAGGGGTAGGGGATGTCGAATCCCGTGACCCGCAGCACCGGTGCGGCGAGCGAGTGGAAGCAGCGTTCCTGGGTGCGCGCGGCGATCTCCGAGGCCACGGACGCGAAGCCCTGGGCCTCGGCCACGACCACGGCACGCCCGGTCTTGCGCACCGAGGCGGCCACGGTCTCGTCGTCGTAGGGGACCACGGAGCCCAGGTCCACGACCTCCACGGACATCCCGTCCCGGGCGGCTTCCTCGGCTGCGGCCAGGCACACGGGCACGGACGGCCCGTAGCTGATCAGGGTCGCGTCACTGCCTTCGCGGGCGACGAGGGCGTGGCCCTCCCGGCGCGGCAGCGTCCCGTTCTCGTACTGCGAGCGCAGCTCGTCCATGTCCACCTGCGCGGTGGACCAGTACAGCCGCTTGGGCTCGAAGAACACCACGGGGTCCGGCGAGTCGATCGCCTCGCGCAGCATCACGTAGGCGTCCGTCACGGAGGCCGGGGTGAAGACCTTCAGCCCCGGGGTGTGCGCGTAGTAGGACTCGGAGGAGTCGCAGTGGTGTTCCACACCGCCCACGCCACCGCCGTAGGGGATGCGGATGACCAGGGGCATGGGCAGCTTGCCGCGGGTCCGGTTGTGCATCTTGGCCACGTGGGAGGCCACCTGCTCGAACGCGGGGTACGCGAACGCGTCGAACTGCATCTCCGCGACCGGGCGCATGCCGTTCATGGCCATGCCCACCGCGGTGCCGATGATCCCCGACTCCGCAAGCGGGGTGTCGAAGCAACGCTCGCGGCCGAAGCGCGCGGTCAACCCGTCCGTGATGCGGAAGACCCCGCCCAGGGTCCCCACGTCCTCACCGAAGACCACGACCTCCCGGGACGCCTCCATGGCGTCCGCGAGTGCGGTGTTCAGCGCCTTGGCGAAACTGACTTTCGAAACGCTCATCACGCCTCCTCTCGGGAGAGCTCGTCGGCCAGTTGAGCGGCTTGTTCGCGCAACTGGGTCGTGGGTTCGTGGTAGACGAAGCGGAACAGGTCCTGGGGATCCAGTTCCGGCTTGGAGGCCATGGCCTCGCGCAGCCGCTTGGCCATGGCCTCGGCGTGCTCCGAGATCCGTTGGGACGCGGCGTCGTCCAGCACGCCCTGGTCGGAGAGGTAGCGCTGCATGCGGGTGATCGGGTCCTTGGCCACCCACTCCCTGACCTCGTCGCGCTCGCGGTAACGGGTGTCGTCGTCCGCGTTGGTGTGCGCTTGCATGCGGTAGGTCATGGCCTCCACGAGCAGCGGACCGCCGCCCTGGCGGCACAGCTCCACGCCGCGGCCCAGGACGGAGAGCAGCGCCGCGAGGTCGTTGCCGTCCACGCGCTCACTGGCCATCCCGTAGCCCACACCCTTGTGGGCCAGGGACGGCGCGCGCGTCTGCGAGGACAGCGGCACGGAGATCGCGTACCCGTTGTTCTGCACCAGGAACAGGACGGGCAGCTGGAAGACGGCCGCGAAGTTCAGGGCCTCGTGGAAGTCCCCCTCCGACGTCGCCCCGTCACCGCACATGGCCAACGTCACCGTGTTCTCGCCGCGCAGCTTGGCGGCGTGGGCCACGCCCACGGCGTGCAGCAGCTGCGTGGTCAGCGGAGTGGCCTGGACGGAAACCTTGTACTTGCGGGGGTCGTAGCCGCCGTGCCAGTCCCCGCGGTAGGTGCTCATGACCTCCAGTGGATCCACACCGCGGGACATCACGGCCACGGAGTCACGGTAGGTGGGGAACAGCCAATCGTCGTCCTCGAGGCACAGGGCAGCCGCCACCTGGCAGGCCTCCTGGCCGTGGCTGGACGGGTAGACCGCCATGCGGCCCTGTCGCACGAGCGCCATGTTCTGGTCGTTGATGCGCCGGCCCACCACGAGCTTCTCGTAGGCGTCCAGCAGGCGGGAGTTCTCCGGCATGGGGTACTCGTGGCCGGGCTCCTGACCCTGCTCGGACTCCGGGACCGCGCTGCCGTCGTGGTTCAGCAGCCGGATCTCGCTGCTCGCGGGCAGCATGTACTGCTCGGGGGTGATCCCGAAGTTCTTGGAGGCCTCCACCGCCGGATTCACGGGCGGGGTGTGCTCCTGGGCGGCGGATTCGCCATCGGCGGGGGTGGGCTCGCTCATGGTGCGTCCCTTTCTTCTCTGTGTGGAACTCGGTGGTGCCCTGCACCTCGTTCCGCGGCAGCGTGCAGCGAAGGGCGGGGTGGACATATCGTCCGCACAGTATGGAAAATTTGGCCGCCCCGTCTCCACGCCGGGGGAAATTCGTGGACGAACGGTGATTCTGGGCCGCTCTCATGGACAATATGCTTAGTAGTGACGTGCGTCATGCTGCTTCGTCTACCGCGTCGCGACCGGTGACGACGGCGCTCGGCGCGGCGGCGTCGTCGCCCCCGGAGCGCGCGGGCCGTCGCGAAGGGGCGTGAGGCCCATGGTCATGGCGCGCGAGGCCCATGACGAGGGACCGCGGGGCACGATGACAGAGAAGGAGTACCGGATGGCGGAGCGGGAGCGCCCCGAACTGGACGACACGGATCGGCGGATCCTGGAGGAACTCTCGGCGGACGCACGGCAATCGGTGACCGCGCTCGCGGCCAAGGTCCACATCTCCCGCGCGCACGCCTACGAGCGCATCCGCAGGCTGCACGAACAAGGCGTGGTGCTGCGCTACACCGCGGTGATCGATCCCGCGCGGGCGGGGCTTGAGGCCTCGGCATACGTGACAGTGCGGTTGAAGCAGAACACGTGGCCGTCCCTGTGCGTGAAGCTGCGCAAGATCCCCCAGGTGCAGCACATCGCACTGGTGGGTGGCACGTTCGACGTCATGCTCCTCGTGCGCGCCCGGGGCACGGCGGAACTGCGGGAGGTGATCTTCGACCGCATCCAGCCCATGCCGGAGGTCGTGGACACGCAGACGTTCCTGATCTTCGAGGACGTGGACGTCCGCGGGTGACGGAGCCCTGCCCGTGGGTGGCGTCGGATGCTCGGCATACGATCGACATGGATGGGGTGGCCGCCGCGGTCATCCACGGATCGTTCACGGTTGGGAGTTCGCATGACTGAGACCGCACGGCTCGCCCTGGTCACGGGAGCCACGGGATACATTGGCGGCCAGGTGGCCCAGGAACTGTTGCAGCGGGGGTGGCGGGTGCGCCTGCTCAGCCGCAGTGCGGAGAAGGTGCGCGACCTCCCCTGGGGGGACGCTGTCGTCCCCGATGGGCAGAGCGCAGAACCCGGCCGCGCGGAAGTGGTGGAGGGGGACGCCTCGGACGCGAGCGACGTCGCCCGCGCCCTGAAGGACGTGGACGTCGCGTGGTACCTGCTGCACTCCATGGGCGACTCCGAGAACTTCGTACAGGAAGAAGTGGAGATGGCGGAGACGTTCGCGCGGGCCGCTCACGACGCCCACGTGCAGCGGATCGTCTACCTGGGGGGACTGCACCCCACGGACGAACCGGTCGAGCAACTGTCCGATCACCTGCGTTCGCGCGTGGAGGTGGGGCAGGCGCTCATGGACTCCGGGGTGCCCACTGCGGCGCTGCAGACGGGTGTGGTGATCGGGGACGAGTCCTCGTCCTTCATCATGATCCGTCACCTCTCCGAGCGACTGCCGGGTGCAATCGCCCCCAAGTGGGTGCGCAACCGGATCCAGCCGATCGCCGTGGCGGATGTGGTGCACTACCTCGCGGGGGCGGCGGACCTGCCGTCGGACGTGAACCGCACGTTCGACGTGGGCGGTCCGGACGCCATCGAGTACGCGGACATGCTGGACCAGTACGCCCGGGCTGTGGGCAAGGGCGGGCGGTTCATGCTCACCGCGCCCGTGACCACCGCCGAGCTCGCGGCGTACTGGATCGGGCTGGCGACCCCCATCAGCTCCCGGCTCGCGCGGCCTCTGATCGGTAGCCTCCAGCACGACACCGTGCTGCACGAACGGGACCTGGACGATTACATCGGTGCCCCGGAGGGCGGGCACACGTCCTTCGCCGACGCGGTGCGCGCCGCCGTGAAGAACGAGGACCTCGGCCGGTGGCGCCGCGTCTTCCTGACCACCGCGGGGGCCGTGGCGGCCACGGCGGTGGCCGGTTCCCTGGCGACCGACCCCGGTTCGCGGTGGTACCGCACACTGCGCAAGCCCCGGTTCCAGCCCCCGGCCTGGCTGTTCCCCGTGGCATGGACGGCTCTGTACGCGGACATCGCCGCGGTGGGCGCGCTGTCCATCGCGGATCTCGGGGAGAAGAAGCAGGAGAAGGAGAAGCGCGCCTACATCGCCGCGCTCGGGACCAACCTGGTGCTCAACGCCGGGTGGAGCATCCTGTTCTTCCACCGCAAGCAGCTCACCGCGTCCTCCGTGGAGTCTGTCCTGTTGACACTCAGCAGCGCGGACCTGGTGCGCCGTAGCGCAAAGGTGTCCCCCGAGAAGGGCGCTGTGCTCAGCCCGTACGCGGGCTGGACCGCGTTCGCCGCCGTCCTGACCAACACCCTCCGAGCACTCAATCGGCGCAGGAAGTGATGATGTGAGCGAGTACCGGGTCAGCCCCTACGGGGACGCCACCCAGGCCACGCGCAAGCGCACCGTGTGGGTCGTGATCATCACGGGCCTCCTGGCCGCCGCAGGTCTCGCGTGGTCCCTGCGCATCCCCGCCGGGGACCCGTGGTTCACCCCCGCAACCTTCATCCTCGCGGGGGTATACATCATGGGCAGTTCGATCGCCGTGCGGATGACGGGGGAGCGCCTGCCCTGGAAGGTCACCCCCAAGGGCTTGCGGGACGCGGTGATCGGAGGTCTGCTGCTGGCGGCGCTTTTCATCGCGGGCGGTTTCATGGTGCGGCTCGTGCCGTTCCTGGCCGGGCCCGTCCACGAACTGCTCAACCACGCCCGCGTGGGGAGCTTGTTCATGGTGGCCCTGACCACCGCGGTCAACGGCGTCGCGGAGGAGACCTACTACCGCGGCGCGCTGTGGCGCGTGCTCCCGCGGGGCCGCCGGATCCTCGTGACCACGATCGCCTATACCGCGGTCACGTCCCTGGCCGGCATCCCCCTGCTTGCGCTCGCTGCCGCCGCACTCGGCGCGTTCGTGGGGTACCTGCGCGAGCGCACGCGCTCCCTGGTCCCCGGGATCGTGACCCACCTGATCTGGTCGCTCACCATGTTGTTCGTGTTGCCGTTCGTGGTGTGACCGGTCCGTCCGGCTCGCGTTCGATCGCCCCCGGTCGTCCCGCGGCTGCGGGACCTCCGGGGGCGATGTCCGGGGCGATGTCCACCCCCTGGTCACGCGCGATCCGCGGGCCGGCGGGGACGTCCGGGTCGTCCAGGAACCCGTAGTGCAGGGTCAACTGGGTGCTGTGATCGGAGTCCGCACCCGTGCGATCCACCGTGACTGCGTCCTGAGGTGCCATGTGCGGGACGTTGGCGGGAACCGTGCGCGATGAACACCTTCTCGTGGATGACCCTGTTGAACTGGGCGTTCTCGCTCAGCGCCAGCGGCATGGACGCCGTGTTGGGGTGCGCGTAGACCAAGAACGGCGTGGCGGTCAGCAGGAACGTATCCGTCACGGCCAATCCGTAGACGATCGCCAGTTGCTCGGAACTGCGGAATACCACCAACAGGACGAGCACCCCGAGGAGCAGGGGGTCGGGGATCAGGCGGGGCGCGTGAACGCGAGCCACATGGTGGGGATCACCTGCTGCGCGCCGTGCCCGGAGCCGCCCATGGCCATGTGGTCCGCGAGCTGGCCCGAGTAGCTGGTGAGCAGCATGCGGGCCACGTCCCCGGGGGAGACCAGGAACTCCAGGCGCTGGGTCTGCGCGACCCGCACGAGGGCCTGCTCGATGGCGTGGTAGACCCGCGCGCGGATGGGTGCCATCTGCTGGCGCACCTCGGGGAAGCGGAACGCCGCGAGGGACAGTTCCACGCGCAGGGCCTGCTGGTTCACGTTGGCCACCTGGTCCGTCACGCCCTCGATGATGCGGGTGACCACGTCCTCTACGTCCAGTCCCGAGCCGAGCCAGTGGTCCAGCTCCGTGCCGAGGGTGTCCACGAGCTGGGTGGCGAGGTCCTCGAACGCGAGGATCGCGAGTTCCCGCTTGGACTCGAAGTTGGAGTAGAACGCACCGCGCGTGAAACCGGCGGCCGCGCACAGGTCGCTCACCGAGGCGCCGTCGATCCCCTGCCGCGCGAAGACGGCCGGGGCGCTGCGGATCAGTTTGAGCCGCGTGGCGCTGCGGGAACGCCTGTCCCCCGCGGCCTGCTGTGTGGCAGGGTCATTCGTGACGGGCCGCGTGCCCTCCGAGAGGTCCGCAGCGGGTGCGTCTGTCTGGTTGCTCACGTATCCATCGCCTCGTCTTCACATCTCGATACATCAGTGTATCGTGATCAGGAACCCCAGACACGTCGTGCATTCCTCGCACCAGGAGAAACCTGTGACACCCAAACACGCTCCCGCCCACTCCCTCCGGGCCCGACTCGGACGGCCTTTCGGCCAGGTCGGGTTCTGGCTGCTGCCCATGCTCGCGATCATCGCCGTGGGCGTGATCGGCACCGCCCTCTACCTGGGAGGCCTGTCCAGCCCGGACAAGCACTTCAAGGAGTTCCCCATTGCCGTGGTCAACCAGGACAAGGGCGCGGAGGTGCCCCAGGCCGACGGCAAGGCCAGCCAGGAGAACCTGGGCAAGGACCTCGTCCAGAAGTTCGCGGACAAGGCCGCGGAGGAGGACAAGATCGACCTCCGGCAGCTCAGCATCGACGAGGCACGGGAACAGTTGGATCGCGGTGAGCTCTACGCCGCCGTGGTGGTGCCCGAGTCCTTCTCCGAGGACACCGTGAGCCTCATCGAGGGCTCCCTCACCCGCGGCAACGCCGCACGCCCCGAGGTCACCGTCTACACGGACCCCCAGGCCGGGTCCCTGGGCACCCGACTGGCCACGGGCGCCGTGGAACCCGGTGTGCGCGAGGCCAGCAAGAAGCTCGGCGAGCAGCTCACGGATTCCGTGGCACCCGCCGAGGACCAGGCCTACAACAAGGTGCTCCAGCAGTTGCAGCAGTCCCAGCAGCAGCAGTCCCAGCAGCTCCAGCGCCAGGCCGCGCAGGGCGGGCCCGAGGTCCAGCAGTTCGCGCAGCAGGTGCAGAAGTCCCAGGAGGGCTCCGCCGAGCAGATCGCCAAGGAGCTCTCACCCACCGTCAGCTCGGTGGCCAAGGACACCCTCAAGGACCCCGTGAATATGGTGTCCAAGGCATACAACGACCTCCCCGAGGGCACCGCCCTGGGCATGAGCGCGTTCTACTACTCGATCCTGCTGCTGGTGGTCGGCTTCTCCGGCTCCGTGGCGCTCAATCTGCTCATGGATGGGCGCATGGGCATGGCCCCGTTCGAGATGGGGCCGTTCTTCAAGGACTACGAGCGGGCCGTGCTGCCCCGCCCCGTGGGCTACCTCATGAAGTGGCTGACGTTCGTGGTCGCGGCCGCCCCGGCCTCCGCGCTCATGATGTGGGTGGCGTCCACGGTGGGCATGCCCGTGCCACACGGGTTCCTCGTGTTCCTGCTCGGGTGGCTCGCAATGTCCACGGTCTCGGCCATCGTCCTGGCGCTGATCTCCGTGGGCGGCAGCGTGGGGATGCTGCTGTGCCTGGTCTACCTCGTCTTCATGGGCCTGCCCTCCGCGGGCGCCGTGGTCCCGTTGGAGGCGGTTCCCGGATTCTTCCGTGCGATCGCCCCGATCGAGCCCTTGCATCACATCTTCACGTCCATCCGCTCCGCGCTGTTCTTCGACGCGATCCCGGAGGCCGGTCTGACCACCGGGCTGATCGGGCTGTTCGTCATGCTCGCCCTCGCCCTGCTCGTGGGTGTGCTGGGCGGTTGGGGCTACGACAAGTGGGTGGGTCTGCGCGGCTCCGCCGGCGGCGGCAAGCACAGCGCCCGTGCCGCGGCATCCGACGGGGAGAAACCTCTCCCTGAGACTGCGGATAACCCCTCCGTGCCGGACGGCGCCTCCGCCTAGGCTGGAGCCAGGACACGACCAGTGAGCTTTCCCGGCTCGGACACCACGGAGATGACATGAGCTACGAACCGCAGCAACCGCGTCCCGACTACCGCTCGCAGGGACCCGCGGGCCCCGGCGGGCCCGACCCCCGCGGCCAGCAGTACGCGCAGGGTGGCCCGCACGCCCAGGGTCCCAACGGCTACCGCGCGGGTTCCTCCGGGCCCCGGGACGACGAGCGCACCGTGGCCGTGCTGACCCACCTCGCGGGCCCGATCGCCGCGATCGTCTCCGTGGGCTGGCTCGGCTTCCTGGGCCCGCTCATCGTGTGGTTCGTCTACAAGGACAAGAGCCCGTTCCTGCGGTCGGCCGCCGCGGGCGCGTTCAACTTCAACGTGACCATGTGGGTCGTCAACCTGGTGGGCTGGATCCTGCTGTTCACGGTGATTCTCTCGCCCGTGGGGCTGCTGCTGATCGCCGCGTACTGGGTCCTGTTGCTCGTGTGCCACATCATGGCCGCGGTCAGGGCCGGCCGGGGCGTGGTGTACCGCTACCCCTTGCAGCTGCCGATCCTGCGCTGACCGTGCGGGGTCGATCACCCGCGTCGTGCAGGCCCACCGCGGTTCCGTGAGAGGTGCGCGGATCCGCACGCGGCGGCACGGCGCCGTCCCCTCCCGGCCGCGAGTGGAGGAACCCGAGAACCATCCGGTGGCGGAGGAGCCCGCCGCCGGGTGGTTCTCCCACATCCGGGTCGGTGGGCCGGCCCGGAGTCCGGGGCAATCATTGTTCAACAATCCGCTGGGTGGATTGGTGAACAACCTGTAAAGTGTTGACGTCAGCCACCCTGTGACCCCGCTCACGCGAACCCCTGGATGGGTCCATGTCCAATGCTTCCCCTCGCCCGCAGCCGCGCGATCAGCGGGCGCCGTCCGCAGCGGGTGCCCAGAAGGGTATGGGCCACCGCAGCGCGCTGTTGGGTGCCATGTTCCTCATGGCCACCAGCGCGATCGGCCCCGGGTTCATCACCCAGACAACCGTGTTCACGGTGCAGCTCGGAGCGGCCTTCGCGTTCGCCATCCTGGTCTCCATCCTCGTGGACATCGCCGTGCAGCTGAACGTGTGGCGGGTCATCGGGATCTCGGGTCGCCGGGCGCAGGAACTGGCCGGGAGGGTGTTGCCCGGTGCCGGGGCGGTGCTCGCGGCGCTGGTTTTCCTGGGCGGTGCGGTCTTCAACATCGGCAACATCGCGGGAACCGGTCTGGGCCTCAACGCCATGTTGGGCCTGGATCCCAAGATCGGCGGGGGGATCTCCGCCGCGATCGCCGTGTTGATCTTCCTGTCGAAGCGCGCGGGACTCGCGCTGGACCGCATCGTGGTGCTGTTGGGCGCCGTCATGATCCTGCTCATGCTGTACGTGGCCATCGTGGCGGCTCCGCCCGTGGGGGAGGCGCTGAAGAACACGGTGTTGCCGGAGCGGATCGACCTCCTGGTGATCACCACGCTGATCGGCGGCACGGTGGGCGGGTACATCACGTACTCCGGCGCGCACCGCATGATCGACTCGGGAGTCACCGGTGTGGAGAGCGTCCGGGAGATCACGCGCAGTTCCGTGCTGGGCATCCTGGTCACGTGCGTGATGCGTGTGTTGTTGTTCCTCGCGATCTTCGGCGTGGTGGCTGGCGGGGTCTCCCTCACGAGCGACAACATGGCGGCGGAGGCCTTCGGTGCCGCGGCCGGTGAGATCGGTGTACGGATCTTCGGTGTGGTGCTGTGGGCCGCGGCGCTGACCTCGGTCATCGGGGCCGCGTTCACGTCCATCTCCTTCGTGACCTCGTCCCAGGACAAACCGCGCACCCGGAACCTGCTCACCGTGGCCTTCATCGCGGTGTGCGCGGTGGCCTACCTCTTCCTGGGCCAGGCACCGCAGACCCTGCTCATCTTCGCCGGTGCGTTCAACGCCCTGATCCTGCCCTTCGGTTTCGCCATCCTGTTGTGGGTCGCATGGCGCCGCAGGGATCTGTTGCACGGCTACCGCTACCCGGTGTGGCTGCTCGTGGTGGGTGTCCTCGCCTGGCTGCTCACGGTGTATCTCGCGTGGAACTCCCTGGCAGGCCTCGCGAAGCTCTGGTCCTGATC
>NZ_JABFAW010000009.1:83419-106418 GCF_017168375.1 Kocuria sp. KRD140
CGCCCACCCGACCCGTCAGGTCAGGTGCGCGAGGATCTCGTCCCGTGCCGCGGTCAGGGACTCCCTGAGCAGGTGCACGGCCCGGTCACGGTCGCCGGACTCGAGGGATCGCAGCACCTGGGTATTGCGCACCGCGTAGCGCGCGTGGAACTGCGGATCCGTGGACATCGCGTGGAACACCAGCCGCATCCGCGCCGACAACCGATCCATGACCGCGACCAGCTCCGCTGAACCGGACGACGCCACGAGCTCCCGGTGGAAGCCCTGGTTCGCATCCGCCATGGCCGTCACGTCCCCGGCATTCCGGGCGGCGAGCGCCGAGGTGGTGAGCGCACTCAGCCGGGACAGCGACTGCGGATCGGGCGCACCCCACAGCATGGTGCCCGGCTCCAGGACGCAGCGGGCGGCGTAGAGGTCGCGGACGTCGTCGGCGTCGGGCTGTGCGACGAACACACCCCGGTGCGCGATCCGATCCACGAGGCGCTCCGCCGCCAACATGGTGAACGCCTCGCGCAAGGTGTTGCGCGAGACCCCCAGCTCCCGGGCCACGGCCTGTTCCGAGAGTTTCGCTCCCGGGGGCAGTTGGCCGTTCGAGATGCGGGCGCGCAACTGCCGGGCCGCGTGGGCGCTTGCCTGGGCGTTCTCGCGCGGCTCGACGGCCGTCACGCGATCTCTCCCAGCGTCTGCCCCTTGCGCACGGCGGACCCCTCCGCCAGGTCCGCCCGGGTCAGCGTGCCGGAGCGATGAGCGCGGACGGGCGTCTCCATCTTCATCGCCTCCAGCGTGAGGACGGTGTCGCCCTCGGCCACCTCGGCGCCGTCTTGCGTGGCCCACGTCACGACCGTCCCGTTCATGGGCGCCACCAGGCTCGTTCCTGCCGAGTCCGCATTGGGCGACGACGCCGCCCCGGTTTCTGCTCCCGCTCCCGCGGTCTCACCGGAGCGCGATTCGGCGCCCCCGGATGCCGAAGCGGACCCGGAACCTGCGACGGATCCGCCACCCAGGAGGGCGGCGGCAAGGTCTGCGGGCAGGCCCAGTTGATGGGCGCGCCCGTCGATCTCCACCGTGACCGTGGTGCGCTCGCCGGCCCCGGGCGCCACGTACGGGGAGGCCTCCAGCTTGCGTGTGAACTCGTCCTCGATCCACGTGGTGTACACCCCCATCCCGTCCGGGGACGTGAACGCTGGCTCCTCCAGGACCGCCCGGTGGAACGGGACCACTGTGGGCACCCCGCGGATCACGAGCTCCCGCAGCGCGGCGCGCGAGCGTACGAGGGCCTGCTGCCGGTCCTCGCCCCACACGATGAGTTTGGCCAGCAGGGAGTCGTACTCGGCGGGCACCACGGACCCGGAACGCACGCCGGTGTCCATGCGCACCCCCGAGCCCGTGGGCGCCTCGAACGCCTCCACCGCGCCGGGAGTGGGGAGGAACCCGAGGGCCGGGTCCTCCGCATTGAGTCGGAACTCGAACGCATGCCCGTTCGGTGACGGGTCCTCGGTGAGGCTCAGCGCCAACCCGTCGGCCACGCGGAACTGTTCCCGCACGAGGTCCACGCCCGCGGTCTGCTCCGTGACGGGGTGTTCCACCTGCAGCCGCGTGTTGACCTCCAGGAAGGAGATCAGCCCGTCCGGGGCCACGAGGTACTCGACCGTGCCCGCCCCGGTGTACCCGGCCTCCCGGCAGATGGCGCGCGCGGATTCATGAATCGTCGTGCGCTGCTCATCGGTCAGGAACGGCGCAGGGGCCTCCTCCACGAGCTTCTGGTTCCGCCGTTGCAGTGAGCAGTCACGCGTGCCCACCACGATCACGGAACCGTGGGCGTCTGCCACGACCTGGGCCTCCACGTGGCGGGGCTTGTCCAGGAAACGCTCCACGAAGCATTCGCCCCGCCCGAACGCCGACGTCGCTTCGCGCACCGCCGCCTCGAACGCCGCGTCGATCTCGTCCATGGTCCTGGCCACGCGCATCCCACGACCACCACCGCCGAAGGCGGCCTTGATGGCGATGGGCAGTCCGTGCTCCTCGGCGAATGACCGGGCCGCAGCGGCGTCGTCCACGGGACCGTCCGTGCCGGGAACCAGGGGAGCGCCGGCGCGCACGGCGATGGCCCGGGCGGTGACCTTGTTGCCCAGCTCGCGGATGACCCGGGCGGACGGACCGATCCAGGTGAGGCCGGCGTCCGCCACGGCCTGCGCGAAGTCCGCGTTCTCGGACAGGAACCCGTAGCCCGGGTGCACGGCGTCCGCGCCGGAACGGGAGGCCACGGCGAGCAGACGGTCGATATGCAGGTAGGTGTCCGCGGAGGCGGAACCGGGCAGGGCGTAGGCCTCGTCGGCCATATGCACGTGGAAGGCATCGGCGTCAGGTTCGGAGTACACGGCCACCGAGGTCAGGCCGGCGTCCGCGCACGCCCGCGCGATCCGCACCGCAATCTCCCCGCGGTTGGCGATCAGGACCTTCTTCATGGTGTGTCTCCTGCGGTGTCGGATGCGGGGTGGGTCGGATCGGTGAACGTGAAGCGGACCGCGCTGCTCGGGGGTAGCTGCGCGGCGAGGGGGAGGTCCTCCGGAAGTACGACCCCGATCACGGGATAGCCGCCCGTCACGGGATGGTCGGCCAGGAAGAGCACGGGAACCCCCGAGTGGGGGACCTGCAGGGAACCGGCCACCACGCCCTCGCTCGCCAGTTCGCCCTCGCGGGAACGCTCGAGCGGCGGGCCCTCGGGGGGTTCCTCGAAGCGCACCCCCACGCGGTTGGACTGCTCACTCACGACCCAGTCCCGCGAGGTGAACGTCTCGAGTGCTTCCGGTGTGAACCAATCGTCACGGGGCCCCGGGCTCACCCGCAGGGTGACGGTCTCCCCGGGGGTGGGAAGCGTGACCGCCGGCGGTTCGGGCAACCCCACGGTCCGGCCCGCGGCGGCCTTGAGAACCGGGAGCTCGTCACCGGCGCTCAACGGGTCCGGTCCGATCCCGGAGAGCGCATCCGAGGAGCGGCTCCCCAGCACCTCGGGTACGTCGATCCCACCTCGCACTGCCAGATAGGTGCGCAGGCCTCTGTCCGGGGCTCCCAGGGTGAGGCGTTCGCCGTCGTACAGGGCGAACGGAGCGTGGCACGTGACGGCGCGTCCGCCGAGGGGTCCCTCGATCCGGGCCGGAGTGGGCGCGCCACTGAGGGCCAGTACGTGGTGCCCGCGGGCCGTGACCGACAGTCCACCCAGCAGCGTCTCGATCACGGCGGCCTCGGGCGAGTTGCCCACCAGCCGGTTGGCCTGCTCGGCCGACGCGCGGTCCGCCGCACCGGAGGCCACCACGCCCAGGTCGCCTCGGCCGGGTCTGCCGCGGTCCTGGGGCAGGGACTGCATCCCGGGATCCTCGATCATCAGGGCGTGTTTCCGCTCCCGGCGCGACGCGGGTAGTGCCGTCTCTGAGGACACCGTCACGAGTTCGCGCACCGCCCGGTAGCGCACGGTGTCACCCGGTCGGATCAGGGCGGGCTCTTCCCGGTCCACGTCCCACAGCGGCGCGTCCGTGTGACCGATCAGCTGCCAACCCCCGGGGGAACGCCGGGGGTAGACGGCCGAGAAGCGTCCCGCGAGCGCCACTGACCCGGCCGGCACCGCGGTGCGGGGCGAGTCCCTGCGCGGCACCTCGAGCGGATCGCCGTCGGCCACAAGGTACGCGAATCCCGGCGCGAACCCGCCGAACGCCGCCGTCCAGTCGGCTCCCGTGTGCGCCTCGATCACGCCGCGCTCGCCGAGCCCGGTCAGCTTTCCCACGGCGGCCAAATCTTCGCCGTCGTAGACCACGTCGATTGCCACATCCTTACCCGCGGCCGGTTCGGTGGAATCGAGCCGGATGTCGACGACGTCGCTCGCGGCCCTCCGCGCCGCGGCGGGGGTTGTGAAGGTCAACAATACGGTCTCCGCGGCGGCCAGGACATCGAGCTGACCCGGGTACGGGTGGGCACTCAGGTGGGCATGCAGCCGCATCACGTGCTCGAGCGTTGGGCACTCGATCAGGAAGGCCCGCGTGCCGGCCCAGCGCAGACCCGTCCGCGGCGGGGTGGCCGTGTCGGGTGCTGCCGACGAGGACGTGGCAGGCGCGGTGGCTCGGTCCCGGGGTGCGGTGCGCGGCGCGCCGGATCCGCTCCGCGTCACGTTGGCGGCTCGCGGAGTGGCCGGGGAGGGCACGCCCGTGCCGTCGTGGGCGGCGCCCGGACCGTGCGTCGTCGAGTCGCGGTCGCTCACACGAACGACCGGATCGTGATGCCCGCGCGCTCCAGACCCGCGCGGACCTCGGCGGCCATGGCTGCGGACCCGGGGGTGTCCCCGTGCACGCAAATGCTCTCGGCGGCGAGCTGCACCGTGGAGCCGTCCACCGCGGTCAGCGTGCCGTGTTCGGCCAGGCGGATCATGCGCTCGGTGACCTGGGCGGCGTCGTGCAACACAGCGCCTTGCTCGCGGCGGGAGACCAGCGTGCCCTCGGGGGTGTACCCGCGGTCGGCGAATGCCTCGGCCACCCCGCGCAGTCCCGCCCGCTCGGCCTTGTCCAGGGCCACGGAACCGGGCAGCAGCAGCAACGGGAGGTCACCGCCGAACGCCTTGACCGCGTCCACGACCGCCTGCGCGTGTGCCTCGTGGTGGACGATCGTGTTGTACAGCGCCCCGTGGGGTTTGACGTATTCGATGGTCGTGCCGGCCGAGCGCGCCATCGCCTCGAGTGCACCCATTTGGTAGAGCACGTCATCGGCGAGTTCGGTGGGGGAGCAGTCCAGGAACCGTCGGCCAAAACCGGCCAGGTCCCTGTACGCCACGTGGGCGCCCACGGTGACTCCTGCGGCCACCGCGTCCCGGCATGTCTGTGCCATGGTGCCCGGGTCCCCGGCGTGGAACCCGCAGGCCACGTTGGCGGAGGAGACGGAACGGAAGATGGCGGCGTCGTCGCCCATGTGCCAGTTGCCGAACGACTCGCCCACGTCGCTGTTCAGATCGATGACCGTCATGCGTGACCTCCGTCTCGGTACCGAGTTCCAGAATGCCGCACGCGGGAGGATTGTTCAACAATCTAGTGCGAATGACCCTCGAACTCCTCGGCCTCCAGGACCCGCGGAAGCGTGTTGACGGGGATGAGCACCACGTCGCGAATCTTCCAGTCCAGGGCCAGTAGCTGTTTGCGGGCGGCGTCCAGGCGATCGGGAGTCGCGACGTCCGGGGTGCGGGGAACCACGAACCCCTCGACCTGGAACACCTGACCCTCGTCGCGTACGCGTGCGGCGCCCACGCGCGCCCACTCCAGCTGTCGGAGGAAGGCGTCCACGTCCGCGTTGAGCGGGTGAGGCTTCTTGTTGTCCACGGTGGTGGGACGGGCATCCGCGAGCCCGGCCACGGCCGCACGGAGGTTGGTAATCCCATCCTTGAGGATGGACACGGCGATCACGATGGCCGCCACGGCGTCCGCCCACCACCACCCCAGGCCGATCCCGATCACACCCGCGGTGGCCGCGGCGGAGGTCATCCAATCCGCCTTGTTCATGTCCGCGTCCGCGAAGAGCACCTTGTTGTGCAAGGGCGTCGCGAGTTTCAACTTCATGCGCCCCAGGACCACCGGCGGGATGCCCGTGACAACCAGGACCCCGATCATCAACCAGCCGAGCCACACCGTGGTGCCGAACAGCTGGATCCCGCCGATGGACGGGTGCTCCGCCGTGATGAGTTTGCCGCCCGAGTCGACGATCAGATATGTCCCCATGACCAGCAGCGCGGTGGCCGAGACCAGGTGGGCCATCCCCACGGAGCGATGATGGCCGAAGGGGTGCTTCGCGGTGGCCGGGCGGCGGGTGATCCGTACGCCGACCAGGAACGCAATGGGCGGGATGAAGGACAACAGGTCCTCGACCCATGCCGTCTTCATGGCCTGCGAGTTCCCCAGCACGAGGAACACGAGGGTCACCGTGACCGCGAGGGTCCCGATGGTGAGCCATTCCAGGCGCACGGCCCGGGTGAGCGCTCGGGTGATCTCCGGCGGAAGTTGCTCGTCGTCCACCGGGTGGTGTTGCGCGCTCATGATCTGCCTCCGTGGTCGGCCAGGAATGCTTCGAGGTCCATGAGGAATGCGTTCTCCCCGTTGCGTACCGCCATGACGTGTTTCCGGGTGTCGCCGAACTCGTCGGTGGATTCGGCGTAACCGCGGGTGATGCCCACCTCCGTGTCCCACGGGCTGTCCTTCGTGAGCCCACCGATGACCAGGTCCAGGTGGCCGTTCTTCAGCTGCTTGACCAGATCCTCCTCGCCACCGGGAGTCCAGGTGACGTGAGCACTCACGGTCTCGGCGTACTGCCGCACGAGATCCACTTCGGTGCCCGTGGGTGGGTTGGGTCCGAGATCCGTCTCCGGAGGACTGTGCGAGACACCCACACGGAGTTCCCCGCCGGTCACGTGCTCGAGTGTCCCGTGCGGGTCCGCGGGATAGTGACCCGAACACCCGGTCAGCGCAAGAAGCAGGAGCAGGAGAGCGATCAGCCGCCCGATGGGTGATCTCATGACACCACTGTAGGCCCGAGTGCCGTTCGCCACACCCGGATATTTTCCCTGGAATAAATCTCCGCGGCGGCGCATTATATAGGTAATTCAAATTTGAAATATCTACGGAACGGAGCTGCGGCACTCGCGCTGCGGCGTCGTCGACCACAAGCCAAGGAGGCCGACATGCAACTCGGCATCTTCACCATCGGGGACGTGACCCAGGACCCCACCACCGGCAAGACCCCCACCGAGAACGAGCGGATCAAGGCCACCGTGGCCATCGCTCGCAAGGCGGAGGAGGTGGGTATGGACGTGTTCGCCATGGGCCAGCACCACAACCCGCCGTTCGTGGCGCCCGCAAACCCGCCGATCCTCATGGCCCACCTGGCGGCGCAGACCGAGAAGATCCAGCTGGGCACCGCCACCACGCTGATCACCACGACGGACCCCGTGCGCATCGCGGAGGACTACTCGTACGTCCAGCACCTAGCGGACGGGCGCGTGGACCTCACGCTGGGTCGCGGCAACACAGGGCCCGTGTACCCGTGGTTCGGCAAGGACATCCGGCAGGGCATCCCGCTGGCCGTGGAGAACTACCAGCTGCTGTACCGGCTGTGGCGCGAGCAGAGCGTGAACTACTCCGGTCGCTTCCGCACGCCCCTGCAGGGCTTCACAGCCACGCCGCGCCCGCTGGACGACGTCCCGCCGTTCGTGTGGCACGGTTCCATCCGCTCCCCGGAGATCCCGGAGCAGGCCGCATTCTACGGTGACGGGTTCTTCCACAACAACATCTTCTGGAACAAGGAGCACACCGAGCGCATGGTGGACTTCTACCGCCAGCGCTACGAGTACTACGGCCATGGCTCCTACGATCAGGCGATCGTGGGTCTGGGTGGTCAGGTGTTCATGGCCAAGAACTCGCAGGACGCCATGCGTACGTTCCGCCCGTACTTCGACAACGCGCCGGTCTACGGTCACGGCCCGTCGCTCGAGGACTTCACCGAGCAGACCCCGCTGACCGTGGGATCCCCGCAGCAGGTCATCGAGCGCACGTTGTCCTTCCGCGGGTACGCGGGTGACTACCAGCGTCAGCTGTTCCTGGTGGACCACGCCGGCCTGCCGCTCAAGACCGTCCTCGAGCAGATGGACATCCTGGGCGAGGAGGTCGTCCCGGTGCTGCGCAAGGAGTTCGACGCCGCTCGCCCGGCCCACGTGCCCGAGGCCCCCACCCACGAGTCCCTCGTGGCGCGCCACGCCGCGGGCAAGGACCCGATCCCCGGCGGTGGCCCGGATTCGCAGGCCGCGAAGGATCGCGCACAGCAGGCGGAGGCCGCGCAGCGCGACCACGAGAACGCCAAGTAAGTTCACGTACCACGTCAGAGAGAAGGACACCATGACCGATCGGTTGACCCTCGCGGTGGTGACCGCGGGACTGTCGGAGGACTCCACGACCACGCGCCTGGGCGAGGCGATCGCCCAGGCCGCGAGCACCACGGTCGAGAACGCCGGGCAGCACGTGCACATCAAGGTGATCCAGCTGCGAGATCTGGCCCACGGGCTGACCGACATGATGATCACCCATGTGGCCTCGCGCGCCGTGCAGGACGCGATCGACACCGTGCTCACCGCGGACGGCCTGATCGCGGCGTCGCCCACGTACAAGGCGTCCTACTCGGGGCTGTTCAAGCAATTCTTCGACGTGATCGAGGAGTCCGCGCTCGAGAACCTGCCCACCGTGGTCGCCGCCACGGGCGGGTCCCCGCGGCACTCGCTCGTGCTGGACACCGCCATGCGGCCGCTGCTGAGCTACCTCAAGGCCCTCGTGCTGCCCCTGGGCATCTACGCGGCGTCCGAGGACTGGGGTCACAACGACCTGCAGCGCCGGATCGACCGCGTGGGCGCCTCGCTCGGCGCCATGCTGCTCGCGGGTTCGCGGGGCAGTGCCGGTTCCGCGGACGGCGCCTCCCAGGGCGACGCCGCTCGGCCGGGTCTGCGCCGCGAGGTCAAGGACGAGTTCAGTGACGTCCCCGACTTCGCGAGCCTGCTGGCCTCGGTGGGATCGTGAGCGACACGGCCACCAGCGCCGTTGCTTTGTCCAAGGCTGCGCCGTCCGGGTCCGCGCACGTCGAGACCGCGCCGTCCGAGCCCGTGACGGGTTCGGACGGCGCGGACACCACCGGCGCGGCATGCATCAGTGGCGCGGAATCCCTCGATGATGCGGCGCGTGCGGGTATCTCGGACGCGTCCCGGCAGGACTGGTGGGCTGACCCCGTTTGGTAGGTCCGGTGGTTGTGTGAGTCGTCCTGTTGCCCGGGGGTCCGGGCAGTGAGACTGGTCAGATCATGACGAACAGCAGGAAGCGTCACACCTCGGAGCAGGTCGTCCGGGGTTAGTCCCGGCCACCTCGGGATCGCCCTGGTGGCGGCCGTGATCCCGAAGTCGCCCATGAAGGATGCCGCCCCGCTGTGCAGGAGTTGATCCTGTTATGCAGTGGGGCGGCATCACGCCGTTCCGGGGTCAGGAGCCGAACGTCCTGCGCCCGGCCCGTTCGACGAAGATCCGGGGGACCACCGTGGCGGCAAAGTCCCCCATGTTCCGGATCCGCGCGCGATGGGATGCCATGGGATCGCGGTGGACCCAGCGGTGGCTCTCGTGGCCGATCGCGGGCCAGTTGGAGGTGGCCATGGTGCTCCTTGATGGAACTGCTGATCCTGATTGTCTCAGTAGGAGTCTTATTGAGACAATCCATCGATCCGGTCTCAATAAGCGGCGCTGGCAGACTGGATTCATGACGGCTTCACCCAGAACCCTGCCCCTGCGCGGTCGAACGGCGCTGGTCACCGGGGTGTCACGACGCCGCGGCATCGGCTTCGCCGTTGCCCGCACCTTCGCGCGGCTGGGCGCGAGTGTATTCATCCACCACTACGGCCCGCACGACGAGGACCAGCCATGGGGTGCGGACGATCTGAGCGACGTCGTGAACGCATTGCGGGCCGAACTCACCGGGGGTGCGCGGCTGGGGGAGATGAGCGCGGATCTGCGGGACCCCGGACGGATCCGACCGCTCATCGATGCCGCGAGCGAGCTCACCGGGTTGCTGGACATCCTCGTGTGCAACCACGCCAGGAGCGGTGGGGACGGCTCCATCCTGGACATGACCCCCGAGGCGCTGGACGCGTTCTGGCAGACCAACACCCGCTCCACGCTGCTGCTGACCCGGGCGTTCGCGCTCCTCAAGGCCGACGCCCCGACCGCTCCGGCGCGGCCGGGAGAACGCATCCGGGGCGACCGCGAGCGGAGGTTCACCGCACCGACGGCGCATGGATCGTCGGCCAGGTCCTCACTTCGGACGGTGGGTTCTACCTGGCGTGAGCCCGGTGGGGGCGGGGCCTCGCCCCGGATATTCATGAATCGAGTAATGGACGTCTTCGGTCCGTCGCGTGGCACGCTGCTGCTTGCCGGGGATCCACGGCGACAGGTGACAGCGCAGGAAGAGAACCATAACCAACACGACCCGGACTGCGGCGTCGTCCGCGGAGAACGCGACGAACGTGACGGACGCGCAGAACGAGAACGGCGCGGAGACCGCCGAGAACCCGGCCACGATCGATGGCGCGAACACCCAGTCCGGGCTCCCCGGCGGCGTCGTCCACGAGTTGCCCGCGGACCTCGCCGAAGCGCTCGCGCTGGACCCCGTGACCGCCGAGCTGTGGCGCGGACCCACTCCGCTCGGGCGCAGCGAGTTCGTGTGCTGGGTGGAGGATACCCAGAAGCCGGAGACCCGGCAGCGGCGGATCCGGCGCACCGAGGAGGAAATGCACGAGGGCAAGCGCCGCCCGTGCTGCTGGCCCGGGTGCAAACACCGGGAGCGCACCGGTCGCTGAGACCCGATGCACCCCCTGGCGTGAAACCACGGCCGACGTGACACAACAGTCGGCGCGGTACTACGGCCTGCTCGGCACTACAACCGCAGCGAGCCCGCGCCACCGGAGGCCGGCCCCTTGCCGGAAGCCGGTGTGGTCGGGGCGCTCGCCGGGCACGTGGCACGGAAGCCCGCGATGAGCGCGGCGTTCATGGCCGCATCCGGGTCCTGACCCTCCTCCACGTAGGAGCGGCCCGTGTAGGCCAGGGCCATCCGTCGGGAGGCGTCCCGCGTGGTGAAGGACACCACACGGGTGCCGAAGCCGGCGCCGTCGTGACCGATGAGCAGCTCGGGGGTGCCCGCCGCGGTGCGGCAGGGACCGTTGATGAGGTAGAGGCCGTAGCCGTAGCGCGCCTGCTGAGCCGCGCCCACGGGAGTGACCATGGCGTCCACGAGGTCCTTGCGCAGCAACCGTCCGGTCATGAGGGCGCCGGTGAAGTCGGTGATGTCCTCCGCGGTCGCGTACACCCCGCCCGCGCCGGAGAAGATGGACGGGTTGACCAGGGGCAGCGGCGCCAGCCCGGCCTGGAACTTGCCGTACGGCAGGAGGTAGCGGCCTCGGACCAGCGTGGACTCCTCGAGCCGTGACTGCTGCATCTTGGCGGGCTTGAACACCCGGTCCCGCACGACGTCCTGGATGCGCGACCCCGTGGCGGCCTCGAGCATCATGGACAGCACCACGTACCCGACGTTGGAGTAGGACCAGCCGGTCCCGGGCTCGAACTCCCACGGCAGCCTGCGGCTGAGTTCCACAAGTTCCTGCTCGGGGTGGTACGGGACCACCGCGGCCTCCAGGTCCTGCACGGTCCACGTGTACCACTCCCGGTCCGGGAGCAAGGAATAGATCCCGTCCGGCATGCCCGAGGTGTGGTTCATCAGTTGCGCCACGGTCACGCCGCCGTGGCCCGGGTAGAGCCCCGGGGTGACCTGGTCGATGGTCGTGCGCAGAGTCCATTGCCCCGCCTCGATGCGCTGCATCACGAGCATCGCGATCATCGCCTTGGTGATCGAGGCGATCCGTGCGCGGTCCTGGGGCCGGGCGCTGTCCTTCTGCAGGTCCCGCTTGCCGGCGGCGCTCAGATAGGTCCCGCCCGGGCCCACGACCGAGGTGGTCACGCCCACGGCGCCGTCGCGCACGAGGTTGGCCAGGGCGGCGTCGATCCCGGCGGTGTTGAACGCGGTCTTCGACGGCGCTGCCGCGGCACCGGTCGTGAACGCCGGGGTGGCGAGCGCCGTGGCGGCGCGACCGAGTTTGTCCGCGAGCCAGCCGACGACGGGGGCAAGGGCAAACATCCCCGCCACGTGCAGGGAGATGGTCAGCCCCACCACGGACAGCGTGGCCCCGTGGGTCGTGAGGTGCACGGGCGTCATGAACATGAGACCCACCATCACCGCGTGGGACAGGGCCACCCCGAGCACCGCGCGCCGAGCCGCGGGGACGGTGCGCAACAGGGTAAACCCGCCGGCCGGGCTGGGTGTGGAGGCCACCGATTCACCGCGGGACAGGGCGACCTTGAGCGGGTGCGGGCGCAATCCGATGAAGTACACGATGGCCCCCAGGACCTGGGCACACAGTGCGATCACGAACCCGCCGGTGAACTGGGGCAGCCCCAGCGCCTGCCCCCGCGATCGCCACGAGGGCACCGGTGGTCAGGGAGATCCGCCGACCACGACGTTGCGCCAACCGCACCAGGGGGATGGCCAGAATGGCGGCACCCAGGGTGTTCATGGTGGCCGCCAACCCGGACACCGCACTGCTCCCGGAGACCTCCGTGACGAGCAGGGCAGCCAACGCGAGGGTCGCACCCGTTCCCAGCCCACCCAGGATCTGGCCCAGCGCCAGCACGGTCAGCACTTTGCGCTGGAACTCTGGCCCGGGGTCGGGTGTCTGCGCGGTGGAGGCCGTGGAGGTTTCGGTCATGCACGCATCATGACGGACGAACGCACCGGCGCACCATCATCACCGGCTTGCGTCCCGCTCTCAGTCGCCGCGCGGGCGGGTCAGTTCCGCCTGCCGGTGCGCCTTCACCGGCTCGGGGGTGGTGCGGTTGTCCTCGCGGGTCTGTTTCGTCTGCTCATCGCCGCCCACGACCTCGTCCACGTCATTGAGCAATGCTTCGAAGCCCTGCTGGGCCACGAGGACCTTGTCGTTCTTGGTGGCGCCCGGCCCGAGCGCCGTGTTGTCCATGCCGGCGTTGGAGTGGAAGTCGCTGTCCGTGGCACCGGGTAAGAGCGCCGTGACCGTCACGCCGGTGTCACGCAACTCTTCGCGCAATGATTCCGCGAAGGAGAAACCGAATGCCTTGGAGGGGCCGTAGACGGTCTCGTAGGGAGTGGGCGTCGTGGCGGAGGTGGAGGACACGATGAGGATGCGCCCGTGGCCGTTGGGGACCATGTGCTGCACGACGCGCTTGGCCATGTGCACCGTGCCCTTGACGTTGATGTCGATGAGCCGGAACTCGTCCTGGAGGTCGGTGTCCATGAACGCTCCGCCCAGTCCGATACCGACGTTCAGGGCCGCGGCATCCAGGGGACGACCCAGCTCGGCCACGAAGTTCCAGAAGTCCTCGACACCGTCGTAGGTGGCGGCGTCCGCCTGGAACGGGTAGGCCTGTGCGCCGAGCTCCTCGATGCTCCTGGCCGCCTCATGGACGCGGTCACTCGAACCGGACAGGGCGACGTCGTAGCCGTGCCGGGCGAACTGCTTGGCCAGTTCGAACCCGATGCCGGAGGAACCACCGGTGACCATGGCAAGGGGGCGTTGATCGGACATGAGGATTTCCTTCCACACCGGGACCGCCGCGCGAACGGGTGAGGATCGCGGAGCCGGGGCCCATGACGGATGCTGCTGACACGTGACGGCTGGACCAGTGTGCATCACCGATGCAGTGACCACAACGCCGTGACCGCTTGCTAGGGTGGCGCATATCACTCGGGGGACTTGCGGGGTGCCCGTGCCCATGTCAGGAGCCGCCATGAGCCACCCCGTGAACATCAACCCCGTGCGAGGTCTGCTCTACCAGGCGCGCTACGGCCCCGAGCACCCCACAGTGATCTACGAGGACGAGACGGTGGACTACGCCCACTTCACCGAGAGCGTGCGGCGTCTCGCGGGCGCGTTCGCGCGTTCCGGGGTGGGCACCGGGGACCGGGTCGCCTCACTGGGGTTGAACTCCGAGGTCTTCCTGCGCACCATGTTCGCCGCGTAATGGCTCGGCGCGGTTTTCGAGCCCCTGAACTTCCGACTCGCCCCGCGCGAGGTCGCGGGCCTGCACACCCGATCGACCCCCGCGGTGACCATCGTGGAGCCCGGTCACGTCCCCGTCCTGGAGGCGGCACTGCCGCTCGCGGAGGGTTACGAGGGCGGCAGCGTCGTCATGGACACGGACCCCGCCGTGCCCTGGATCCCGGACGGTTCGCGGGGCGGGGAGGCTTCGGGGGGCGACGGCGCCGCTGTTCCACATCGGTGCATTGAACTCGTTCACCGTGCGCGCGCTTGTGCGGGGCAACACGACCCTGGTGCGCAGGACATTCGTGCCCTCGCAAGTGCTCGCGGACATCGAGCACTACGGGGTGGACACCACGTTCCTGGTCCCCGCCAGCTGGGCCGTTCGCTGCCCGGTCTCCAGGCGGTCCCCTAGGCTGGGGGCATGCAGCACCACGGTGACATCTCGTTCCGCACCCGCAAATGGGTCAAGCCGGAAGACCTCAACGCCAACGGCACCCTGTTCGGGGGATCGCTGCTGCGCTGGATCGACGAGGAAGCGGCAATCTACGCGATCGTGCAATTGGGTAATCAGCGGGCGGTCACCAAGTACATGTCCGAGATCGAGTTCGTCTCCTCCGCGGTGCAGGGGGACATCATCGAGATGGGCCTCAGTGCCACTACGTTCGGACGCACCTCGTTGACCATGCGGGCGCAGGTGCGCAACATGATCACCCGCGAGTTGATCCTGAGCATCGACAAGATCGTGTTCGTGAACCTCGGGGAGGACGGCAAGCCCGCCCCGCACGGGTACACGCAGATCACGTACGACCGCGACAGGATTCCCAGCATGTCGCTCCCCGCCCACAACAGCCCCAGGAGGTCGCAGTCGTGAAGCAGCTCACCGCCCAGAGGATCACCCCGTCGTGGATGCACCACGGTGAGGGGCCGTGCTGGAGCAAGGAATGGAACGGGCTGGCCTGGGTGGACATGCTCGCCGGGGACGTCATGACGTTCACCCCGGACGACCAGCCGCGCCGCCAGCACGTGGACGCCGTGGCCGCGTGTGTGCGTCCGCGCCGTTCGGGTGGGCAGATCATCGCGGTGGAACGGGGAGTGGTCCTGACCGATCCCACGGGCGCAGTGGAGCGGGAGATCCCCATGTGGGGGGACCCCGAGATCCGCATGAACGAGGGCGGTGTGGCCCCCGACGGCTCCTTCTACGTGGGGTCCATGGCGTACGAGCAGACCGAGGGCGCGGCCACGCTGTACCGGGTCGCGCCGGATCTGTCGTGGCAGCCCGTCCTCGAGAACGTGAGCATCTCCAACGGGATCGCGTGGTCCCCGGACGGCACCCTCGCGTACTACAACGACACCCCCACCCACGAGGTCTCGGTCTTCGACTGGAGCCCCGAGGCCGGCCTGCAGAACCGTCGCACGTTCGTCGCGCCCGTCCTGGACGACCACGCCGCCGCGGCCGCCACGGACCCGGAGGAGAGCTACGAGCCGGGCCGCGTCTCGGTGAGCCCGGACGGGTTGACCGTGGACTCCGAGGGCGCGGTGTGGGTCGCCCTCTACGGCGCGGGGCAGGTCCACCGCTACCTCCCGGACGGGGCCCTGGACACCGTCGTCGCCGTGGGCGCCACGCAAACCACCGCGTGCACGCTGGGTGGTGAGGACCTGCGCACGCTGTACATCACGACGTCGCGCGAGGACCTCCCGGACGACGTCCAGCCCACCGCAGGTTCCCTCTACTCGGTGCGCGTGTCCGTCCCGGGCCAGGTCACGCAGGCCTTCGGGGGCTGAGCGCGTCGGCGGGCCGGCTCCCGGACCGGCGCGGCCCGCGGACGTGGTCGCCGCACCGCGGCGGCCTCGCCGCACGGTTACCATCACCGCAGGAGGCCAGATGAGTACCGCACCCGGGGTGAGCGGCGACGCCGTCACCACAGCGATCCGACTGTTGGCCGCGCAGGGTTACGACGCCACCACCGTGGACCAGCTCGCGCACGCCACGGGGGTCAGTCGCGCCACGTTCTTCCGCAAGTACGGGTCCAAGGAGGACATCGTGTTCGCGGATCACGCGTCCAACCTGGAGCGGCTGGAGCAGTTGCTCAACCGCCCGCACCTCACCGCCCAGGCGGGGGTGAGTGAGGGCGTGCAGCTCGTGTTCCGGTACAACCTGGACCACGCGGACCGTGCGCTCGCACGACACCGACTGCTGCAGCGGGTCGAGGCGTTGCGGGACCGGGAGCTCGCCACATCCCACCGGTACGAGCGGGTGTTCCGGGAGTTCCTGCGCCGCGTCCTGCCGGACGGCCCCGACCGGCGGGTCACGGCGATCTCGTTGGCCTCCGCCATCGTGGCCGTGCACAACGCCTACCTGCGCACGTGGTTGCACGATCCCCAGGCCTCGGACGGCGAGCGGCTGGCCGCGGGACTCAATCGGCGCATCGCGTGGTTGTGCACCCTCTTCGGGCTCTCGTTCGTTCCCGGGCGCCCGGTTCAGCAACTTCGCTCCGCGGACGACGGTGCTGGCACGGCGCCCGTGGTCGTCATCGTCCCCGAGGGGGTCGACGCGCGGGACGTCGCCGAGCGGACGGCGCGCTCGGTGTACGAGGCCCTGGCCCCGGGCGGCGTGCAGCTCGCGCGGGATGCCCGGCCCGGTGGGGAGCAGGACGCCTCCGAGGGCGGCGGGTTCGCCGGGGCGCGACCTTCCGGCGAGGTGCGTGTCCCCGCGGCGGATCAGTCCGCGCGTCGCTCAGACACGAGCACCGCGTAGACGAGTTCGTCGCGCCACTCGCCCAACTGGTAGTGGCTCTCCCGCAGGGTCGCCTCCTGGCGCATGCCCACGCGCTCGCAGACCTTCGCGGACGCCACGTTGAGACTGTCCAGGCGCGCGAAGACGCGGTGCGCGCCGAGGTGCTCGAACGCGGCGTCGACGGCGGTGCGCGCGGCCTCCGCGGCGTACCCCTTGCCCGTATGGTCCGGGTGCAACGCCCAACCGATCTCCACCTGCGCGGACTCCGCGTCCACGAGGGTCAGCACGATCTCGCCCACGAGCTCGTCGGAGTCGTGAGGGGAGATCGCGACCCGCAGGCTGTCGCCGTCGGAGGACCAGGACCCGGGTTCGCGATTGGCCTCGACCGTCCTGATCACGTGGTCCATGTCGCGGGGTTCGCGCCATGCATGCATGGCGTAGTCCTCGCGGGACTGGTAGGAGTGCATGGGCTCGATGTCGGCATCGGTGGGCCAGCGGAAGCGCAAGCGGTCCGAGTGCAGCGGCAGCTGGAGAGTCACCGGATCAGCCTATCCAGGACGTACCGGGCATCCGGGGGCCGGGTGACACTGAATGTCTTGACGTGAGACGCAGTCTCACGTCAGACTGTTCTCGCGATACTGTGGGCCACACCACCTTTTGCCCAGACACAGGAGCCAAGCGTGAGCGAACAGACCTTCCCGTCCACCGTGACCATCGACGTGACCCGTCCCGTCCTGCCCGGGCGGGAACGACCGATCGCCCTGGTGTCCCTGGGCTCCACGGAGCCCAACGGGCTCGTGATCTGGGGTTCGGAGGCCATGCGCGAGTTGCGCCGGGAGCTCTCGGCCATTGACACCTCGCAGGTCGAGGCCGTGGTGGTCACGGGCAACGAAAAGTCGTTCGGTGCAGGCGCCAATCTCAAGGAGATCCGCGCCGCACAGTTCGACGGGGGTTCGGAGGACTACATCGGCTCCGGGCACGAGGCCTTCGGCGTCCTGGCGGAGATGCCCGTTCCCACGTTCTCGCTCATCACGGGAGTGGCCCTCGGCGGCGGTCTGGAACTCGCGCTGCACACCGATTTCCGCCTGGCCACGTCCGGCAAGGCACCCATGGGTCTGCCCGAGTGCCGGCTGGGCTTCTTTCCGGGCTGGGGCGGCGTCTACCTGCTGCCGCACCTGGTGGGCGCTGAGGCGGCACTGAACATCATCGTCACGGACTCCATGCGCGGGCGGAACCTCAAGCCCGCCAAGGCCGCGGAGATCGGTCTCGTGGACGCCGTCCTGGATGCCGCCCCCGGCACGGACGAGTGGGAGACGGCGTGGCAGCGCTGGGTCGTGGAGGCCCTCGAGGGCAAGCACGAACCGCGCCGCGCCGCCGACGACGAACAGACCTGGCAGGCCGCCGTGGACAAGGCCGCCGCCAAGGCCCACGCCGCGTGGCACGGTGCCGCTCCCGGCCCGGTGGCCGCGATCGACCTCGTGGGCCGTGCGCGCACGGACACCCGCCAGGCCAACGGTGCCGCCGCGGTCCAGCTCTTCAGCTCGATCGTGCAGTCCGACGCCGCCCGCGCGTCCCTGTACGCGTTCGAACTCGTGAGCGCCCGCAGCAAACAGGCCGCGAACGTCCCGGACGCTGCCGTGCGCCCGATCAAGAAGGCGGCGGTGATCGGCGCGGGACTCATGGCGGGTCAGCTCGCGTCCCTCCTCGCCCAGGGCGCCCGGGTCCCCGTGGTGATGACCGACCTCGACGACGAGCGCCTCGCCACGGGCGTGCAGCGCACCCGCGACCGCTTCACCGCCCAGGCCGAGAAGGGCCGCATGAGCGCGGAGCAGGCGGAGCAGCTCGGTTCCCTGATCTCGGGGGCCGAGAGCCCGCAGGACCTCGCGGACGCGGACTTCGTGATCGAGGCCGTCTTCGAGGAGCTCGAGGTGAAGCGGCAGGTCTTCGCGCAGTGGGAGCCCGTGATCCGCGAGGACGCGATCCTCGCGACTAACACCTCGTCCCTGTCCGTCACGGCCATGGGCCGGGACCTGAAGCACCCCGAGCGGCTCGTGGGCTTCCACGTGTTCAACCCGGTGGAGGTCACCCCGCTGCTCGAGATCATCTCCGCGCAGCAGACGGACGACTCCACCCTGGCCACCGCGTTCGACCTCGCCGCCAAGCTGCGGCGCATCGCGGTGCGCGTGGAGGACGCCCCGAGCTTCGTGGTCAACCGCGTGCTGACCCGCATGTTCGACGAGATTGGCCGCGCCATGGACGCCGGTGGCGATCCGGAGACCGTGGACCACGCCCTCGCCCCCATGGGGCTGCCCATGACACCGCTGCAGCTGCTCGACTTCGTGGGCCCGGCCGTGCTCGTGCACATCACGCACACCATGAACGATGCCTACCCGGACCGGTTCACCCTCTCCCCGTGGCTCGACGCCGTCGCGGACGCCGGTTTGACCCACACGCTGCCCGCGCGCGGCGAGACCTCGCAGACCTACCTCTCGCCCGAGGCCCACGACGCCCTCGAGCGCACGCGGCAGGAGAGCGGCGTTGCGGCGTCGTCGGACGACGGCGCCGGGGGAGAGCTGCTCACGCGCGTCCAGGACGCGCTCGCGGACGAGATCGGGCACATGCTCGACGAGGGCGTGGTCGCCTCCGCACGGGACGTGGACCTGTGCATGATCCTGGGCGCCAACTACCCGTTCCACCTGGGCGGCATCACCCCCTACCTGGACCGCACCGGCGCCGCCGAGCGCGTCCGCGGCCGGCGTTTCGACGCCGCCCAGCAGTAACCCCTGATCGCGAAGGACCAGTCATGACCACTGAGAACACGGCACCCACCTCGGAGAACTTCCCCGCGGGCACGCTGGAACCGGAATACACGCTCACCGAGGCCCTGGGAACGGACGAGGCGGGGGTCTTCACGGACGTCTCGGACGAGGACCGCGCCCACTGGATGCGCGCCCGGTCCTTCGTGCAGGAAGACGTCCTGCCCGTGATCGCCCGGTACTGGGACGAGAGCGAGTACAACCTGGATCTCGTGACCCGGATGGGCGAGCTGGACCTGCTGCGCGACGGCGTGGCGGTCCCGGGCATGGACAACATGTCCAAGCTCGCCGCGGGTCTCGTGACCATGGAACTGGCCCGCGGGGACGGATCGGTGTCCACCGTGGCCGGTGTGCAGGGTGGCCTGGCCATGCGCTCGATCGCCATGTGCGGCAGCGACGAGCAGAAGGACCGGTGGCTCCCGGACATGGCCGCGGGCAAGCTGCTCGGTTCCTTCGCGCTCACCGAGCCGGCCCACGGTTCGGACTCGATCGGCCTGGAGACCCGAGCGACCCCCGTGGATGGCGGCCACGTCCTCAACGGTGAGAAGAAGTGGATCGGCAACGGGTCCATGGGCGGGATCACCGTGGTGTGGGCCCGCAGCGACGAGGACGGCGCGGTCCACGGTTTCGTGGTGCCCCAGGACTCCGAGGGCTACACGGGTACCACCATGCGCGGGAAGCTCTCCCTGCGGGCCATCCACCAGGCCCAGATCCGCATGGAGAACGTGTTCGTCCCCACCGAGAACGTCCTGCCGAACGCCCGCTCCTTCCGGGACACGGCCTCGGTCCTCTTCGCGACCCGCATTGGCGTGGGGTGGGCCGCGGTGGGTCACGCACAGGCGTGTTACGAGACCGCGGTCCAGTACGCGGCGCAGCGCGTGCAGTTCGGCCGTCCGCTCGCGGCGTCGCAGATCGTGCAGGAGCGCCTGGCCCGCATGCTGAGCGAGCTCACCTCCATCCAGACGCTCGTAATGGCGATGACCCGCAAGGAGGAGGCCGGGACCCTGACCGGGCACCAGGCCTCGCTGGCCAAGTACACGGCCACCCGCACGGCACGCCAGGTCGCGGCCAACGCTCGCGATCTGCTCGGCGGAAATGGCATCCTGTTGGAGAACCGTGTTGCACGTCACTTCGCGGACGTGGAAGCCGTGCACACCTACGAGGGGACAGAGACGGTGCAGGCCCTGATCATCGGCAAGTCGATCACGGGATTCTCCGCCTACAACTGATCCGCTCGTGCCCACACGGCCCGGTTCGCGCCCGTCCGGCGCGTGCCGGGCCATGACCGTTCAGGAGCACCATGTTCGCGAACACCGAGCCGCTGACCCCGTTGCGCTTCCTCGAGCGCAGCGCCGAGGTCTTCCCCGACCGCCCGGCGATCGTGCACGGCTCGCGGGTGTGGAGCTACGAGCAGTTCGAACGAGACGTGCGCCGGTTCGCCACGGCGCTGTTGCCGCTGCTGTCCGGTTCCGACGGCTCGGCGGGCGCTGCTTCCCGGGGGTCCGCTGGATCGGACGACGCCGCTGGGTCGCCCGCGTCCGCGGGGTCGCGTGAGTCCGCCGGGTCACCGGTCACGGGCGGTTCGCCCGGAACTGCCGAGTCGGGCGACACTGCCGGGTCCGAGCGATCCGCGGGGGCCTCGGGTGAGGGGAACGAATCGTTCCAGGGCGCGGAGTTGCTGGAGTGCTCGTGGCCCACGGTCGCGGTGATCGCGCCCAATCTTCCCGCGACACTCATGGCGCACTACGCCGTGCCGGCGGCCGGGGCGGTGTTGGTGCCGCTCAACCCGCGACTGAGCGCGCGGGAACTGCGCTACATCCTCGAGCACTGCGAAGCCCGCGTGGTGCTCGCGGACACCTCGGTGCTCGAGACCGTCGCACAGGCCCTCGGTGACGGGTCGGACGTGACGCTCGTGCAGATCGACGACCCGCAGGCGGACGTGCACCCCGTTCGCGACGGCGCGGGGTCGGGAGTGCCCACGTTCGAGGAGTTCATCGACGTCGAGCCCGCCCAGCCGGTAGGACCGGGTGCGTCGGGCGGCAACGACGGCGGCGTCGGCTACGGCGTCGCGGACGAGAATGCGCCCATCACCCTGAACTACACCTCCGGCACCACGGGGCGCCCCAAGGGGGTGCTGTACAGCCACCGCGGGGCGTACCTGAACAGCCTCGGGGAGGTGTTCCACAATGGGTTCACCGGCGCCACGCGGTACCTGTGGACCCTGCCCATGTTCCACTGCAACGGGTGGTGCACCACGTGGGCCGTGACCGCCGCGGGTGGTACGCACGTGTGCTTGCGGGCCGTGCGCGCGGACGAGATCTGGCGCGCGTTCGACGAGCAGGGCATCACCCACCTGTGCGGCGCGCCGGCCGTGTGCTCGATCATCGTGGACGCCTCGGAGGCTCACCCACTCGAACACACCATCAGGATCACGACCGCCGGGGCCCCGCCCGCGCCGAGCATCATCGAGCGGCTGGAGAGCGCGGGCTTCGACATCGTCCACGTGTACGGGCTCACCGAGGTCTTCGGCCCCATCACCATTTGCGAACCCCAGGAACAGTGGCGTGAGCTCTCGCCCCGGGAGCGGGCGCAGCAGATGTCCCGGCAGGGGGTGGCCATGATCCAGGCGGAATCCGCCCGCGTGGTGGACGACTCCCTCGAGGACGTGCCGGCGGACGGTACAACCGTGGGGGAAGTGGTGCTGCGGGGCAACAACGTGATGATCGGCTACTACAAGGACGTACCCGCCACGCGGAAGGCGTTCGAGGGCGGGTGGTTCCACACGGGTGACCTGGGGGTCATGCACCCCAACAACTACATCCAGCTGCGGGACCGCGCCAAGGACATCATCATCTCCGGCGGGGAGAACATCTCGTCCATCGAGGTGGAGCAGGCCCTCTACTCCCATCCGGACGTCGCGGACGTCGCCGTCGTGGGGGTAGCTCACGAGAAGTGGGGCGAACGCCCGGTCGCGCACGTGGTGCGGGTGAACGGGTCCACGGTCACGGAGGACGAACTGCGCGACCACGTCCGGAACCAGCTCAGCGGGTTCAAGGTGCCGGACTCGGTCGTGTTCAGTGACGAGCTGCCGCGCACGGCCACGGGCAAGGTGCGCAAGAACCTCCTGCGGGACTGAAGCAGCCACCCGGGCAACGCGATTGCGCGACCACGGCCACGTGATTGTGCGGCCGTTGTTTGCGGGCGCGGTTCCAATGCCCGGCGCGGGACGGGCGACGACGCCGCGTGCGAACGCAGCCAGGGGGTGGCGGGCCCTCCCCAGGGCCGTTTTGCGCAGTCCCGCGGGCGTGTGTAATGTATTCCGAGTCGCCGCAAGGACGAACAGCGAACCGCTGGTCCGGCAGGCCGACCAGCTACCTCCCCGACTTCCGAACGGCAATGGCGTGCGAACGCCGAGTTGCGAAGGAAACGGGGAACGGATAAGCTAGTCGAGTTGCCGCAAGGACAGCGAAAAGCGTTCCGAATCAGCGGCGACCAAAACTTCCAACTCATGGCTCTGGATAAGAGCTTAGGTGTGGTTTGTTGTTTGTCAACTCAATAGTGTGTCTAGTTTGTTGATACCAAAGTTTTTTTGTTTTTGGTTGATGGCCTGACAGTCCCTGGGTGTTTTCCCGTTTCCTGGGGGTGTTAGGTGTCAGCTGGGATCCTGCCCTGGTTCTGCTGCGCTGTTTGGTGTGGTGGTGGGGTGGTTTCTGTTGAATGTTTTTTGACGGAGAGTTTGATCCTGGCTCAGGACGAACGCTGGCGGCGTGCTTAA
>NZ_JABFAW010000009.1:106518-132763 GCF_017168375.1 Kocuria sp. KRD140
CCCGGTCCCATCCCGAACCCGGTAGCTAAGACCCACAGCGCTGATGGTACTGCACTCGGAAGGGTGTGGGAGAGTAAGACACCGCCGGGATTAACATGAAAGAAAGAAGTGGTCGAGGCCGCACCCCCTTAGGGGGCGCGGCCTCCCACCATTTAACACGCCGGAACGCTGTAGTGTCTGGGGCTATGGTCGTTGAAGCAGCTGTGAAGCCTCCGAACCGAGCGCGCGTCGTCGTGGTGGGCGGTGGCAATGGCGGGATCGCCCTGGCCTCGCGCCTGAATCGCAAGGGCGAGAGCGACGTCGTGATCGTTGAGCCCCGCTCGGAGCATTTCTACCGCCCGCTCTTGTCCTACGTGGGAGCCGGCCTGGCGACCCTGGGCGATGCACGGCGGGAGCAAAGCAAAGTCATGCCGGAGGGATCCACCTGGGTGCGCGACGTCGTGACACGGGTCCATCCCGAACTCTCCACGGTGACCCTGGGCAGCGGCGCGACGATCGGCTACGACCAGCTCGTGCTTGCCGCTGGCTCGCGTCCCGACTGGGACTTCATCCCGGGATCGGCTGAGGCCGTCCTGTCCGAGAACGCGTCCACTAACTATCTGTTCGATCTCGCCCCGAAGACGTGGCGACTCGTGGACGCCGCCACCTCGGGGACCGCTGTGTTCACGATGCCCGACACCACGTGCCCGTGTGCGGGGGCCGCCCAGAAGATTCTCTACATGGCGTGCGATCTGTGGCGCAGCCGCGGTGTCCTGGACGACATGCGGGTGGTCCTCACCGTCCCGGAAGACACGATCTTCGGCGTCCCCGTGGTGGACGATGAACTACATCGGGCGATCGACGATTACGGGATCGAGCTACGCACGCGCACCCGTGTCCGGTCGGTGGACTCGGGGACGACCGCGATCACGATCGAATCCGACGGTGCCACGGAGGAGATCTCGTACGACTTCCTGCACCTCACGCCACCGCACATCGCCCCGGACTGGGTGGTGGACTGCGGCCTCTCCGCCGAGGGAGCGCGCGGGTTCGTGGACGTGGATCCCGGGACGCTGCGTCATCGCCAGTACGAGAACGTCTGGGCACTCGGGGACATCGCGGCCACCCCGGGCTCCAGTTCCGGTGGTGCGCTGCGGAAGCAGACACCGGTCGTCGCGCAGAACATCCTGTCCGCGCTGCGCGGGCAGCCCGCCACTGCCCGGTACTCCGGGTACACCGTGAGTCCGTTCACCGTCTCCCGCCGCACGCTGGTGCTGGCGGAGTTCACCGCGGACGGCACCCCCAAGCCCAGCAGCAAGGTGTTCGACCCGCGGAAGGAACGCAGGTCCACGTTCCTCTTCGACCGCTGGGGCCTTCCGTGGATCTATTGGCACCGCATCCTGCGGGGTAAGTGACGCTTCGCGCTTCCCCGCCCGGAGCGACCCCGCACCGATCACCGATCCCGAGGTGGGATCCCATGCAGAAAAGATCATCCCGCACGTGTGGTGCCAGGGCACCGCGGAGGAAGCAGTCGCGTTCTACCGGAACGCCCTGCCGGACTGCATGCTCGCCGGTTCGTCCCGGTATCCGTCGGAGGGGGTGCCCGATTTCCAGCAGACGTTCGCCGGCGAACTGCTCACCGCGGATCTGCGGATCGGGGACTACCACGTGGTCCTCATCAACGCGGGTAACGCATGCTGGAGATGAAAAAGCTGAGTATCGCGGGGCTGCGCGGGGACTGACTCCGAGGATCCCGCGCGTCTGCCTCTGGGGCGGCCCGCGCAGGTCGTTTCGGTCAGTTGCACCGGGCAGGTGGCCGACGGCTGCATTCTCGGGGGCCACCTGCCCGGGCCAAGATCGACGGTCCCCTGTCCCGGGCCAAGATCGACGGGCACCTGTCCCGGGTCCGGGTCGACGCGTCCCTCTTCCGGGTCAGGACCGGTTCACCTGGCTGCGCCGAGCGCCCGGTCCAGGTCCGCCAGGTGATCCTCGATGTCCTCGATCCCCACGGACAGGCGCACCAGATCCTCGGGAACCTCGTACGGGGTGCCCACCCGGGAACCGTGGGTCATGCTATGGGGCACGCACGCGAGGGACTCTACACCCCCCAGGCTCACCGAGAGGTTGTAGAGCTCAGTTTCGCGCACGAACGCGTGGGCGGCCTCGATGCCCCCGGCGGGCCGGAATGAGATGATGCCGCCGAATCCGCCGGTGAGGGTTTGTGCAGCCAGCTCGTGCTGCGGGTGTTCCTCGAGACCGGGGTAGTTGACCTCCAGGACGTCGGAGCGTGAGCGCAGGAAGCGGGCCACCTCCAGCGCATTCGAGCAGTGCCGTTCCATGCGCAGCGGGAGGGTCTTCAACCCCCGGGCCGCGAGGAACGAGTCGAACGGACCGGCCACCGCACCCCCGGCGAACTGCTGGAACCCGATGAGCTCGGACAGCGGCTGACCCCGCCACTCGGTGTCACCCACGACCACGGCACCGCCGAGCACGTCCGAGTGCCCGCCGATGTACTTGGTCGTGGAATGCACGACCACGTGGGCGCCGAGCACGAGCGGGTTCTGCAGGGCGGGGGACGCGAAGGTGTTGTCCACGACGAGGAGGGCGTCGGCGTCGTCGGCGACCTGCGCCCACGCGGCGATGTCCGCGACGCGCAACAACGGGTTGGACGGCGTCTCGAGCCACAGGACCTTGGTGCGTCCGGGGAGGACGGTCTCCGCGGCGTCGGACGCGGAGGCGGACGGCACGAAGTCGTGCTCGATACCCCACTTGGACAGCACCTGGTCCACGAGGCGGAACGTGCCGCCGTAGACGTCCGAGGCGAGCACGATGTGATCCCCCGGGGCAAGGACCGCGCGCAACAAGGCGTCCTCCGCGGCCATCCCGGAGGCGAACGCGAAGGCCCGGGTGCCCTGCTCGAGGGAGGCGAGCTGTTCCTCGAAACCGTTGCGTGTGGGATTGGAACCGCGGCTGTATTCGTGGCCCCCGGTGCGGAACTGGTTCACGCCGTCCTGGACGAACGTGGAGGTCTGGTAAATGGGCGGGACCACGGCGCCGGTGGTCGGGTCGGGCTGTTGGCCGTCGTGGATGGCGCGCGTGGCGAGTCCGGGCAGGCGGGTGTCGGTGCGGATCATGGGGTGGTCTCCTTCGGGGGGTGCGGGCAGCTCAGTGGGCCGCGGTGGTCGACGCCGAGCGGGGCTGCGGCGCGTGCGCGGGGGCGATGACCGACAGGGCTTGGAAGAGATCGGCCGTGAGATCGGCTTCGTCCTCGAGCCCCACGCTCACGCGCAGGGTCCGCTCGGTGATCCCGCTCGCGCGGAACTGCTCGGGCGTGAGGCGGCAGTGGGTCATGCTCGCGGGGTGCGCCACGAGGGTGCGGACGTCACCGATGTTGGCCGCGAGTTTGATCAGACGCAGCGAGTTCACGGCATGCTCGACCTGTTCCGGGGTTCCCTTGAGGTCGATCGAGAACACGCCGCCCACCCCGCGGTAGCCTCCGGTCTCCCGCAGCTGTTGCTGTCGCGGATCCCCGAAGCGGGGGTGGTGGACACACTCCACCGCGGGATGCTCGGCCAGGGTGAGGGCGAGTCGCTCCGCCGTGGCGGACTGGCGTTCCACGCGCACACCCAGGGTCGTGATGCCCTGCAGGATCTCGTGGGCCGTGGTCGCGCCCATGCACGGGCCCAGGTCGTTGAGGTACTTGCACCGGGCCACACCCAGCAGCGCTCGCCGGGCACCGAAGACCTCCACGGGGGAACGGTCCCCCCAGCGGTGGTGCTTGCGGGTCAACCACGGCCACCGTTCGGGGTCCTCGGTGGGGTCGAAGGACCCGGTGTCCACGAGCACACCGCCCAGGGGCCCGCCGTGTCCCGAGAGGTACTTGGTGGCCGAGTGCACCACGAGGTCCGCACCGTGGCGCCCGGGAGTGTAGAGGTGCGGCGTGGCCACGGTGTTGTCCACGATCACGACCACACCGTTGCGGTGCGCGATCTCCGAGATCGCCTCGAGTTCGGGCAGTTCCGTGAGCGGATTGGCCACGGATTCGAGGAAGAACACGCGCGTGCCGGGGCGCAGGGCATCCTCCCACTGCTGCGGTTCGCGGGGATCCGCGAACGTGACCTCCAGGCCAGTGTCCGCGAGGGTGTCCGTGAGCAGGTCCACCGTCCCGCCGTAGATCCGCGAGGAGACGACGACGTGCGCGTCCTTCGCGGGCCCGGTCAGCGTGAGCAAAGCGAGGCTCACCGCGGCTTGTCCCGAGGACGTCGCGACCGCGCATTCCCCTCCCTCCAGCCGCGCGACCTCGGCCTCGAGCGCCGCGACGTTCGGATTACCCGTGCGGGCGTACGTGAAACCGCTCGCGCGCTGGGCGAAGACCTCGCGGGCGTCGGCCAGGGTCTCGAACGCGTACGCGGCACTGTGGTGGATGGGCCGGACGATGGGCGTGCCCAGCGGAGCGGGGGTGGCTGCGGTCATGGTCTTCTTCCTTCCTCGGCCCACCCGGTGGCCGCGCGGCGGCGGCCACCGGGTGGACGTTTCCTACGGGTGAATCAGCGCTGCGCCGGAGTATCCGCGGCAGGGGTCGACGACGCGGCGACAGTGACGCTCCCGGACACGGTCGTCGCGTCGTTCGGGTCCACGTTCGCCGGTGCACCTGCGGGCGCGCCGGCCGTCCGAGCGGCGTCGTCGGCGGAGAGTTCCGCGCGCACGGTGACCGTCGCGGCGACCAGCCGGTCCAGTGCGGCCTCGGTCTCGGGCCAGCCGCGGGTCTTCAACCCGCAGTCGGGGTTAACCCACACGCGCTCGGCGCCGATCTCGTGCGCCGCGTGGCGGATGCGCCCCGCGAGCTCCTCGAACGTGGGGACCCGGGGCGAGTGGATGTCCCACACGCCGGGACCCACGTCCCGAGGGAAGTCGGATGCCGCGAGCCCGGTCACGATGCCCGAACCGGAGCGGGACGCCTCGAGCGTGGTGACGTCCGCGTCCAGGGCGTCGATCGCGTCCAGGACGGTCTCGAACTCCGAATAGCACAGGTGGGTGTGGATCTGGGTGTCCGTGGCCGCCCCGCCCGTGGCCAGGCGGAACGCCCCCACGGACCACTCGAGGTACGCCGGGCGCTCGGCCGCCCGCAGCGGCAGCAGCTCGCGCAGCGCGGGCTCGTCCACCTGGATCACGGGCGTTCCCGCGCGCTCGAGATCCGCGATCTCGTCCCGCAGGGCGAGTGCGACCTGGTCGGCGACCTCGGCGGCCGGAGCGTCGTCGCGCACGAAGGACCACGCGAGGATCGTGACCGGCCCGGTCAACATGCCCTTGACGGGGCGCTCGGTCAGGGACGCCGCGTACGAGGTCCAGTCCACCGTGATCGGCGCGGGGCGCGAGACGTCCCCGAACAGGATCGACGGGCGCGTGCAGCGCGATCCATAGGACTGCACCCAGCCGTGCTGCGTGGTCACGAAACCGTCCAGGCCCTCCGCGAAGTACTGCACCATGTCGTTGCGCTCGGGTTCGCCGTGCACCAGGACGTCGAGCCCCAGTTCCTCCTGGACGCGCACCGTGTGGGCGATCTCCGCGCGGATCGCGTCCGTGTACTCGGCCTCCGTGATCCGCCCCGCGCGGTGGTCCGCCCGGGTCTTGCGGATCTGCGGCGTCTGCGGGAAGGATCCGATGGTCGTGGTGGGCAGCACGGGCAAGCGCAGACGTTCGCGCTGGGCAGCGCGGCGCTGTTCGGCGTCCGCGCGCTGGCGGTCCGCGTCCTGCACCGCGGCGGTGCGCTCGCGGATCTCGGCCTTGTGAGTTGCCGGGTGCTCGGCGCGGGCCGCGCGGATCGTGGCGTCCTCGTCCAGGGTGTCCCGGATGGCATCCCAGCCGTGCTCGACGCCGCGCGCGAGCCCGACCACCTCGGTCACCTTCTGGTCCGCGAACGCGACCCAGCTGGTGACGTCCGGATCCAGTGCGGTCTCGCGGGCGACGTCGTGCGGGACGTGCAGCAGCGGCGTCGCGGTGCCCACGGCCACCGGCCCGCGGGCCGCGGCGCGCAGCCGGTCCAGGGTCTCGACGGCGCGCGCGAGGTCGGTGCGCCACACGGTGCGTCCGCCCACGACGCCGCCCACGACGGGGCGTTCGCCCCATGCCTCGAGTGCCTTCTTGCCGGGGACGTCCCCGCGGTCGAGGTCGATGGCCAGGGCGTCGACGTTCGTGTGGGCCAGGGCGAGCTGGGCGTCCTCGCCGGCATCGCCGTAGCCCACGGTCACGAGGATCGCGGGGCGCTGTTGCTCGTTCGAAAGTTGGGTGTAGGCGCTCTCGAGGGCGGCCACGAGTTCGGTGCGTTCCACGCTCCACCCGTCCGCGGCGAGGGCCGGCTCGTCGAGTTGCACCCATTCGACGCCGGCCTCAGCCAGGGCTCGCAGGATCGCGGCGTATTCGGCCACGACGTCGTCGAGGCGCTGCAGGGGGTGACTTGCGACGGCATCGGTGGTCTCGGGGCGTGAGAGCAAGAGCAGGCTCACGGGGCCCACGAGGACCGGGCGGGTGGTGATCCCGGTGGTCCCGAGGGTGGTCCGGTAGCGGGACACGAGACTCTCGGGGTTCGCACGCAACGGGGTGTCCGGGCCGATCTCGGGTACGTAGTAGTGGTAGTTGGTGTCGAACCACTTGGTCATCTCGAGCGGCTCCAACCGATCGGTGCCGCGGGACAACGCCGTGATCAGCTCGATCCCGCGGGGCGTGTCCGGGGCGGCGGGCTCGTAGCCGTCCGCGATGAACCGCGCGGGAACCGCGCCCAGCGCCAGGGACGTGTCCAGGACGTGGTCCACCGCGAACCCCTCGGACGGCACAGCGTGATCCGCGGTGAGGCCGAGTTCGGACAATCGCGTGGCGGTGCGCTCACGCAACCGGGCGAGGGTGTCCAGCACGGTGGTGGCGGGGTGCTGTTGCGGGTCCTTCCAATAGGACTCGAGTGCGCGCTTGAGCTCGCGGTCGGGGCCGATGCGGGGGTAGCCCAGGATCGTGGCGGCGGGGAACGGGACGGGCTGGGTGCTCATGGGAACTCCTCGGAGCTGGTGTGGGGTATGGCGGTTAGGGGGTGTGATGAGCCGCGGCAACGGGTGTGCTCCGGCGCGGCGGGGTAAGGGGAACGTCAGCGTGGGTGGTGCCGCTACGAACGATTTTCGGCCTGCCCGGATGTGGCGGTCGAAGCCAACACGATCGGTTCACGGGTCGGTCGGGGCTGGTGCGGCGGTCAGGCCGCGGGGCTGCGGCCTCGGTATTCGCGTGCGGCATCCCGGACCCGCAGGTGCTCCAGGATGGTCAGCGCCGCCTCGGGGCGGTTGAACGTGTACAGGTGGAAACCGGCGCAGCCCAGATCCATGAGGTCGTCGATCAGGGACAGGGTGGCCGCGACCCCTCGGTGGCGCAGTTCCTCAGGAGTGTCGGCGCGCAGGAACCGGGTGAGGCGTTCCGGGACCCGGACCCCGGTGATCTCGGTCATGCGCTGCAACCGTTGCGGGTTGCTCAGCGGCATGAGCCCGGCGACCACGGGGATGTGGATGCCCTCCGAGCGCGCGCGTTCCAGGAACGTGGCGTAGTCCTCGGGTTCGTAGAGCACCTGCGTGATCGCGTAGTCCGCACCGGCCTCCTGCTTGTCCCACAGGGACGCGAGATCCGCCTCGAAGTCGCGGCCTCGCGCGGGGGACGGGTAGCACGCCACCGACACGGACAGCGGTCGCTGACCCGGGCGGAACCCGGTGCCGAAGCGACGTCGTTCGACGTCCCGGATCAGCTCCACCAGTTGGGAGGCCCGGCCCAGGCCACCCGCGGGGGTCCGCCATTCCCCGGTACCCAGGGGCGGGTCGCCGCGCAGCGCGAGGAGGTCGCGAACGCCGTCGTCCAGCAACTGGTCCACGGCGCGCTCGAGACCCGCGCGGTCCGTGCCACCGCACGTGAAGTGCGCCATGACCGGGGTCTTGGTCGTGCGGCGCAGGTGGCGCAGCGCCTCGCGGGAGACGCCGTGATGGCCGGCGTGACCGTGGGTGACGGAGAAGAAATCCGGCCCGGCCTGGGCCATGGCGTCGATGTTGCGCCACACAGTGTCCGGGTCCGCGGTGGGCCGCGGCGGGAACACTTCGAACGAGACGAGCGTGGAGCGGCGCGGGCGCCGGACCAGCCAGGACGTCCCCGTGGGCGGGCCAGTCACGGGCGCGGGTTCTGACGCTGCGAGGGGTGCGGGCATATAAAAAATCCTCCGGCCTTAGGACGCCGGAGGACGAGCTCCGAGCGCCGTACTTGCCGACCACGCGGTTGCGCGGCGGCCGGATCCTCATCTGGGGCACCCCACTACAGCTGGAGGGTTGCCGCCCGGCTAGCCAGAGCTTCGCACCGGGACTCATGATCCTTTGTTACGAGTAAGCGTAGCACAGCCCCGTGACGAGGCCCACGAACGATGACGGAACCGCCGGCCTCCCGCCGCGCTCGTCTTCCCAAGCGGGCGGAATGGACCGCACGGGGGCACCTGGGCCCTGCCGTGGTCATCCTGCCCCACGACGTGCAGGACATGAAGATGCCCGAGTTGGGACCCGAGAACTGGGTCTCGCGCTCGATAGCCGCGGCGCCGGCCGCGGGCGGGTCCGCGTCCTCGCAGGCACCCGCTCCGACGACGACGCCGTCCCCCTTGCGCAGCGCGACCGCCAACCCCGGTCGTCACGAACCCTGAGTTCGGGCCGCCGTGCATCCGGCGGCTCGCCGGTGCACCCGCGTGACCAAAGCGCGGCGAAAAACAGGGACGCCCACCCGGTTAACCGACCGGGTGGGCGCGCCTTGGCGTGTCATCAGCAACTCAGCATGGGTGCCAGACCTTTCCTCCCGGTTCGTAGCACCGGGGGCCGGTGTAACCGGGATAACCGCCATCACTCTCGGGAGCCGGGGGCACGTGGGGTGCCGCCGGCAGCTGCGGGGCAGCAGGTACCCGGGGCGCGGCCGGTAGCTGAGGTGCCGCGGGCTGCGCGGGGGCGGGGTTGTAGTTGTAGTTCGGTTGCGGAGCGGGATTGGGTTGGGGTGCCGGATCGCCCACGGCGACCTCGTCCTCCACGACCGCGGGAGGCGCCTCGAGCGTCGGCGTGGGAGTGGGCGTGGAGGACGAGGTGGGACTCGGCGTCGCGCTCGGGCTCGCGGTGCTCGGAGTTGTGGTGCCGGGGGATGCGGATTCCCCCGGCGGCGCGCAGTCCTGCTTCGGGTCGAAGAAACCGACCTGCATGGCCTGGGCGACGTTGTACGCGCTGTCCATCTCTCGCCGGTACGTGCTGTTGGCGCCCACGGTCATGGGCGTTGCCAGGCCCGCCTTGACGAGTGCCTGGTTGACGTTCAACCCGTCGTCGTCGCGGGTCACTCGGGCGAGGGTGCGGCCGTAGCGGTCCGTGCGTTCCACGTCGTAGTCCAGGTGGATCGTGGATCCCTTGGGCAGTAGGTCCTCAAGCTTGGCCGTGGCCTCGTCCGCGAGGCACTCGCCGGGCTGACCGTCCCGCGCGACCTCCGGGGTATTGATGTTCAGCAGCCGCACCCGCGTGGACTTCCCCGCGATCGTGGCGTCCAGGGTGTCCCCGTCCACCACGCGTTCCACTGTGGCCACTGAGTCGTCCGGGGTGGTGCGCAGTGCGGCATGGTGTAGACAAGACGCATGGCCACCATCGATGAGCTTCCCGGTGAGATTGTCGCGGACCTGCGCGTGAGCGATGCCCGTCCCCTGAGCGGCGGGGACACCGCCCGCGCCTACTGGCTCGAGACCCCGGACGGGCCCCTGTTCGCCAAGACCATGCCGGGTGCCCCGGCGGGTGTGTTGGCGTTGGAGGCGGCGGGACTCGAAGCGCTGCGCGCCGTCGCCCCCGCCGAGGTGCGGGTGCCCAGGGTGCATCACGTGGGCGATGAGGCCCTGGTGCTCGAGTGGATCGACGAGGGTCCCGGACGGCAGGACCGTGCCACGGAACGCAGCATGGGTGCTGGTCTCGCGGCCATCCACCGCGCGCGAGCCCCGCACGTCGGGTGGCTCTCGGCGGAGCTGCCGGAACGCATCGGCTCGTTCCCGGTGGATCTCACGCCCACGGACGACTGGGCCGACTTCCTGTTACACCGCCGCATCGAGCCGTTGCTGCGCGCGGCGATCGACGCGGGACACCTGGACCCCGCGGCGTCGGACCTGCTGGCGCGCTTGGCGCCGCGAGCGGACGAACTCGCGGGCCCTCCCGAACCCCCGAGCCTGCTGCACGGTGACCTGTGGGCAGGCAACCGCGTGGTGGATCGCAACGGGACGAACTGGCTCATCGATCCGTCCTCGTTCTACGGACACCGCGAGTACGACCTGGCCATGATGCAGCTCTTCGGCGGTTTCGGGCGGGAATGCTTCGCGGCGTACGACGACGCCTACCCCCTCGCGGACGGCTGGCACGACCGGGTGCCGTGGTACCAGTTGCCGCCGCTGCTGGTGCATGCGATCAGGTTCGACGGTGGTTACGGCGGGGCGGTCCTACGGGCCCTGCGCAGTCTGATGTGACACTACGGGGCGCGTCCATCACCCGCTGAGGACAGGGCGTTCTCGGCCGATGACTGCTACAAGGCAGGTGCGGACAACGTTTTCCACCCGCGTGACATGGTTGGACACGTCCCCCGCACGTGCAGCATGATGTTTACTAGATTGTCTAGTTATCCACAACGCGAGGAACGCGATGGAGAGCAGTGCAACGTGGTACGGGCCGGTGAGCCCGCAGTCGCGTGCGCTGCGCCGGGTGGTCGTGCTCAACGCGGAGATCGCGTACGAGATCCGCCGCATCTTGGGGCTCAAGGGAACCGATTACGCGGCCATGGCCATGCTCATAGTCCATTCCATGGGGCCTACGGAACTGGCTCACGCGCTGCACATCACGACGGCCTCCGCGACCGCGGTGGTGGACCGACTGGTGCGCGCGGGTCACGTGGTCCGGGAGCCCGTGGAGGGGGATCAACGCCGGATGACTGTGCGCGCGGTGACCTCGTCCAGGGAGCGGACCCGGGAGCACGTCGTGCCGGTAATCGGGATGGTCGAGGACGAGCTCGACGCCCTGGACGAGCCCGGGCGTGAGGCCGTCCTCCGGTTCCTGAGAGGTACCGAGTCCCGTCTGGAGGAGTACTTGGAAGACTTGCGTGGGCGCGCGGACCAGGCGTCCCAGGACGATCCCGGGGCGGGTGGGTCATGACCGAACGCGTACGCACCGCCCGGTCCCGTGAATCCCACCGAGCGGCTCCCGGGATCCCGTCCGTTGCCGATCCTGGGGCCTCCCCGAGTGTCGCCCCCGCCGACGACGCCGCCTGGTGCCGTTTCCGCACCGCCGTGGGGGAAGAGCTGGACGCGTTCTTCGCGGCCCCCGCGAATCGAGTTCCCACGAGCCCGGGTTTCGGGGTGCTGTGGGAGCGGGTACGCGAGCACATGGTGGGCGGCAAGCTCATCCGGCCGCGACTGACGTGGATCGCGTGGTCCTCCTTCGCCGGGGGCGCGGGGGATGGATCGAGCGCGCCTGACCTGCTCGTCGCGCCGGACGCCGGGGATGCCGCGGAGACGCCGGGTGTGCGCGATGCGGCCGGAGACGGGAACCACACGGCGGGCGACCGGGAGACAGAGGTGCCGGACCCCGAGTGCGTGCGCCTGGCGGCGTCGTTCGAGATGCTGCACGCGGCCCTGCTGGTCCACGACGACGTGGTGGACCGCGACTGGCTGCGCCGGGGCATGCCCACGGTGGGAGAGCTGTTCCGCCGTGACGCGGCCCGCGCCGGCGCACCCGAGCACGAAGCGGAACACGCGGGGGCCTCGGCGGCGATCCTCGCGGGGGACCTGTTGTTGGCAGGGGCACTGCGGCTCGCGACCACGTGCGCATCGGACCTCGCGCGGTGTCGCGCCGTGGCGGACGTGGTGTTCGACGCCGTGACCGCCTCCGCGGCCGGGGAGCTGGATGATGTGCTGTTGTCCCTGCATCGATTCGGCGCCGAGCACCCCGGGGTGCAGGACATCCTGGACATGGAGCGGCTCAAGACCGCCACGTATTCGTTCGAGGCCCCGCTGCGGGCTGGCGCACTGCTCGCGGGTGCTCCCGCGGACGTCGCGGAGCGGCTGGCCCAGGCCGGTGCCATGCTGGGCGTGGGGTACCAGGTGGTGGACGACGTCCTGGGGACGTTCGGTGACCCGGGACTGACCGGCAAATCGGTGGACGCGGATCTACGTTCGGGCAAGGCCACCGTGCTCACCGCCCACGGGATGGGGGTACCCACGGTCCGCCGGGTCCTCAGGGACCTCGCGGCGGAACGCACCACGGTGCATCACGCGCGGGAAGCGCTCACGGCCTCCGGCGCCAAGGACGTGGCCGTGGAACTGGCCACGGATCTCGTGGACCGCGCCCGGACCACCCTGGACGAACTGCCCCTGCCCGCGGCGCAGCGCGATCAGCTCGTCGCGCTGTGCCACCACGTCCTGAACAGACACTCGTAGTGAGGACCCCCATGCCGGATTCGGACGCGCCGCCCCTCGCGTCGCTTCGCCTGTACACCGCCACGGCCCTCGCGGCCTCCGGGTCGGTCATCGGCCGGTACTCCACCTCCTTCTCGCTGGCGTGCCGCACTCTGCCGCCCGCCGTGCGCCGGGACATCGCGGGGATCTACGCGCTTGTACGCGTCGCGGACGAGGTCGTGGACGGCACCGCGGGCGCCGCGGGCCTCGAAGCCGCCCGCGTGCGCACCGCCCTGGACGGGTACGAAGCGGCTGTGAACTCGGCCCTGGCCACGGGATTCGCCACGGACCTGGTGATCCACGGCTTCGCGGACGTCGCCCGCCGTCACGGTTTCGGGCGGGAGCTGACCGAACCGTTCTTCGCATCCATGCGCGCCGACCTGGACGTGGCCGAGCACGACGGCGCGTCGCTCGAGTCGTACATCTACGGTTCCGCGGAGGTCGTGGGACTCATGTGCCTCGAGGTGTTCATGGACATGCCCGGCACACGGGCGGACACCCCTGAGCAGCGGGACATGCTGCGGGCCACGGCCCGGCGGCTGGGAGCGGCCTTCCAGAAGGTGAATTTCCTGCGTGACCTCGGGGCGGACCACGACCAGCTCGGTCGCACGTACTTCCCGGGCGCGGACCCCGCCCACCTGGACGAGACCCAGAAGGCGCAGCTGCTCGCGGACCTCAATGCGGATCTTGACGCCGCGATGCCCGGGATCCTGGCCCTGGACCGGCGCGCTCGCCGGGCGGTCCTGATTGCGCACGGACTGTTCGCGGAACTGTCCCGGCGGATCGAACGCGTCCCCGCGCGGGAACTGACCAGACAACGCATCAGCGTGCCCACCGCGGTGAAACTGCGGATCGCGGCGCGCTCCCTCTCAGATTCGGTGGTGACACGATGACACGGACGGTGGTGATCGGCGGCGGTTTCGCGGGCCTGGCCACGGCGGGGCTGCTCGCCCAGGACGGGCACCGCGTGACCCTTCTGGAACAACAGGACATCCTGGGTGGGCGCTCCGGGCGGTGGTCCGCGGAGGGCTTCTCGTTCGACACCGGCCCCAGTTGGTACCTCATGCCGGAGGTCATCGACCGGTGGTTCCGGCTCATGGGCTCCAGCGCCGCAGCAGAACTGGACCTGCGCACCCTGAGCCCGGGCTACCGCACGTTCTTCGAGGAGCACCTGGACGAGCCACCGACGGACGTGGTCAGCGGGCACGCGGAGGAACTGTTCGAGCAACTGGACCCGGGATCCTCCCGCGCGCTGCGCATGTACCTGGACTCCGGCGCGGAGGTCTACGAGCTCGCCAAGAAGTACTTTCTCTACACGGATTTCGCGCACCCCCGTGAGCTCATGACCCCGCAGGTGCTCAAGAACCTCCCGCGGCTCGGCACACTGCTGACCCGGTCCATGAAGGGCTACATCGACCAGCGGTTCACCGATCCGCGGGAACGCCAGATCCTGGGGTACCCCGCGGTGTTCCTGGGCGCCTCGCCCTCGAGCGCTCCGGCCATGTACCACCTCATGAGTCACCTCGATCTCACGGACGGAGTGCGGTACCCCGTGGGTGGGTTCAGCGCGCTCGTGGACGCGATGGTCGAGCTGGTGCGCGCGGCCGGGGTCGAGATCGTGACCGGGGCGACCGTCACGGGGATCGACGTCGAGCGGGCACCGCGCTCCGTGCGTTCCCAGGTGGCGGCCGCCCGTTCACGACGTCGCTCGGCCGGCTCCGTGCGCGGCGTACGCTACCGCGCGACGTCATCGGCCTCGAATGCGCCGCGGACGGCGGCCGACGGTGCGGAGACCACCGTGCCCGCCGATCTCGTGGTGGGTGCCACGGACCTGCACCACATCCAGACCAGGTTGCTGCCCGAGCGGTACCGGGCCCCGGAATCGCGGTGGAAGCGCCGGGACCCGGGGCCGTCCGGGGTGCTCGTGTGCCTGGGCGTGCGGGGGAAACTGCCGCAATTGGCCCACCACAACCTGCTGTTCACGGCGGACTGGGACGACAACTTCGCGCGCATCGGTACCGGGCGGGAGCTCGCGGAGGAGACCTCGATCTACGTGTCCATGACGTCGGCCACGGACCCCGCTACTGCGCCCGAGGGGGACGAGAACCTCTTCATCCTGGTGCCCGCACCGGCCGTCCCCGAGTGGGGTCGCGGCGGGATCAGCACGCCGGAACGCCACGAACCGGGTTCGGAACAGGTCGAGCGGGTCGCGGACGCGGCCGTGGCGCAACTGGCCCGCTGGGCGAAGATCCCGGATCTCGAGTCCCGGGTCGTGGTGCGGCGCACGTACGGGCCGGGGGACTTCGTCGCCCAGTTCAACGCGTGGCGCGGTTCCCTCCTGGGCCCCGGTCACACGCTCGGCCAGTCCGCGATGCTGCGCCCCGGCGTGACCGATCCCGGGATTCGGGGCCTGTTCTACGCGGGGTCCTCGGTGCGCCCGGGGATCGGCGTGCCCATGTGCTTGATCTCATCCCAGGTGGTGTGGGACGCCATCCGCGAGGACAGCGGGGTGTCCTGATGTATTTGCTCATGCTGCTCGTGTTCCTGGGGTGCTACGCGCTGATCGACCGGCGGTGGAACCTCTACTTCTGGTCGGGGCACAAACTGCGGGCGTGGCTCGTGCTCGTCGTGGGGGTCCTGTTCTTCCTCGCGTGGGACGTTGTGGGGATCGTCAACGGGCTGTTCTGGCACGGCGAGAACTCGCTGACCCTGGGGATCTTGGTGGCCCCCGAACTGCCCCTCGAAGAGGTCTTCTTCCTGGCATTCCTGTGCTACCAGACCATGATCTACGTGATCGGGGCACCCGTGCTGTGGCGGTGGCTGCGCGACCGGCGGGGCACCGCGGCGTCGTCGTCCGAAGTGCGAGGAGGTCACGGAGCGTGACGTACTGGAGCGTGAACTTCATCTTCTTGGGCATCTCGGCAGTGGTGCTGCTCGTGGCCGTGCTCGTGCGGCGGCCGCGGGGGCTGTTCTGGGGATCCCTGGTGGGATCCTTCGTGCTGCTCGGGGTGCTCACCGCGATCTTCGACAACCTCATGATCGCCGCCGGGATCATGACCTACACGGAGCACAACATCTCCGGCGTGCAGATCGGACTGGCCCCGCTCGAGGACTTCGCGTACCCGTTCGCGGGGGTGCTCCTGCTGCCGGCGCTGTGGTTGTTGCTCGGTGGTGCCCGCCAAGAACGCGGTGCCCGTGAAGAACGTCGTGCCGGCGACGGACGCGGCGCTCGCGACGGACGCGGGGCGCACGACGGACGCGGCGCTCGCGGTGCCCGAACGCCGGAGGCTGAGGAAAGGGGAGTCCGTGCTGAGTAAGCTCTTCTGGGCCTCGCGCCCCCTGAGCTGGGTGAACACCGCGTACCCGTTCACCGCGGCGGTGCTGTTGACCGGGGGCATCCCGTGGTGGCTCGTGGTGCTCGGCACGGTGTTCTTTCTGGTGCCCTACAACCTGGCCATGTACGGCATCAACGACGTCTTCGACTACGAGTCCGATCTGCGCAATCCCCGCAAGGGCGGCGTGGAGGGTGCCGTGGTGGACCGTGCCGCGCAACGCCCCGTGTTGCTGGCCTCGTGCCTGGTCCCGGTGCCCTTCGTCCTGGTGCTCCTGGGGTACGCGGTGGCCACGGGCAACTGGGTGTCCATTGCGGTGCTCGCGGTCTCGCTGTTCGCCGTGGTGGCGTACTCGTGGGCCGGGCTGCGGTTCAAGGAACGCCCGTTCGTGGACGCGATGACGAGTGCCACCCACTTCGTCTCGCCCGCGGTCTATGGCCTGACGCTGGCGGGCGCCACGTTCACACCGGGACTGTGGGCGCTGCTCATCGGGTTCTTCCTGTGGGGCATGGCCTCCCAGATGTTCGGCGCAGTCCAGGACGTGGTCCCGGACCGGGAGGGCGGACTCGCGTCCGTGGCCACGGTGCTCGGGGCCCGGCCCACCGTGTGGGTGGCCGCGCTGCTGTACGCCCTGGCGGGCGGGCTCATGATGTTCACCGAGTGGCCAGGCCAGCTCGCCGCACTGCTCGCGGTGCCGTACCTGCTCAACGTGCTGCGCTTCAACGGTGTCACGGACACCGATTCCGGGCGGGCCAACGCGGGGTGGAAGACCTTCCTGTGGTTGAACTACCTCACCGGTTTCCTGGTGACCATGCTGCTCATCTGGTGGGCCGCGGTGCGCCCGGTCTGACCCCGGCCGGTCGCTCGACGCCGCTCGCCCTCTCCCGGGGGCGGGCGGCGTCGTCGTTCTCGTCCTGATCCGATCCGTGAACCCTTGACCGCCTCGCCGGTTATGTGGTTAATTAGTAGAGTAATGAACCAAGGAGCTGGAAGTTCTCCATGACACCCAAACAAGACGGTCGCCCGATCTTCATGGTCCTGGCCGATCAGATCGCGGACGACATCCTCCAGGGCAACTACCCGGTGGATTCCGCGGTGCCATCCACCAACGAACTCGCCGCGTTCTACCGCATCAACCCCGCGACGGCGGGGAAAGCGCTGGGACGCTTGGTGGATCATGGAGTCCTGGAGCGGCGTCGTGGGATCGGGACGTTCGTGGCCGCGGACGGCCCGGACATCCTGCGAGCGCAGCGCCGGGAGGCGTTCCATGAAGACTTCATCCAACCCGCCGTGGCCGAGGCCCGAAGGCTCGGACTCACACTCGACGACATGGTCGCACTCATCAGAAAGGTCTCGCCATGAGTTCTCCCGTACGACACACGGATCACCGCGAGAGCGCGCCGGGGCAGGGGATCCGGATCAGGAACCTGAACAAGTCCTTCGGCAAGAAGCACGTGCTGCGGGACATCACCGTGGATTTCGCGCCCGATCGGGTGCACGGGCTGCTCGGGGCCAACGGCGTGGGCAAGACCACGCTGATGTCCGTGATCCTCAATCACACGTTCCGCAGCTCCGGTGAGGTGCTGATCGACGGTGAGGATCCGCGGGAGAACGCGCGGTTGCTCGAACGCACGTGCTTCGTCCACGAAGACCAGAAGTTCCACGACGACGACACCCCGGCCTCCCTGCTGCGCATCCTGCCCACGTTCTACCCCACGTGGGACACCGACCTGGCCGAGCGCCTGGCGTCCCGGTTCAAGCTGCCGATGAGCACGCGCACCAGCAAGCTCTCCCGCGGGCAGCGCAGCGCGCTGGCGATCGTCATCTCGCTGGCCGCGCGGGCGCCGTACACCTTCATGGACGAGCCGTACCTGGGGCTCGACCCCGGGCACCGAGCCCTGTTCTACGAGGAGTTCGCCCGCGCCATGGCCGAACACCCGCGCACCGTGATCCTCTCCACGCACCTGATCGACGAGGTGTCCGACCTGCTCGAGAACGTGGTCATGATCGAGGACGGCCGGGTCACGGTGGACGCGGACATCGACGACGCCCGGGACAGCGCGTTCGTGCTGCGCGGACTCGAACCCGTGGTCCGGGACGTCGTGGGCGCTCGCAGGGTCCTGCGCGAGCACCGACTCGGCAACATCCTCTCCGTCACAGTGGACGGCACCGCGACCGCCGAGGACCGGCGCCGCGCGGACGCCGCCAATGTCTCGGTGGAACCCGTCACCTTGCAGGAACTCGTGGCCGCGCGGGGCATGCGCGGCATCGACGACGCAGAAATGAGTGTGTGATGCAGTACGCCCGCCGGAACCTCGCGCTGTACCTGACCAACCGACTCAACTCCTTCGTGGTGGCCCCGGCCATCCTGGTCCTGGTCGCGATCCTCACGGTCGTGATCGGGCTGATCATCGGCATCCGCACCGGTCTGCCCCTACCGCAGCCGGTCCAGGACGGATTCCAAGCCAACCTGGCCGTGTTCTGGGCCCTCCCGGGCTTCCTGATCTCCCACGGCGCGCTGACCGCCAACCGGGGTTTCGCCGGCGCGCTCGCGTTCGGCAGCACCCGCCGGAACTTCTGGGCGGGCACGGCCATGGGTTTCGTGATCACGTCCCTGGTGGTCGCGGCCGTGGGTCTCGTGATTCTGGCCGCGGAGGCCGCGACCGGGTTCGGGCTGGGGATCAGTTTCCTCACCATTCACGCCCTGGGTGACGGCAACCCCCTGATCGTGGCCGTGACATTGTTCCTGCTGAGTCTCATGAGCCTCTTCGCGGGCATGAGTTTCGGCGGGATCTACCGCGCGGCCGGGGTGATCTGGACCGTGATCTCGATCGTGGCCGTGGTGCTCGTGGCACTGGGTCTGCTCGCCGCGATCGTAGCCTGGCCGGACTTGTGGTTGGACCTCGCGAGCGAGCTCGGACGGTGGGGCATCCCGCTCGGCCTCGTGGTCGTCACGCTGATCGCCGGTCTCGCGAGCCGCGCGGTGGTGCGGTACGCGGAGATCTGAGCTCCCGGTACGACGCCGCTCGCTCCCTTCCCGGGGGTGGGCGTCGTCGTCGTGTGCGGGTCGTGTCGTGCGGGGGGTGCGTGGACTGCACCCCTGACATCACCCGCTCCCGGGCCACCCCACCTGACATCATGGCCCCATGAGCCGATCGACATTCACCACGCACACCGCCCACGTCAATGACACCGAGCTGGCCTACACGGACGAGGGCCGGGGCGAGTCCATCGTGCTGCTGCACGGCCACGCGTACGACCGCTCCATGTGGGACGGGCAGGTCACGACTCTCGCGGAGCAGGGTTGGCGCGTGATCGCTCCGGACCTGCGCGGGTTCGGCGAGTCCCAGGTCACCGAGGGGATCGTGTACACCGAGGAGTTCGCCGCGGACATCGTCGCGCTGCTGGACGAGCTCGGCCTGGAGACCGTGATCCTGTTGGGCTTCTCGATGTCCGGGCAGGTGGCCATGCAGATCGCCGCGTCGTACCCCGAACGGGTGAGCGCGCTGATCATCAACGACACGGTGCCCACGTCCGAGGACGCGGCGGGGCGTCGTCGTCGTCATGTGGCGGCGGACGGGATCGTGCGGGACGGCATGGAGACCTACGCGCAGAACGTGCTGTCCAAGATGATCGCGGAGGAGAACGTGGAGCGGCTGCCGGAGGTCACCGAGCGCGTGCGCGAGATGATCCGGACCGCCCCGCTCGAGGGCTCCACCGCGGCCATGCGCGGGCGCGCCGAACGCAACGACTTCACCGAGACGCTGCGCGCGTGGGAGAAGCCCGCGCTCGTGATCGTGGGGGACTCGGACGCGTTCGACAACGGCGCGGGCCAGGCCATGAGCGAGCTGCTGCGCCACGGTGAGCTCGCGGTGGTCCCCGCGAGCGGGCACACGCCCAACATGGAGAACCCCTCGGAGTACGACGCCGCTCTGGGTGCCTTCCTCTCGCGTCTCGTCTGATCGGGCGGCTCGCGGGTGCCGCTCACGGGCGGAATGGCGGGCGAACATCTGAGTCCCGATAATGCCTCGGAATCGCGATCCGGGCGCTTTATCGGGGCATGGATGTACCCGGAGATGCCCGGCGCTCAGTTCCAGTTGTCGGCGAGCAACTCCATGGCTGTGAGGACGTCCGGTTGGCGCGTAGCGGTGGGGGAGATCATCAGCTCGTCCGCATCAGCGTGTTCTGCGAACCGGTGCAGGTAGTCCACCACGGTGTCCGGGGTGCCCGCGCCGGTGTAACTGAGCATGTGCAGGATCTGGGCGGCAGCGGGGGAGGCCATGACCATGTCCATCTCCTCGTCCGTGAACTCCCGGCCGCGGCCCACCATGGCCCTAACCCGGGAGCGCTGGGTCGCTTCCAACTGACGGGCGGCGTCCTGCGCGTCCTCGGAAATGATCACGTTCACCGCGGCGATCACGAACGGCTCCGCGAGCTGTTCGGACGGCTGGAACTGGGACCGGTACGCGGCCACGGCGTCCACGAGGGCGTCCGGCGCGAAGTGCGATGCGAACGCATAGGGCAGCCCGTAGGCCGCGGCCAGCTGGGCCCCGAACAGGGACGAGCCCAGGATGGTCAGCGGCACGTCGGTCCCCGCGCCTGGCATCGCCTGCACGCCCGGGATGAGTGAGTTGCCGGTCAGGTAGCCCCGCAGTTCCTTGACGTCCTGGGGGAAGCTCTCGGCGGATTCGGGGGAACGACGCAGTGCGCGCAGCGTGCGCGGATCCGTCCCCGGGGCGCGGCCGAGCCCCAGGTCGATTCGGCCGGGATGCAGCTCCGCGAGGGTGCCGAACTGTTCCGCGATCGTGAGCGGGGAGTGATTGGGTAGCATGACGCCGCCCGAACCGAGCCGGATGCGTTCCGTGTGCGCGGCCACGTGGGCGATCAACACTGCCGGTGCGGAGGACGCGATCGTGGGCATGTTGTGGTGCTCCGCGTACCAGACCCGCGTGTATCCCAACCGCTCCGCGTGCTGGGCAAGGGTCACGGAATCCGCGAAACTCTCACCCACCGATTGGTTCTCGCGCACGGTGGCGAAGTCGATGACCGATAGGGGCAGTGCCATGAATGAAACCCTTTCCAGAGAAAACTTGCTGTAGGAATAACGGGCTCACGGGGCCCGATATTCCGCGGGCCGCTGCTCTCCCGGGGGGATGAGCGGGGGAGCGGGATGAAGGAGCGCCTACCGGCAGACTCGGGGCCACCGCCGGACCCGGACTTGCCGGTTCAGTTCTCGGGGCGCCCTGCTCGGATCGTCCCAGCCGGCGCCTGGCGGCGCGCGTTGTGGGTGTCGGGGGTCGGTCATAGGCTCACGGGCATGGCCGAGTACGAGGTCACCGAGCTGTTCACCGTCCCCCGCGAGCCCACCGTGCTCGCGCCCGGGGCCGTGCACGTTCCCGATTGGCTCCCCGTCGCCCGGCAGCACGATCTCGTGGCCGCGTGCCGTGACTGGGTGCGCTCGGCCCCCATGCGTCACCAGGTGATGCCGGGCGGCGGTCGGATGTCCGTGCAGTCGGTCATGCTCGGCGCGAATCGGACCCCCTACCGCTACGGGGCCACCGGGGGAGCGGAGGTCGCGGCCCTGCCGGACTGGCTCGTGGACCTGGGTGCGCGGGCCGTGGCGGACGCGTACGGGGTGGTGGACGCGGGAGATGTGCGCGTCCCCGAAGTCGAGGACGTCGTCCGCGGTTTCGTCCCCGACTCCGCGCTGGTCAACTACTACGACGGCGCCGCGCACATGGGGATGCACCAGGACAAGGACGAGTTCTCGGCGGCGCCCATCGTGTCCCTGTCCCTGGGGGACACGTGCACGTTCCGCTTCGGCAACACCGAGACCCGCACGGCTCCGTACCGGGACGTGGAACTGCGCTCGGGGGACCTGTTCGTGTTCGGCGGACCCTCCCGGTACGCGTTCCACGGCGTGCCCAAAGTGTTCCCCGGCACGGGTGGCCTGCACCTGGGGTTGAAGAACGGCGGGCGGTTGAACATCACGCTACGCATGACGGGTGGACACCGGCGAGCGCGCTGACGTGCTGAGAGCGACCCCGTCTGTCGGCACACGGGGTCGGGCGCCCCGCTCGAACGCGAGGGTCTGCGCGCCGCTCGGCCACGAGAACCGGTGCCCCGCTCGGACCCGGGGCCGCGACGGGCGCGATGACACACTGGGGTCATGCAGAACGAGACCCTGGATCCCCGCCCCACGGACGTGCAGGTGGAGCGTTACCGCACCCTGGCCGCCGATCACGCGGTGGGGGTGGGCGTGGTGTGCTCGCGCTACCGGGGCAAGGACCACGCGATCACCGTCACGGCGTTCGCGGACGTCTCCTACGATCCGCCCACCATGCTCGTGTGCCTGTACGACATGGGCCGCATGTGCGAGGCCGTGGAGAGCACCGGCACATGGACCCTATCCCTGCTCAACGTGGATCAGCGCTCCGTGGCCAACTGGCTCGCGAGCCCCGGCAACCCAGTGGACGGCCTGCTGGACACCGTCCCGTTCCACCGCACCGAGCGCACGGGGACGCCTGTGATCGACGGGTGCCTGAGCTGGTTCGAGCTGGACACCGTGTCCACCCACACCGCGGCAACCCACCTGGTGGTCGTGGGGCGTGTCACGGCCATGGGCCGAGGGATGGACGCGGGTGCCGCGGACCGTCCCCTGATCCATTTCGCGAGGGAGTACAAGAGCATCGGGTGATCCCGGCCGCGGGTGGGCGTACGGTGAGAAGTGGGGGATCGCTCGTCGCACGGTGCGCAGCGGTGGTGTCCCCCCAATGTGACGTCTCATTGCGCCGTGTGGCCCAGAATGTGGACTACGAAATCATGTGTTGGACATGAGATGCCTGGCAGGATTTAGCCTGTCCGGATAACGGCGGCCGGACCGCCGATCCGGGAACACAGCCGTGTGAGAGGACCCACCATGCCGGACCGCGTCAGCCAGAACACCTCAGCAGCTCCCGAGACCCCCGACCACGGCCAGGGGTTGGACGGTGTCCCGGCATCCGGGGGTGAGGCAGAACGGGTCGCCGCACATGCCGTGGACCTCGTGGCCCCCACGGAGGCGCTGCACAGCGATCCGCGCCTGACGGAAGGGTTCAAGTCCGCGTTCGGTCAGCATCCCGCGGGCATCGCGATCATCACGGTCGCCGGGCCGGAAGGCCCCGTGGGCCTCACGGCGTCCTCCGTCTCCTCCATCTCCGCCGACCCTCCGATCCTCGGCTTCTCGCTGCAGGCCAAGCGCGGTTCAGCGGCCGTCGTGGCAACGGCCGATTCCTTCGTGGTGCATTTCCTGGATTCGGACAACGTGGAACTCGCACGATCCTTCGCCATTTCGGGTGCACCCCGTTTCGGGGACGACATGGAGTGGACCACGCTGTCCACAGGCGAGCCCCGCTTGCTCGGGGTGCGCCGCGTGCTGAGGGCCATCCCGCTCGCGCGGATCAAGGCCGGGTCGGCGCTCGTGTTCAATGCCGCCGTCGTGGAGGTCCTGGGTGAAGAGGGCTCGGGCAGCCCGCTTGTGTACCACCAGCGGCAGTTCCACGGCCTCAGCGACAGCTCGGTGCTGGACCTGCACCTCTGACGGGCGGGCCTTCGCCGTGCCGTGTGTGACGCTGTTCACCCAAAGTTTTCTCCAGAATAGGTTGACGCATCAAACAGCGGGTCGTAAATTAGTTTCCGAAGCAACCAATTGGGCCGTCCGACGACGGCCCGCCCGATGCCAAGGAGAAACGAATGACCACGCTCGAAGGTATGACCCCCGGAACCTGGACCCTGGACCCCGCCCACACGGAGGTCGCGTTCTCCGTCCGCCACGCCGGTATCTCCAAGGTGCGCGGTGTGTTCAGCGACGTCTCCGGTGAACTCAACGTGGCCGAGGACGCTTCGCAGTCCAACGGCCAGGTGGTCGTGGGGATGAACTCCGTGGACACCAAGAACGAGACCCGCGACAACCACGTGCGCTCGGCCGAGTTCTTCGACGTGGAGAACCACCCGCAGATGACCTACAAGATCACCGGCTTGGAGCTCAACGACGGTGAGGGCACCGTGACCGGCGAGCTCACCCTGCGTGGCGTGACCAAGCCCGTGAAGCTGGATGCCGAGTTCAACGGCGTGGCCGTGGACGCCTTCGGCACCACCCGCGCGGGTTTCACCGCCTCCACTTCGATCTCCCGCAAGGAGTTCAACGTGACCTGGAACGCCGCTCTCGAGGCCGGCGGGGTCATGGTCTCCGACAAGGTGCGCATCGACCTGGACGTGGAGTTCACCGCTCCGGAGTCCACCAACTGAACGACTCGCGCCCGAGCGACTCGCTCCCCGCGTAAACAGTGCCCCACCGGTTGTCCGACCGATGGGGCACTTGCGTTCCGCGGGGCAGGAGCGCGGCTAGCGCAACGACTGCACGATGAAGTAGATCAGCGGCACGAGCACGAGTCCCACGAGCGCGATGCGCCGCACCCTCACCTCCATACGCGCGGGGTTGATCCGGTACCCCTCGCGGCGGGTTTCGTTCGCGCCTCGGCGCGACGACGCCTCGGACAGGGGCCCCGGAGCGGCGTCGTCGTCCGGGAAGTTCCGATCGGGGGGCCCGGCGCCCCGCCCGTCATCGGGTGACGGGGGGTGAGGGGAAGTGTTCACGAGGCCTCCTGCGGGGCGCGAGTGCGGATCGGTGGCAGGGTCAACGCCATCTGGTGGTCATGATGAGCCCCGCCAGCATGAACCCGAGCCCGATCACCAGATTCCACACGCTGATCCCGGGGATGGGCACCATGCCCTGGAACAGGTAGTAGGTGATGATCCACAACAGCCCCAGGATCATCAACCCGATCATGACCACCTTGTACCACAGCGGCGTGGGCTGGTAGTCGGTGGACCGGCGCTCGCGCTTCTCCGCCTTGGCGGCCTTCGCCGCACGACGTCGCTCGTCCCGCTGCAGCTTCTTGCGCGCCGCGGGCGTCTCCGCGTCCTCGCTCGTATCGGACGTGCCGGCGCCCGGCTCGTCGGTGGACCCGGCCTCGCCGGATGCGTCCGCTCCGGACGTACCGGCCCGGGCCCCCTTCATGCCGGATTCGTTCGCTACAGCGGACACGGATGCCGCGGCCGCCCGCTTCTTCCCCGCCCGGCCCTTACCGACGGACGTCGTCTTGCCAGCGGGCACAGCCGGGTCACCGGACGCATCCCCGGTACCGGGGGCAGCGGCGTCGTCAGCGAGACCGTGGTCGGTCGCCGCATCCTTGGTGGAGACGGCCGAGGACCCGGATTTGCGCGCGGCAGAACGCTCGAAGGACGCGGCGGCGCTGTTGCGGGGAAGGATCTCCGCCGCGAGGGCGGCGAGTTCGCGGTCCCGTTCCGTGAGGGCGAAGTCCTGTGTGTCGTCCTGCGACTTACGGGATCGACCGAAGCGCTTCTTGGGCTCAGACACTGGCGTTCTTTCCTCCTGCTGCGTGGGCACCACGTCCGGGCGTGGCCCGGGGGTGGGCTCGCGGCCGTGGCGGCCCGCGGGTGCGGCGGGGACCGGTTCCTGCCGCGAGATCGGCGTTCAGTCTATCCGCCCGAGCGGGCGTAGACTGGCGCGAGTTCTGTCACTTGGTAAACGCGCAGGAGTTCTTGAGTGTCTGTGAAGATTCTCGTCGTGGATAACTACGACAGCTTTGTCTACACCTTGGTGGGGTATCTGCAGCAATTGGGGGCCCAGACGACCGTGGTGCGCAACGACGACCTGGACGTCGCCGCGGCCACCGCTCTCGCCGGTGAACACCAGGGTGTCCTGCTGTCCCCCGGCCCCGGTGCCCCCGCGGACGCCGGCGTGTGCGCGGACCTGATCCGCTGGGCGGAGCACACCAGGACACCGTTGCTCGGCGTGTGCCTGGGCCACCAGGCGCTCGGTGAGGTCTACGGCGCTCGCGTGGGCCACGCCCAACAGCTCATGCACGGCAAGACGTCCCAGTTGGTGCACCACGGGGACAGCGTCTTCCCCTCGGTCCCGTCGCCGTTCACCGCGACCCGGTACCACTCGCTCGCCGTGGCCGCGGACACCGTCCCGGACTGCCTCGAGGTCACCGCGACCACCGAAGACGGGCAGGTGGTCATGGGTCTCAAGCACCGCTCCGCCCCGCTGCACGGTGTGCAGTTCCACCCAGAGTCCGTGCTCACGGAGGGTGGCTACCTCATGCTCGGCAACTGGCTCGAGGAAGTGGGCCAGCACGGTGCCGCCGCAGCGGCCGCGGGGTTGTCCCCGCTCATGACCGCCTGAGAACCAGTTCCGTCAGAGGCACCCGGACCGCACACTCCGTCGGAGCGAGGTCCGTCTAAACAAGGCCCCGCACAGTAAGGCCCGGCCGATCTCAGCCGTCGCCCCCGCGGGATGCGGTGGGGCGACTCGTGGGCTGGGGCTGCGTGGGTTGGGGTGCGGCATCCGTGGGTT
>NZ_JABFAW010000009.1:132863-142211 GCF_017168375.1 Kocuria sp. KRD140
GTCGGGGACGGGGTGGGGCTCGGCGTGGGCGTCACCTTCCGGGCCACCGTGAGCGTGATCGTGGATCCCTGGCTCACGGAGGACCCCGCGGGAGCGGACTGCCGCAGCACCGTGCCAGCCTCAGCATCCTCGGTCTCGCGGATCTCCACGTCGTAGTTGAGCCGCACGTCGTCCGCCTGCAAGACCTGTTCGGCCTCCGCGCGGCTGCGGCCGACGACGTCCGGGACCGTGACCTTGCCCGTGGACACCTGCAGTTTGACCACGCTGTCCCGGGCCACCGAGGCGCCCTGTCCGGGATCGGTCGAGAGCACCACGTTGTGGGGCACTGTGGCGCTGTTGACCGTGCTGACCGGGCCCGCCGTGAGGCCGGCCTGCTGCAGGGACTGGCGGGCGTAGTCCAAGGATTGGCCCACGAGATCGTTGGGCACGGTCACGTTCTCGGGCCCCTCGGAGACCACGACGGCCACCGAGGACCCCTGGTCCACCTGGGTCCCCGCGGCGGGGCTCATGCTGATCACGTGCTTGTCCGGCACGCTGTCACTGTGCTGCGTGGTGAACGTGGGGTTCAGCCCCGCGTCCCGCAGGGTGTTCTCCGCCGTGGTGCTGTCCATCCCCGTGACCTGGGGGACGCTCACCTGCGCGACCTGTTCGACCTGCTGGTCCTGCCACCACCGCACGCCCAGCACGGTTCCGCCGACCAGCAGCGCGAGCACGAGCAGCAGCACCACGGGCACCACCCACAGGGACCTGCGACGGCGCCGTTCGTACGGCGCGGAGGCGGACGCGGGGGCGGCGACGGGCGCTGGGTCGTCGGCCGCGGCGTCGTCATCGAACCGGCCGTACTGTGCGGAGACGGTGGGCTCGGCGTCCTCGCTGCGTCCCGCGGCGGTCACGGCGGCGGCCGGGGTACCGGCGCCCACCGCGGGCAGGGTCTTGGTGTGAGAGTCGGCGGTGTGGGTGACGTCGATGGGCTGGGTCGCCCCGAGGTTGCCGGGCAGTTGCCCGCCGAGTTCCCGCAGCGCCCGGCGCATCTGCCCGGCATCCACGAACCGGTCCCGGGGGTCCTTGGCCAGGGCGCGCTCCATGAACCGGTCCACGGCGGGCGGCAACTGCGGGTTCAACGCCGACGGCGCGGGCGGTGCGTCCCGCACGTGCTGCGCGGCGATCGCCACGGAGGATTCCCCCACGAACGGCGCGCGCCCGGTCAGCAACTCGAAGAGCACGCACGCGGCGGAGTACAGGTCCGAACGGGGATCCACCGGGGCCCCGCTGGCCTGTTCGGGGGAAAGGTACTGTGCGGTGCCGAGCACCGCCTGGGACTGGGTCAGCGCGGCCTGCGTGTCCTCCACGGCACGCGCGATCCCGAAGTCCATGACCTTGACGCTGCCGTCCGGGGTGACCTTGACGTTGGCAGGTTTGATGTCCCGGTGCACGATCCCCGCGCGGTGGCTGAAGGACAGGGCGTCCATGATGCCGAGCATGTACTCGATGGCCTGTTCCGGAGTGACCCCCGGCCCGTGCATGAGTTCCCGCAGTGTGCGCCCGGGGACGTATTCCATGACGATGTAGGGGCGCAGGACACCGTCCGGGCCCTGGGGGCGGATTTCCCCGGTGTCGTAGATGGCCACGATCGAGTGGTGGTTGAGGGACGCCACGGCGTGGGCCTCGCGCTGGAACCGCTCGTGGAACGTCTCGTCCGCGGCCAGTTCCGGACGCAGGATCTTGATGGCCACGCGGCGGCCCAGGCGCACGTCCTGTCCCACGTGCACCGTGGCCATGCCACCGCGGCCGATGACCTCACCGACCTCGTACCGGTCGTTGATCAGATCCGGCAGTCCCGACGTCCCCATGCGTGTCAGCCGCCCGCGCCGCTGCCGGGAGCGCTCGGAGCCGCGAGCGCCCCGTCACCGGTGCCCTGCACGGGGTTGGACTGCTCGGATCCTGCCTCGGTGCGGGCGCTCTGATCCGTGGCCCCCTGGGCACCGGTGTCCGCCTGGGTGTTCGCCCCGTTCTGGCCGGTCTCCCCGGCGCCGTTGGTGGCTCCGTTACCGGCCCCGCCGTTGTCCGCGCCGTCGCCGTTACCGGCGCCGTTGCCCCCGCCGTTGGTGGGAGCGGGCTGAGCGGTCTGCTGCGGTGCCTGGGTGTTCTGGTTCTGCTCGGGCTGTTGCTGCGGTGACTGCGTGGCAGCGGTGCCCCCGGTCCCGGCCCCCGGGGTCGTCTGGGTACCCGGGGTCCACGCGACGTACATCACCACGGTGGAACCGACCTTCACCCGCGAACCGGCCGCGGGTTCCACGGAGACCACGGTGTTCTCCGCCTGACCCGTGCCCTGCTGCAGCCGCTTGTCCACGTTCACGCCCATGGCGGTGATCTCGGAGGCGACCTGGTCCGCGTCGCGGCCCACCATGTTGGCGGGCAACACCACGGTGTTCGCGGTGGGGCTCACGGTGGAGGACGTGACGGTGCCCGGTACGGGGGAGCCGGAATCGTCCCGCGAGGAGAAGAAGTACACCCCGGCCACGGCCAGGGCCACCAGAAGTGCGAGCAGCGGCAACAACCACGCCCACGCGGACGTCTTGCGCCGCTCACCCTGCGGGGTGGAACCGCGCTGCGAGCTCGGTGGCCGGTTCACGGCGTCGAACTGTGCGGTAGAGGGGTGGGCACTGTACTTGGGGTCCGGCTGGGCCGCGGCCGCGGCCGAACCGGTCACTCCCGCGGCGGCCGTCCCGGACATGGGCCGGGTGCTCGGTCCCGAGACCGGTGCGATGGCCTCGGTGGGCTGCTCGTCGGAGAAGTCTTGGGACAGGAACGGCTGCATCCCCGGGACCATCGTGACCGCGGCCGTGACGTCCCCGCGGCGCAGCGCATCCACGGCGTTGGCGAGCTTGCCCGCGTTCTCCGGGCGTTCCTCCGGGTCCTTGGCGAGCATGGACATGATGAGGGCGCGCACCGGGTCCGGGATGGAGTCCGGCAGCGCGGGAGGGTTGTCGTTGACCTGGGCCAGGGCGATCGCGATCTGGGATTCCCCCGTGAAGGGGCGCCGGCCGGCGAGCAGTTCGTAGCCGATGATCCCCAGGGAGTAGATGTCCGAGGAACCCGTGGCGGTCTGACCGGTGGCCTGCTCGGGGGCCAGGTACTGGGCCGTGCCCATGACCTGGCCGGTGGCCGTGAGCGGCACCTGGTCCGCAAGCCGGGCGATGCCGAAGTCGGTGACCTTGACGCGGTTGTCCGGGGTGATGATCAGGTTGCCGGGCTTCACGTCCCGGTGCACGAGCCCTTGCGCGTGCGCGGCGGCCAGGGCGCGGGCGGTCTGGCCGATGTAGTTCAGGACCGTGTCCGGGTCCAACGACTTCTGCCGGTCGATGATATTGGACAGCGGTTCGCCGGGCACGAGTTCCATGACCAGGAACGCGGAGCCCTCGTCCTCGCCGTAGTCGAAGACGTTGGCCACACCCGGGTGGTTGAGCAGGGCGGTGTGACGGGCCTCCGCCCGGAACCGCTGCAGGAACGTGGGATCCCCGTTGTACTCGTCCTTGAGGATCTTCACCGCGACGATCCGACCCAGGACCTGATCCTTGGCCTTCCACACCTCGCCCATGCCGCCGATGGCAATTCGTTCCGTCAGGGCGTAACGACCGCCCAGGGTGGTGTTCGACGATGGTCTCACTTGTTCAACACCGCCTCGAAGAGTTGCCGTGCACTGGGGCTGGTCAGGGAAGACCCTGTGGTGACGTCCACGTCCTCGACCACCACGGCCACCGCCAACTGGGGGTCGTCGGCGGGCGCGAATCCAGTGAACCACGAATCGTTCAATCCGTCCCTGCCGATCTCCGCCGTGCCGGTCTTCCCGGCCACCTGCACGCCGGGCACGGCCGCGCCGGACGCGATGCCGTTACTGACCACGGAGGTCATCAGGTCCTTGACGGTGCGCGCGGTCTCCGCGTCCGTGGAGCGGCGCAGCTGCTCGGCCTGGAACTGGTCGATCACGGACAGGTCCGAGGAGCGCACGGTCTTGATGAGGCTGGGACGCATCATCACACCGTCGTTGGCTATAGCCGCGGAGGCCATGGCCACCTGCAGCGGGGTGGTGCGGACGTCGTACTGCCCGATCGAGGACAGGGCGAGCTGGGCCTGATTCATGTCCTCGGGGAACACGGACGGGGTGACCTGCAGCGGGATGTCCAGGTTCTGGCCGTAGCCGAAGTTCTGCGCTGTCTGGCGGATCTTGTCCTGGCCCAGGTCCATGGCGATGTGCGCGAACGGGGTGTTGCAGGACTGCTCGAGCGCGAAGCGCAGGTCCACCTGGGAGCGCGCGGCACACCCGCCCTGGCGGTAGTTGGGCAGGCTAACTGTCGTGTCCGGGAGCGGGAGCTCGTTGGGGTTCGGCAGCGTGGTGTCGGTCGTGTACTTCCCGGACTCCAGCGCGGCCACGGTGTCGATGATCTTGAACGTGGAACCGGGGGAGTACAGGTCCCCGCTGATCGCGCGGTTCACGAGCGGCTTGTCCGGGTCCGCGTTCAGGGACTGGGCGGCTGCGACCACCTGGTTCGTGTCGTGCGAGGACAGGGCGTTCGCGTCGTAGCTCTTGCGGGAGACCATGACCTTGATCTCGCCGGTCTTGGGGTCCACGGCCACGATGGAGCCGTTGTGACCCTCCAGTGCGTTGTACGCGATGCGCTGCAGCTCGGGGTCCAGGGTCAGCTCCACCGAGGCGCCCTTGGGCTGGTTCCCGGAGAACAGGGACACCACGCGGTCGTAGAACTGGTCGTCGGACGCACCCGAGAGCTGGTCACCCATGGCGGATTCGAGTCCCGTGGCCCCGTAGACCAGGGAGAAGTACCCGGTGAGGTTCGCGTACAGGGGGGAGTCCGAGTAGACGCGCTGGTGCGCGAAGTCGCCGTCCGCGGGCACGGAGCGAGCGATCTCCTTCCCGCCCACGAGGATCGAGCCGCGGTCCCGGCCGAACTGTTCGTACAGCGTGCGGTTGTTCCACGGGTTGGCCTGGAGGGCGTTGGCCGCGAAGAACTGCACGTACGTCAGTGTCAGTAGCAGCACCACCATGATGGCCACGGCCATGAGCCACATGCGCCGGATCGCCTTGTTCACCGGGTCCCCCCTTCCTGATCGTGCGCGTTGCCGCCGGATGCGCTGCGTTCACCGGACGACGACGCCGCGTCACCCCGGGTGCGGTCGCTCCGGGAGGCGCGCGTGGCGCCGTGGCCGGCGGAACCGCTCGAGCGATGCGTGATCCGCGAGATCGCCTCGGTCGCGGATGCCGATTCCGCCGCGCCCGGGGACGCCGCGGCATCGTGGGATACGGACGTGGTCCGCGACAGCGACGGGGTGGGCTCCGTGGCCGGCTCCCGGCCCGGGGCGGCATCGGCACCGTCGGTGCGGGTGCGCTCGTCGTCGCGGCGTTCTTCGCGGGCGCGGAGGCGGCGCTCGAAGGTCGCGAGGTCCTCGTCCGTGGCGGGACCGGTGACCACGGGGCGCCGCGCGCTGTGGGAGATGGCCAGCAGGATCGCCACGATGATCCAGTTGGACAGCAGGGACGACCCACCGGCGGACATGAACGGGGTGGTCAGACCGGTCAGCGGCAGCAACCGCGTGACACCGCCGATCACCACGAGCAACTGCAGCACCATGAGCGAGGACAGGCCCGCGGCCAACAGCTTGCCGAACGCATCACGGGTACCCAGGGCCGCGCGCAACCCGCGGGTCGCGAAGAGCAGGAACATCACCAGGATCGCGCCGAGCCCGATCAGCCCGAGCTCCTCGCCGAACGCCGTGATGATCATGTCCGAATTGGAATAGGAGACCAGGTCCGGGCGCCCCTGACCCAGGCCCTGACCGAACAGTCCGCCGGAGGCCAGACCGAACAGTCCCTGCACGATCTGCGCCGAGCCACCGGGGGAGCGGTTGTAGACGTCCGGGTTGAAGGCGTCCAGCCACGCGTCCAGGCGCAGGGCCACGTGGGAGAACATGCGGCTCGCGGCGAAACCTCCCACGGCCATGAGCAGCACGCCCAGCACGATCCAGCCCAGGCGTCCCGTGGCCAGGTAGACCATGGCCAGGAACAGGCCGAAGAACATGATGGCGGTACCCATGTCCTTCTGCAGCACCAGCACGCCGATCGCGATCACCCACGCCGCGAGCATGGGGGCGATGTCCCGGAACCGGGGCAGGCGCACGGGGCCGATCTTGCGCCCAGCCAGCAGGATCAGGTCCCGGTTGGTCGAGAGGTAGCCCGCGAAGAAGATGGCCAGCGTGATCTTGGCGATCTCACCGGGCTGGAACGTGCGCCCGGCCACCGAGATCCACAGTCGGGCGCCGTTGATCTCCACGCCGAGGCCCGGGATCATGGGCAGCAGCAGGAGCACGGCGGAGAGCAGCAACATGATGTACGTGACGTTGCGCAGTCGCCGGTGGTCCTTGAGCAACCACAGCACCACGCAGCACGCGAGCATGGCCACGCCGGTCCACACCACCTGGGTGTTGGCGGCACTCTGGTTGGTGGACAGGTCGATGCGGTGGATCATCGCCAGCCCGAGCCCGTTGAGGGCCACGGCCAGCGGGAGCAGGTAGGGGTCCGCGTAGCGCGCCCGGATCCACAGCACCACGTGCACCAGCAGGGCGCCCACGCCCAGCACGGTGCCGCTCATGATGATGTGGCGGGGATCCGCTTGGGCGCGTTCGGGATCCACTAGCATGTTGGCGCCCACGCCGATCGCCAGGGCCACGAGCAGCAACAGCAACTCGGTGATCCGCCGCGGCCTGGGGCGCACGGGAGTCTCTGTGCCGCGCTCGGGCGCGGCGTTCACGGTCGAACTCATCGGTTCTCACCCCCGGGGGTCCCCGAGGCACCGGGGGACGTGCGCGGGGTGGCCGAGCCACTCGGCGACGCGCTCGCGGACGGGTTCGGTGTGGGGGTCGTGACCGTCACCCGGCCCGTGGGGCGGGGTTCGGGTCCGCGCGAGGACTCCAGGTCCGCGACGATCTGTTCGGCCTCCTCGCGGCTGCCCGCGGGGATCGTGGCGCGCACGCGGTCCTGCGCGTACTGGGACAGGGAGTCCACGGGGATCTCGGTGGTCGCGCTCAACTCGCTCAGCGAAATGGGACCCAGGGACTGCGAGACCCCCTGGAACACGGCCACGTGACCCCGGTCCTCACCCACGTAGTACTGGGACGAGGTCCACGCGCGCGCACCCCACCCGCCGAGCAGCAGCGCGAGGGCGAGCACGACGACGCCCACGATCCACGCCGCACGACGGCGCTTGGTCCCGCGCGCGGGGTCGTCACCCTTGCGACGCAACAGGCTGCGTACCTCGGCGGGATCGGTGGTCACGTCCAGCGTGGAGGTCGCGAGCATCGTGGCGCGGCGCTGGATCGCCGAGTCCGAGACGGTAGGGATACGCCCCGTCTGGGTCGCGTTCGCCGCGGCACCCACGAGCAGGTGGGGACGCTCGGCCAGGTCCCGGCGCAGCACGGAGGCCGAGGACTGGGTGGGCTGCGATGTGGTGTGGGGGTAACCGGGTTCGCGGTAGTCGGTGCCGCCGCCGGCCACGGGGGAGTCCATGGGTCCGTCCCAGTGCTCCACCTCGGACTCGCTCATGAGTTGCTCATCCGACGTGCGAGACTGATCCGGCACGGCCCCCTGGCTCTCCCCGGTCATGGGGTGGGCCTCGCTGCCCTGGGGGATCTCGTCCACCTGCACCACAACCACGGTCACGTTGTCCGGGGCCCCGCGGTCCAGGGTCAGTTCCACGAGGGAGTTCACGATCTGGTTCAGATCCCCCGTGGAGCGCATCACGTTCTCGATGGTCTGAGCGTTCACCACCGCGTTGAGGCCGTCGGAGCACAGCAACCAGCGTTCACCCACGGCCGGGCGCACGGTGCGCACCTCGAGTTCGGGGGAGGCGTCCACGTCACCGAGCACCCGCATGAGCACGTTCTTGTGGGGGTGGGTCTCGGCCTCCTCGGGCTGCAACCGGCCCTCGTCGATCAGCCGCTGGACGAACGTGTGGTCGGTAGTGACCTGCTCGAAACCCTCGGCCTCGGACAACCGGTACGCGCGGGAATCCCCGATGTGCGCCACGCAGATCTCGTCCCCGTCGATCAGCAGGGACGTCACGGTGGTGCCCATCCCGCCCAACCGTGGATTGGACTGCACGAGTTTCGCGAGGTTCTGGTTGGCGTTCTGGATCTCGTCCGCGAGCACGGTCTCGGCGTCACCGTCGTAGCCGGCGTGGTCCAGGTGGGTCAGGTCGATCACCGCGGAGGCCGAGGCGACGTCACCCCCCACGTGACCACCCATCCCGTCCGCGACGACGGCCAGGTAGCGGCCGGCGTAGGCGGAGTCGTCGTTCTTGGAACGGGCCCGGCCCACGTCGGATCGAGCAGCATATCGGAAAGCAATGGGCATGGGCTACGGCCTCAGTTCCATCACGGTGCGCCCCACCCGGAACCGGGCGCCCGGGTCCACCACGGTGGCGCGGGACAGTCGCTGGTCCTGCAGGTAGGTGCCGTTCGTGGACCCGAGGTCCTCCAGGAACCACTTGGATCCCTGCGCGAACAGGCGGGCGTGGCGCCCCGAGGCGTAGTCGTCCTCGAGCGGGATGGTGGCCTCTGCGGAACGGCCCAGCATCACGGGGGCCGATCCCAGTTGGAAGCTACGCCCGGCGAGCGGGCCGTCCACGACCACGAGCTGTTGCGCGCGCGTACGCGCACCCCCTGTGGTGGGGGCGGCGGGTTCTGGGGTGCCTCCTGGCGGGGTTCCCGTGCGCGGGCGTCACGCAGTTTCTCGCGGCCACCGCGCACGGCCGCGCGGGCCTTGCCGCCCACGGTCAGGTCACGCGCCTGGGAGAAGACCACGGCGGCGATGAAGATCCACAGCAGCGCCAGGAATCCGTAGCGCAGCAGGGTCACGGTCAGTTCGGACACGTCAGCGCCTCTCCCTCGGGAGCATCAGTCGGAAGGTCAACCTGGTGCGCCCCACGGTGATCACGGAACCGTCCACGAGCTGGGCCCTGCCCTGGATCCGCTGGCCGTCCACATAGGAACCGTTCGTGGAACCGAGGTCCACGGCCAGGAAATGGTCCCCCTGGCGCCGGATTTCGAGGTGCTCGCGGGAGACCCCCGTGTCCTCCACGGTCACGTCCGCCTGCGCGGAGCGGCCCACGCTCACGCGGTCCGCGTTGAGCGTGAAACGTTCGGCGCCCACCTGGATCACGGGCACCGGTTGCAGCCCGGCCTGGTCGTCGACCGGGTCGTGATAGCCGCCGGGAACGTGGCCCGCAGCGTCGTCGTCGGCCGAATGAGCGGCTTGGCCCTGGCTCTTATACACATCTG
>NZ_JABFAW010000009.1:142311-143803 GCF_017168375.1 Kocuria sp. KRD140
GGGTTGGGGTGCGCGCGCGGAGGTCCCGGCGTCCGCGGGAACCTCCGGTGTGCTTGTGCGCTCGAACGAGGACAGGATGTCGAAGTGGCCGGCCTCGAGTTCGGACTGGCGCGTGAAGCTCACGCGCACCGCGCCCTGCAGGGTATAGGCCTGCGAGCGCGCGTGACGGATGACGACGTCGCACAGTTCCTCGGCCAGTTGGACGCCCCATTCCTGGGCCCGGGGGAAGTCGTCGTCGGAGAACTCCACGGTGAAGACGTTGGGTGCCATGGTGCGGCCCGCGGGAACGGTGAAGGACTCCTGGTCCAGTTCACGGCGCAGGGCGCTTGCGATCTCCACGGCCTCGACCCGCTTGCGAGAACCCGCGGTGAAGGCGGTGCGGACCACCTTCTCGATCCCGTTCTCCAGCCCGGTCCAGAAACCCATCCCGCCTCCTTCCTCGGTCAGCCAGTGGCGCTGCGCGGCGTGCGACCGCAGGGGGCGGCGGTACACACGGTCATGGACAGTGTTCAGAATAGTAGCCGGACAGGCTGAGTGGGCGGTGACAGCGCGCGTGATCCCGCTGGGAGCGCGCCCGGCCGGGTAGGACGCGGTGGCCGGCCCGGCGCGTCGCGACGTACCGCGGTGCAGCGCGGGTGGTCAACACACTGCGACTTCTACCGACGGACCCTCGACCCGGTCCCCCGGGGCGGGCGATACTCGGGACCATGAAGCGACCCCAGAAGATCCTGACCCTCGGTTCCGCCGCACTGCTGAGCGCCTCGTTGCTCGTGGGCTGCGGGAACACCACCCAGAACCAGGCCCCTGCGCAGAACGACGCGACCCAGGGCGCCGGGGACGCCACCCCGGCGGCCACCGGCACCACGCAGGACGCGGCCATGCCCGACGCGACCGGTGCATCCCCGTCCGACACCGCGTCCGCCACGGACAGCGCCTCGCCGTCCGACAGCGCCTCGCCCACGAGCAGCGCGTCCGGCAGTGCGAGCCCGAGCGGTTCGGCGTCCGGCGCGGCCGTCAACGGCGGGCAGGCCGCCGCGCTGGCCGCCGTGGACTCCGCGCTGGCCCAGCACCAGGGTGGTGACGTGGTGGAGATCGATTACGACCGCCGCGCGGACAAGTTCGAGGTGGACCTGATCGCGGACGGTAACGCCCACCAGGTCACGGTGGACGGCACGGGCAAGAACGTCCAGGAGGACCGTGCGGACGGCCGCGCGGACGAGGACGACGTGGCCGAGCTGCGTGCCGCGGCCGTGGGCGCGAAGGACGCGATCAAGCGGGTCTTCGAGTCCGCCGAGTCCGAGTCGGGCACCAAGGTGCTGGACGAGGCCTCCCTGGACGAGGACGACGACGTCGTGCGCTGGGAAGTTGAGCTCGACATCGACAACCGGGACAGGGAGTACACGGTCAACGTGCAGGACGGCAGCGTCACCGCGCGCTGACGTCCCGGGGCGCCGCTTACATACCGTCTTGCCCCTGTCTCTTATACCCATCT
>NZ_JABFAW010000009.1:143903-175261 GCF_017168375.1 Kocuria sp. KRD140
CCCCTATGAGCCGCTGACCGAGCGCCCGGCTGCACACTGACAGCGGGGCGTTCTGTGATCGCGTCGTGACTGCGACGCCGTATCAGGGCAGCGACGCGGCCAGTTCCACGGCCTCACGGATCGCGCGTTTCGCGTCCAGTTCCGCCGCCACGTGCGCGCCGCCCACCACGTGCACGGGGCGCTCCCCGTTCTCTCCCGCGAGTTCCCGGGCGAGCTCGGCGCGGGGTTCCTGGCCCGCGCACAGCACCACGGTGTCCGCGGGGATGATCCGTTCGATCCGGTCCTCGGTGTCCGGGTCGCCGGTCTGCGACGCATCCCGCTGCGCGGGCGCCAGGACGTGCACGCCCTGTTCGTCGATCCGCACGTACTGCACCCCGGTTACGAACTCCACGTCCGCCATGCGCAGTTCGGCGCGGTGGATCCACCCCGTGGTGGTGCCCAGTCGCGCTCCGGGCTTACCGGCGCTGCGCTGCAGCAGGGTCACGCGCCGTCTCGGTTTCGACGGCGCCGGGGCGAGCAACCCGCCCCGCGCTTCCAGCGAGCGGTCCACTCCCCACTCGGTGTAGAAGTCGGAGTGCGGGTCGTGCGTGAGGAAGTGCGCGACGTCGAATCCGATCCCGCCGCCGCCGACGACCGCCACGCGCTCACCCACGGGGGCGCCGGCCAAGACGTCCTTGTACCCGAGCACCGTGGGGCCGTCCTCCCCGGGGATGCCGGGGACGCGCGGGGTCACGCCGGTGGCCACGACCACGCGGTCCGCGAAGGCCACGTCCTGCGCGGTGGCGGTGTGCCCCGTGCGCACGGTGACCCCCAGCTCGGCCAGGCGCGTGCTGAAGTAGCGCACGGTGTGGGCGTAGTCCTCTTTGCCCGGGATGCGCAGCGCCAACTGGAACTGGCCGCCCAACTCCGGTTGCTCCTCGAACAGGGTCACCCGGTGACCCCGCTGCGCCGCAGCCTCCGCGAAGGCCAGCCCAGCCGGTCCGGCACCCACCACCGCGATCCGCTCCGCGGTGCGCGTGGGGCCCAGCACCAGCTCCTCCTCGCGCATCGCGCGCGGGTTCACGAGGCATGACATGCGGCGGCCGGAGAAGGTGTGGTCCAGGCACGCCTGGTTGCACGCGATGCACGTGTTGATCTCCGCGGGGCGCTGCGCGCGGGCCTTGGCCACGAATTGCGGGTCCGCCAGGAACGGGCGGGCCAGGCACACGAGGTCCGCGTCCCCGCGTTCGATCACCGCTTCCCCGATCTCCGGGGTGTTGATCCGGTTGACCGCGGCCACGGGTAATCTCAGGTGCTCGCGCAGTGCCCTGCTGACCCATGTGAACCCCGCGGGCGGCACGCTCGTGGCGATCGTGGGGATCCGGGCCTCGTGCCACCCGATCCCCGTGTTGATGATCGACGCCCCCGCGGCCTCGATCTCCCGGCCGAGCTCCAGGACCTGCGCGAACTGCTGGGCGTCCGGCACGAGGTCCAGCGCGGAGAGCCGGTACATGATGAGGAAGTCCGGGCCCGTGGCCTCGCGCACGCGCCGGACGATCTCGGTGGCGAACCGGCGGCGAGCGGCGTCGGACCCGCCGTACCGGTCGGTGCGCTCGTTCGTGTGGGCCACGAGGAACTCGTTGATCAGGTACCCCTCGGAGCCCATGATCTCCACGCCGTCGTAGCCCGCGCGCTGCGCGAGGTGCGCGGCGTTCGCGAAGTCCTCGACCGTACGCTCGACCTCCGCCGTACTCAGCTCGCGCGGCGTGACCTTGTTGATGGGAGCGCGGATGGCCGACGGCGCCACGGCGTCCTCGTGCATCGCGTACCGTCCGCTGTGCATCAGCTGCAGTGCGATCAGCCCGCCCTCGCCATGTACCGCGTCCGTGACCGTGCGGTGCGGATCCAGTTGGTCCTCGCGGCTGAGGTGCGCACCGCCGCGGCGGGCAGCGCCCTCCGGGTTGGGGGAGATCCCGCCCGTGACGATCAGCCCGGCGCCGCCGCGCACGCGTTCCACGTAGAAGCGCGCGAGCTCGTGCTCACCGCCCGGGGCCTCCTCGAGGCCGGTATGCATGGACCCCATGATCACGCGGTGGGGCAGGGTCAGCGGACCCACGCGCAGCGGGGACAGAAGATGGGGATAGGAACTCATCCGATACTCCAGGTCTCAGGTATTTCTTCCACCCTAGAGCCCGTGAGCTGGATCACCAATCCGACCGGGCCGTGGCAGCCACAACCGGACCACGGATCACGCCACCGCCGTGAGGGGGTACCGCCAGGGCGGCGCCCACGATGGGGATGAACGCTCCCAGGAACATGAGCATGGTCAGCGGGGTCGCAAGCGGCACACCGAGCAACCACAGCAGACCGCGATCGCGAGCATCTCGATCACCGCCACCGCAGCGGTGCCCCGCACGTAACCACCCAGGATGCGCACGGTGTCCCGGTCGGTCCGGCGTAGCTTCTCGGTGTGGCGCGGCGGGAACCAGTTCCGCAGGAAACCCCCGATCCGTTCGGCGTCCGCGGCGGAATGGGTCGAGGGGTCGGTTTAGGCGGAGTTCACAGCCCGCATCCGGGCGGCTCGCGGATTCCCACTCGCGTTCCGTCAGCGGGGTGTCGTGCCGCGACACCGTAGAGGCGCTCCGGAGCCAGAGCACCGTGGAGGCGCTTCGGGACCAGAGCGCCGTCTGGCCGATCTCCGGGCACCCCGAGGCCACGAGCGCCCCAGGGCGGTGGCTCCCGAGTGACCCCTGGTGCAATGCTCGCGTCCTTGTTATTCTGAATACATCAAAATAAGACGGCATGGTGTGGTTCCCCCCCGGGACCACCGCCCCACGAGGAGGTTGTCATGGCCAAGAAATCCACGAAGAACGCCAACTACACCGTTCCGGGTCTCACCACGGAGCAGGGCCACGGTGTGGCCGAGATCCTGCAGCAGCGGCTGCACGCGCTCAACGACCTGCAACTGACCCTCAAGCACGCCCACTGGAACGTGGTGGGTCCCAACTTCATCTCCGTCCACGAGATGCTGGACCCGCAGATCGAGGAGGTCCGCGGGTACGTGGACGAGCTCGCGGAGCGCATGGCCACCCTGGGTGTGTCGCCGAATGGTCTGCCCGGCGCCATCGCGGCCGAGCGCACGTGGGACGACTACGACGTCCAGCGCGCCTCCGGCGTGGAGCACCTCGCGGCACTGGACCTCGTCTACGACGGCGTCATCACCGACCATCGGGATGCCCTGGCCCGCATCAGCGACGTGGATCCCATCACCGAGGACATGCTGATCGCCCAGGTCCGCGGGCTCGAGCTCTTCCAGTGGTTCATGCGCTCGCACATCGAGTCCGATTCCGGCGTGCTGGAGAACTCCGCCGCCCGCACGGAGAAGGACGCCGCCAAGGCCGTCAAGCGCGGCCGGGTCGCCAAGAAGAAGTAACCACACATGTAGTAGAAGGACCCCCGGATCCGCATCATGCGGGTCCGGGGGTCCTTCCTCTGCGGTCGGGTGCCGCCGCACGCTGTCGTATGCCTTGGAGAACGACGACGCCGCCGCTTGCGGTCACCCGGCCAAGGCGGCGCCGCGCCGTCGTCGCCGGATGGGTGACCGCGGGTCAGAACGCCAGGTTGAACACCCACACGCCCAGGGTCATGGTCGTGGCGGTGATCAGGACCAGGGCGATCAGGTTGAGCCCGATCCCGCCCTTGATCATCTGCCCGATGGTCACGTACCCGGAACCGAACGCAATGGCGTTGGGCGGGGTGGCCACCGGCAGCATGAACGCGCACGTGGCGGCGAGCGCCACGGGGATCGCCAGGAGCATGGGGTCCACGCCGATCCCCATGGCCACACCGCCGGCCACGGGCAGGAACGTGGCCGCGGTGGCCGTGTTGGACGTGAGCTCGGTGAGCAGCAGGATGCCGCCGGCCATGATGAGCACGAGCAACACCACGGGCAGTCCGCCGAGACCCTGGGCGCGCTCGCCGATCCACTCGGTGAGCCCGGAGGTGGAGAACTGCGCGGACAGGGCCAGGCCACCGCCGAACAGCAACAGCACGCCCCACGGCAACTTGACCGCGGAGTCCCAGTCCAGCAGGCGCACGCCCGGTGCCGCACCGGCCGGGCACAGGAACAACAGCAGCCCCACGGCCATGGCAATGCCGGCGTCGGAGATGATGGGATCCGCGAAGAGCACCGGCACGAAGACCCAGGACAGCGCGGCGAGCACGAAGATGGCCAGCACGCGCTTCTCACCCGGGGACATAGGGCCGAGCTTGGCGAGTTCGTCGTTGATGAGTTCCTTGCCGCCGGGGATCTCGGTGATCTCGGGCTTGAACAACACCTTGGTCAGCAGCACCCAGCACAGTGCGAGCAGCACCACGGCCAGGGGCACGCCCACGAGCATCCACTGACCGAAACCGATCGTGATGTCGTGCGCGTCCGAGAGATAGCCGGCCATCAGGGTGTTGGGCGGGGTGCCGATGATGGTCCCCAGCGAACCGATCGACGCCGCGTACGCGATCCCGAGCATCAGTGCGGTGCCGAAGTTGGACTTGACGATCTCTTCCTTGACCTCGTCGTCCTGGGGGTCGATCTCCTCCCGTGCGGGCGCGGCGGAGGTGCCCTGGACGGCGTCGGCACCGGAACCGATCTTGGTCACAAGCAGCAGCACGGACACGCCGATCGGCAGCATCATCACGGCGGTCGCGGTGTTGGACACCCACATGGACAGGAAGCCCGTGGCCACCATGAACCCCGCGATCATCTGTGTGGGCTTGGTACCGATCACCTTGACGGTGAGCAGCGCGATCCGCCGGTGCAGGTTCCAGCGCTGCATCGCGAGCGCGAGCAGGAACCCGCCCATGAACAGGAAGATGACGTTGTTGCCGTAGGACGCCCCGACGGCGTCGAACTTCACGTCCGTGCCGAGCGTGGGGAACACCACCAGGGGGACCAGGGCGGTCGCGGGCAGCGGCAGGGCCTCGGTCATCCACCACACGCCCATGAGCACGGCCGTGGCGGCCGTGAGCCGGGCGGCATGGGGAACGTCCTGCGGCATCAGGGTGTAGACCAGCACCGCGAGCAACAGACCGCCCGCCAGGCCGATCCAGCGCACGGTGCGGGTGCGGGGTTTCTCCGCCTCCGCCCGCTCGCCCGGGGACTGGAAGTCCACCTCCTCACCGCGGTGAGGGTCCGGATCCATATTCTGCAGGTGTGCGCCGGGTACGGCCGGGTGACTCATGATGTCTCCACATCGTTGTGGGGAAAAGGTCGGTCATCCCAGCGTACGGCAGCGCGGCTCAGCTGACCGTGGCCACCCGGATGGTTTCGGGCAGGGCCTTGATGGCCGCCACGACGTCCTCCGTGACACCGTTGCCGCAGTCCGTGACCAGGTAACCCATCTGCCCCTTGGTCACGAGCTGCTGGCGGTCCACGTTGATCCCGTGCTCGCCGAGCACCGCGTTCACGCGAGCCAGCATGCCGGGCAGGTTGCTGTGGATGTGCAGCAACCGGGTGCCGTGGATGTGGGGGTCCAGCTGCACCTCGGGGAAGTTCACGGACAGGCTCGTGGTGCCGTAGCGGCAGTAGTCGATGAGCTTGCCGGAGACGAAACCGCCGATGTTCTCCTGGGCCTCCGCCGTGGAACCACCCACGTGCGGGGTGAGGATCACATTGGGCAGCCCCTGCAGCGGGGACTCGAACGCCTCGCCGGCGACCTTGGGCTCGGACGGGTAGACGTCCAGGCCCGCCCCGGCCAGGTGGCCGGAGACGAGGGCCTCGCGCAGGGCCTCGATGTCCACCACGTGACCGCGGGACAGGTTGAGGAACAGGGAACGGGGGCGCATCTGGCGGAACTGCTCCCGGCCGAACATGTTGGTGTTGCTCTCGCGCCCGTCCACGTGCAGGGTCACGGTCTCCACCGTGTTCAGCAGTTGCTCCAGGGAATCGCACTTGGTCGCGTTGCCCATGGCCAGGCGGTCCACGATGTCGTAGAAGTAGACGTTCATCCCGAAGGCCTCCGCCACGACCGACAACTGCTTGCCGATGTTGCCGTAGCCCACAATCCCCAGGGTGCGGCCCCGCACCTCGTGGGAGCCCTTGGCGGACTTGTCCCACACGCCCTGGTGCATCGCGGAGTTCTTGTCCGTGAGGTGACGCGCCAGCGCGATGATCTCACCCAGCGCGAGCTCCACCACGGAACGCGTGTTGGAGTACGGCGCGTTGAACACGGCCGTGGCGGTGTCCGTGGCGGCGGTGAGATCGATCTGGTTGGTCCCGATGCAGAACGCACCCACGGCCTTGAGGGTGGGGTGCGCCTCGAACACTTCGCGGGTCACGCGCGTCTTGGAGCGGATCCCCAGCAGGTCCACGCCGTCCAGCGCAGCCATCAGTTCCTGCGGGTCCAGGGCACCCTTGCGGGTCTCCACCTCGAAGCCGCGGCTACGCAGCGAGTCGACGGCGTCGGTATGAATGTTCTCGAGCAGTAAGGCCTTCACCCGTCCATCCTATGGGGTGGGGCGCGGGCGCCCCGTTTCACGACGTAGCATTCCGGGTCACCCCCGAGCGCGGCGCTCGCGCGCGGGGTGACCGGCGGCGTCGTCCTCCGGGACCGCGCCGTCCGCTCAGTCCCGGTACGCGCCCAGCAGCTTCTCGACGACGGCGCGCATCCCGTACTCGCGCGCGATCGTGTCCGCGGCCGCCCGACCCGCTCGCCGTCGCCGCTCGGGATCGGCGATCAGCTGCGCGAGGGCATCTTCGAGGGATGGCTGGGTGTCGTCCACGACCGCGCCGGACCCCGTTCGCGCGACCGTGGGCGCGAGCCCGCACGTGTCCGTCACGACCACGGGCAGTCCCGCGGACATGGCCTCGAGAACCGACATGGGGTACGGCTCGTGGACGGAGGGCAGGACGTACACGTCCGATTCCGCCATCCACCGCGCCGCGCCCGCAGAGTCCACCGGGCCGGCCCACGTGAGGCGCTCGCCGAGGCCCGCGGCCGCGATCGCCGCGCGCACCGCGTCCCCCTGGCCCTCATCCGGGCCCACGAGCGTGAACGTGGCGCGCGGGAACCGCTCGGCCAGGGATCGCGCGGCGGCCACGAACGCGAGCGGACGCTTGCGCTCCTGCAGACGCGCGAGGAACAGCACGCGACACTCGTCGTCTTCCCGCGGCACGCGGGGGCGCGAGGATGCGAGCATCCCATTGTGCAGTTCCATGAGGTTCACGGGCCCGCGGGCGACCTCGGAGAGGTCCTGTTCCTCCTGAGGGGTGAGATAGCAGACCCGGTGCGCGTCCCGCAGCACCCGCCGGGTCAGCAGGGCGTCCAGGGGCCCCGCGAGGGGATTCTCGGACGGGTCGATCATCCCGTGGGTCTGCAGGACGGTTCGGGTGCCCGCGCGCTCCGCGAGCCACGCGGCCGGCAGGGTCAGCAGGTCACGCGCCGTGTGCACGTGCACCACGTCCGCGGTCGGCGCGACCCGGCGCAGCCACGACAGCATGGCCGGCGATGTGAGACCTGCGAAACCCGCACCCGGCAGGGCCTGGACGGGACGGAAGAGCTGCGTGCGCACGCCGTCGCGTTCGGTGGGCAGGCGCGCGCCCAGATCGGAGCCGGTCGCGGCGAGGGTCACGTCGTGTCCGGCGTCGGCGAGCGCGCGGCACTGGTTGAGGGCCACCGTGGTGGGCCCGCCGTACGCGTTGGTGCCCGAGACCAGGGCGACGACCTGCAGGATCCGCATGCCGCTCACGCCTTCGTGGCCACGGGGGCGAGCACGCGCGCCCCGGCCGGGACGTCCCGCGTGACGAGCGCGGTGGCTCCCACGACGGCGCCCTCGCCCACCGTGACGCCGCGCAGGACGGTGGCTCGCAGGGCGATCCATGCGCCGTCGGCCACGGTGATGGGGGCGTTGTCGAACTCGAAGGCCGGGTCGTCCGCGCGGTGGCTGCCCGTGCACAGCATGGCGCCCTGCGACACGCACACGTCCGAGCCGATCGTGATGGGCTCCAGATTGAGCAACCATGCGCCCACGCCGATCCACGAGTTCTCGCCCACGGTCAGTTTCCACGGCCAGTGGATCCGCACGTCGTGGCGGATCAGTGTGCCCTCCCCGATCTGCGCGCCGAAGGCCCGCAGGATCCGGGTGCGTACGCTCGGCGGGCACAGGACGGACCGCTGCAGCGGTTCCGCCACGAGGGCCCACGCGGCGCACTGCAGCGTTCCCCGGCCCTTGTCGTAGCCGCGGCCGGTGAAAGTGGCCAGGCGTCTCGTCGTGTGTGTCATGGTCTCCCCCTGTCGTCGAGCCGCAAATAGGGCTGCGCTCTGCGCGCAACCGGTCCGCTCTCCCCGCGGGCGCGCGGCTACGGGATCCAAGCTTGGCACACTGCGCTCGTCGATCCGCCTGCTTCTGACCCCATAAGTGGAGACACCGGGGGTAATGCCGTCGCTTCGTCCTCGATATCTCCTCGACGCCGACGGGCGCCTGGGGCGGGGTCCTTGCCCGCATGCGTACGGGAAGACTTTCCGCAACGGCGCAGGTCGCGTACTGTCTCGTTGCTGAGGGCAACGTACTTGTCGTGGGAATGTTTCTGCTTCTGCGAACAGTTTTGCAGCCCTCATTTCCTGCGGGTTCCAATTGCTGTCGAGATCTGCCGATGAAGGTTTATCCCCCAATTCGGGTACAAAATAATTCCAGAGAAACTACCTGCGTGTTCATCGACATGATTTCGCGCGTTAGACTGAGGCCCATTACAGGGGAGCGATGAAGAGACTGGTGGGACGTGCTCGGGGGCTGGGCAGCGTCCGAGACGAACCGTCTTTCATTGTGATCAGGGGCTGGGAGGGCACATGACGCTGCATGATTACGTCGATATTTTGAAGAAATGGTGGAAAACCGTCATCACACTGACCGTGGTGGGCTTGTTGGCCGGGGGGATCTACGCCTTGGTGTCTCCGGACACGTACAAGGCCACGTCATCCCTCTACGTCTCCATTCCCGCGAGTGACTCCGCCACGGAGTTGAACCAGGCAGCTACGTACCTTTCGCGAGAGCTGAAGTCGTACGCGACCGTGGCGACGTCCCCCTACATCCTCAAACCCGTCGTCGAGGACACGGGTGTGGATAAGACGGTCGCGCAATTGCAAGACATGTTGGACGTCACCAATCCGACGGCCACCTCCATCATCCAGGTCGATGCCACCGCGGACTCACCTCAGGAGGCCCAGACGGTTGCCAACGGGGTCGCGGATCAATTGACCAGAGGGGTCGGGTCACTGTCCCCCGAGGTCGCCAACCGGGGAGGCGCCGTTCAGGCCACGGTTCTCAGCCGGGCGCAGCTCCCGGATGAAACCAGTGGCCTGCCGTCGTGGCTCTATCCGTTGTTCGGTGTGGTCGGCGGCGCGCTGTTGGGCGTGATCCTCGCCTTCGTGTTGGAGAGTCTGGTTCGGCGGCCGCGGACCACGACGGAGCTGCGTCGTGTGCCGGGTGCGTCGCTGGTCGCGTCCGTTCCGCGACTGAAGCACAGGACTGACGCGCGCAGCTTCTTTCCCGCGGGTGGCGAATCCGCGCCGGCGCGGGAGGTGTCACCTCACGTCACTTCGCTGCGCTCGCGCATCCAACAAGGTCATGCCGAGGTCCTGCCCCATGTGGCCGGCTGCGCGGTACTGGTGGTGACCGGTCAGCGTTCGGGCGACGGTGCCACCACGGTCGCCGTGGAACTCGCGCGTAGCTTTGCCGGTCTGGGCAGCCGCGTGGCTCTCGTGGATGCCAACCTCTCCGACCGCGGGGCAACTGTTTTGCTGGCCCAGCACAATCACCTCGGTGTCTCGGATCTCGTGGAACGTCGGGCCGGGGCAGACCAGAGCACTGTTCGTCTCGAGATGGGGCTGACCTTCCTACCCGCGGGTACGCCGACGCCGCGCCCGAGTGACCTGGTGTGCTCGGAACCGATGGCTGCGTTGGTGGGTGAGTTGCGTTCGGAATTCGACGTGGTCGTCCTCGATTGTTCCCCGTTGCAGGACTCCGTGGACGCGGCGGTGCTGGGCGAACTGGCGGATGAGGTCCTGCTGGTCACGGTGCCCGGGAAGACCTCGACCGATCAGCTGCAGTTCTCGGTTCAGGGATTCCGCGAAACGCCCGTGGCATTGGTGGCCAACCAGGTGCGCCCTTCGCGCGCACACTCCGGCGTTCTCTGAAGCCCACGATGAACACGATGACTCCTTTCGGCTGGGCCGTGTTCCTCCTGGGGGCCACGACCGCCGTGGGTGCGCTCGCGCTCATCCACATCTGGACCAGGGACCGGGTGGACGGGCTGAACCTGCGGATGTGGCTCGTGATCAACTTCCTCGTGGCCAACGTCCTGTCCGGATTCGCCCATGTATTGGGGTGGTCCAGGGACCGCGGATTCTACGAGGCCATGTCCGGTACTCCCGCAGGTGCTACATCCGGCTTGACCACGGCCGCCTGGTCGACCTTCTTGGGCATGTGTGCCCTCTGGGCGGGGCTGACGATCCCGCGGCCGCGGATCCTGGCCGCACACCGTGGTCCCCGACAGGTTCCCCGGCGCCCTCTGATACCCGAACAGTTGTATTCCTTCGTATCCCATCACCGGGTCAGCATGGGGGGCCTGGCTCTCGTACTCGTAGCAGCGGGCGCCGTGGGACTCGTGCGAGTGATGGGCGCCACGACCGACCAGACCGGCGGGCGGATCATTTCCGTGGACGGCGGCAATGCCCGCTACGCATTCCTGGCGGGTTGGCTGCCGTGGGGCATTACGATCCTGGTCTTGGCGCTCGCGAGCCGGAAGCGTGTGCCCGGCCCAGCGGTGTGGAACACCATCATCCTGGTGGCCGGGTTGGCCGCATTGGGCGTCAGCGCCACGTGGAACGGTGGGCGTTCCGAGATCGCCTACGTGGCATTTCCTCTGCTGGCTCTGATGCTGCCCCGGATCAACGTCCTGCGGTGGCCGCTGATCGTGGTGGGCGTGACCGTGTTCGTGGGGTTTATCATCGCGACCACGGCCCGGCGCGTAGGTGCCACCACGGACCCGTGGTCGTTCGTGGATTGGCAATGGGGGCGGTTCTCCATGGCCGCCTGGGCCGAGAACCACGTCCAGTTCCACGGGGCGCTCCACGGTGAGACCCTGTTGAGCGCCCTGCTCAACGTCCCGCTTGCGCTTCTGCATTTCGCGGGTATCCCGGCGGAGAATCCTTTCCGGTCCATGGTGCAGGTCTCGGGATACGACTTGTTGGGTGGGGAAGACCAGATTTACGTGGTTCCGGGGCTCAGCGCAGAAATGATCCTGAATTTCGGCCTGCTCGGTGCGATCGTCGGCTACTTCGTGTTGGGGCTGGTGTCTGCCATGGTCTCCGATGCCTACAGTCGCAGCCGGAGTGAAACCAATCGGTTGTTGTTGGCCACCGTAGGATCCACGCTCGTCTTCCAGGGCATCGTGGGGCAGCTGGAGTCCCTCGAGGTGTTCTTGACGTTGTCGATCCTGCCACTGTGGGGGTTGTGGATCGTTGAACGCATCTTCGGCCGTGGTGATACGAAATCACCGCCCGCGGGAATAAGATCTTCACCGGCCACGGAGCTTTCACCGCGGACACCGGCAGTTCACAAATAAATCAGCTCAACGGGTGTGGAGGGGCGACCTCCGCGTTCCCGGGGCTTCATCAACGGGGAGTGGACCACTTTGCCCAGGCTTACTGTCATCATGCCCGCCTATCGGGCGGGCGCCACCGTGGAGAGTGCCATGCGTTCCACGCTGCGGGCCATGCCGCGGGACGCGGAGTTGGTGGTGTCCGTGGACGGCCCGGACGCCGAGACCGAACGTGCGGCCCGCCGGGTGACGGACCGCCGCGTCGTCGTCCGGACCGATGCCGTCAACCGGGGGACCGTGGCGTGCATGCGCCGGGCCCTGGAGTCCACGGACAGCGAGCTCGTGGCCCGCATGGACTCGGACGACATCTCCCTCCCGTGGCGTTTCCGGGTGGGCTTCCGGGCCGTGCGCCACGCGGACATCGTGTGCGGCACGGGAATCCGCTTCGGGCGGGGGATGCTCCCGCGCCCCGGGTACCCGGGCAGTCTCACGACCCGCGAGATCGGACTGCTGCTGCCGTTCGTCAACCCCCTGTTCCACTCGAGCATGCTCGCCACCCGGGAGGCGCTCGTAGCCGCGGACGCCTACGCGCGGCCCAACACCGCGGAGGACTACGTCCTGTGGCTCGACGCCCTGCGCGCCGGGGCCCGGATCGTGAAACTGGCCACCCCCGTGGTGGCCTACCGGTTGAGTGAGAGCCAGCTGTCGAGTTCGGACACCTACCTGGAGCGCATCGTCTCCGACCCCGAGATCCGGCGCGCGTGGACCGCGTGGGCCCACGCCTCCGGGCGGCCGTGGCTCGAGGCCAACGGCGGGGTCCCCGGATCCATCCGGGGCACGGGGGGACAGCTCGAGACCATCGTGGCCGGGGTGCGTCCCGGGACGCGGCACTACGCGCGGCGTCAGTTGGCGAGAGCCGCCACCCTCATCCCGGCGTCGGCATGCTGAACCAGATCAAGTCGCTCATCGAGCGCGCGATCCCGCGGATGTCCTCCGCGATCGTGATCCTCACGCTCGCCGCGTTCACGTCCCCGCACTACGTGGGTATCTACAACGTGGTGACCCTGCTCTACACGGCCATCCAGGTCACGATCGACTCCGGGGCCCGGTTCGCGGTGATCCGCGTGCTGACCGAACCCGGGGGCATGAAGATCATGAACCGCTACCGGGTGATCATGCCCGTCCTGGCCTTCGTGATCCTTACCGGGCTCATGCTGTTCCTTCTGCACAACGGGACGCTCGAGAACTGGGGCGAGTTCTTCCAGGTGCTGCCCGTGGCGCTCGCGCCCGGTTTCGGGGCCCTGGGTCTGCTGTACGTGGGCACGCTGCAGGCCACCAACCAGTGGGGGACCCTGGCCCGGATGCAGTTGCGGGCCTCCCTCGTGGGTCTGCTCGTGGGCGGGACCATCCTGGTGCTGACCCACTCGCTGCTGGGCCCGGCCCTGCAGCTGGCCGTCACGGAGGGCATGTTCGCCCTGCTGTGCTGGCGCCGTGCGCGCCTTAACACCCAGCCCCTGCCGCACTCCACGCCGGGCGAGCGTTCGATCCTCTCCGACATGGGCACGATGTCCGGCTACGCGCTGGTGTCCTGGTTCCAGGGCCAGGCCGAGCGACTGTTCATGGCCGTGTTCGCCGGCACCGCCGTCCTCGGTACCTACACCGCGGGCAGCGCCGTGGGCCGCGCCCCGGGGGACGCCCTGGCCGCGTCCACCGCGAACGTGGTGCGCGTGGGGATCGCGGACAAGGAGACCCCGGAGGAGATCCGGAGCGCGAGTGACCATTTGTTGCTGCGCGCGCTCATACTCGCGTTCGCGTGCGTGCTGATCGCCCTCACGGCGAGCGTGGTCCTCACGCCCCTGTTGGGTGGCGACTGGAAACCCGCGATGTCCATGGTGCCGTTCATCGCCATGGTGTCCTTCCCCGTAGTGCTGTCCTGGGCGGCCTCCGTGCTGCTCGTGCGCACCGGTGCGGCCTGGAAGACGTTCGTGGGTCCGGTGATCGGCGTGGTCTTCGGTGCGCTGATCGCATGGGTCGCGTCGTTCGACCTGCACCTCGCGGCCACGCTGCTGGTCATCCGTGAGTTCGCCGTGGTCCTCGTCGCATACGTCCTGGTGGGACGCAGTGCGCCGTGGCGGTCGTTCCTGGTGGCTGCGGTTCTCTCGACCATCGGGCTGGCGGGCTGCTGGCTCCTGGTGGCGTAGGGCCAACGCACAGCTCGTTCCCAGTTTGCGGGCGCAGCATGACGCCACGACCACCTCGACCCCGGCGACCGGACGGTCCACCTTCCTGCGCGGGCGCCTCGACGAGCCCGCGGTCACCGGCGGCGGGTCCCGCGGCGGCGTCGTCCTTTGAGGCCGCAACGGGTACGACGACGCTGCGCCCCTCCCGCTCCCCGATCACCCGATGGTGGGTGGCCGCGGCGGGGGTGGTGCTGATCGGGGTGGTCGCGTTCAGTCGGCTCTACCTGGGGTACCACTGGCTCACGGACGTGACGGCCTCGCTGCTGCTGGTGATCGCGATCCTCGGCCTGGTCGTGGGCGTGGACGCGTGGCACCTCACGGCGCAGCGGGCGGAGCTCACTCGCGCGTGAGCACCGCCTCGATGGCCTCCTCGAGCACGGCGATCACACCGGTGCATTCGATGGCGTAGTCCGCTGCCCCTCCGGTGATCTCCCGGATCCGTTCCAGCGAGTCCTCCTACCCGGAATTGATCACGTGCGTGGCCCCGTAGCGCTGGGCGAGCTCCAGGCGGGAGTCATGCAGGTCCACCGCGATGATCGTGGCCGCGGCCGAATTGCGGGCAGCCATGATGGCCCCGAGCCCCACGGCGCCCACACCGTAGACCACCACGGATTCACCCGGGCCGGGATTCGCGGTGTTGAGCACGGCTCCCGCCCCGGTGGTGATACCGCACGCGAGGGGGCCCGCGAGTTCCAGAGGAACGGACTCGTCCACGGTGAGTTCTTCCCACCGGAACGGCGCATCGACGTGATCGACCACGTAGGCGTGGATGTCCATGGTTGCCTTCTCGAGCAGGGCGCTCGGCTCTGAACGCCGGGCTCCCCTGCTATTTGCGGTCGGCACGCCGCGGCCATCCCCGCGGGGCAGCGGAGACGGCCCGCATCGCGCGGGTCGTCACGGCATCATGCGGAGAGTTCGCCCATGACACGGAGTGTCCCCGCATTACGCGGGGCATCCCGTCGCTCAGGCGCCCCGCGCCTGCTCGCGATTCGCGCGGTACCAGGCCACGGCGTCGTCGAGCCCGGTGGGCAGGTCGATCGAGGCGGACCAGCCCAGCGAGCGCAACAGGGAGACGTCCATAAGCTTGCGGGGCGTCCCGTCCGGCTTGGAGGTGTCCCACGAGGTGGTGCCCTCGTACCCGGTGGCCGAGGCCACGAGGCCGGCGAGTTCTTTGATGGTCACGTCCTCGCCGGTGCCCACGTTGACCTGCTGGGGCCCGTCGTAATGCTCCATGAGGTACAGGCACGCCGTGGCCAGGTCCGACACGTGCAGGAACTCGCGCCGCGGTGAACCCGAACCCCAGTTGGTGATCTCGGTGTCACCGGCACGCACGGCCTCGTCGTAGCGGCGGATCATGGCGGGCAGCACGTGGGAGCCGGACGGGGAGAAGTTGTCCCCGGGGCCGTAGAGGTTGGTGGGCATCGCGGAGATCCACGGCAGCCCGTACTGGCGTCGCATCGACTGCACGTGCAGGATGCCGGCGATCTTGGCGATCGCGTAGGCGTCGTTGGTGGGCTCCAGGTACCCCGTGAGCAGCGAGTCCTCGCGCAGCGGTTGTTCCGCGAGTTTGGGGTAGATGCAGGAGGAACCCAGGAACAGCACGCGTTCCACGCCGGCGGTGCGCGCGGCGTCCAGGATGTTGAGCTGGATCCGCAGGTTGTCGGACAGGAAGTCCACGGGCTGGGAATTGTTCGCGCCGATCCCGCCCACCTTGGCCGCCGCGAGCACGAGGTAGCGCGGCCTGTGCTCGGCTATGAACGCCTCCACGGCCGCACGGTCCCGCAGGTCCAGCTCACGGGAGCTCGCACCGATCAGGTTCTCGAAACCCTCGTCCTGGAGGTGACGCCAGATGGCGGAACCCACGAGACCGCGGTGACCGGCCACGTAGAACGGCGCGGAGCGGTCCAGCGCGCCGGGGGTGTAGGCGACGTCGTCGGTCGTGCGGGCATCGGCCGGGTCGCTCACCGTGTGCGGCCAGTGCTCCTGGCCGGCAGCGGTGTCCCGGCGGTTCGCCACGTCCGCGCTCACGCCGCGTGCTCCGGCGTCCAGATGCGCTCGGACACGGTGTCGATCCACGGGGAACCGGCGCACTCCAGGGCAGCGCGGTCCGCGTCCACCATGATCCGCGCGAGCTCCGGGGCGTGCACCGTGGCCTTCCACCCGAGCTTCTGCTCGGCCTTGGACGGGTCACCGATGAGCGCGTCCACCTCGGTGGGGCGCAGGTAACGGTCGTCGAAGCGGACGTGCTTCTCCCAGTCCAGCCCGGCGTGCTCGAACGCGGTCTCCAGGAACTCGCGCACCGTGGACGGGCGGCCCGTGGCCAGCACGAAGTCCTCCGGTTCGTCCACCTGGAGCATGCGCCACATGCCCTCCACGTACTCCGCCGCGTAGCCCCAGTCGCGCACGGCGTCCAGGTTGCCCATGTAGAGCAGGTCCTGCTTGCCCGCCGCGATCGCGGCCACGGCACGCGTGATCTTGCGGGTCACGAACGTCTCGCCGCGGCGCGGGGACTCGTGGTTGAAGAGGATCCCGTTCACGGCGAACATGTCGTACGCCTCGCGGTAGTTCTTGGTGATCCAGTAGGAGTAGATCTTGGCCGCGCCGTACGGGGAGCGCGGGTAGAACGGGGTGTCCTCGTTCTGCGGCGGGGGAGTGGCCCCGAACAGCTCGGACGTCGAGGCCTGGTAGAAGCGGCACTTCACCCCGGCGCGGCGCACGGCCTCGAGCAGACGCACCGTGCCGAGGCCCGTGGTGTCACCCGTGTGCTCGGGCTCGTCGAAGGACACGCGCACGTGCGACTGGGCCGCGAGGTTGTAGACCTCGTCCGGGTCTATCTCGCCCAGCAGCGTGACCAGACGGGCGGCGTCGGAAAGATCGCCGTAGTGCAGGAACAGCCGCGCCTGCGGGTCGTGCGGGTCCTGGTACAGGTGGTCGATGCGGGACGTGTTGAACGTGGACGCGCGGCGGATCAGGCCGTGGACCTCGTAGCCCTTGGCGAGCAACAGCTCCGCGAGGTAGGAACCGTCCTGCCCGGTGATGCCGGTGATGAGTGCTTTCTTGGTCATGAGTGGTCTCCCCTGTGTGACGTGGTACGTCGGGACGGGTGTCCCGGCCGATCAGGAATGCAGTGCCGCCGCAGGTGCGGTGGTCTCGGTGGGTAGCAGTGCGCGCAGCGCGGTGCTGAAGGCGCGGACCGCGGCGCCGGCGCTGAGCACGTCGCGCACGTAGCGGCGTCCGCCGCGGTGCGTGGCGCCGCCGGTCGCGATCCACTCCTCGTGCAGTTGCAGGGCGCCCGCCACGAGTGCCTCGGGATTTCCGGGCGCCACACGGATGCCCGCGTCCGCGGCGTCGAGCTCGGCGGCGGACGGGCTCTCGGCCTCGACGGCCGCGAGCACGGGACGGCCGGCGGTGAAGTAGCTCGTGAGCTTGCTCGGGACGCACATCTCCTTGAGCCCCGGTCGTTCGTTGACCAGCAGGACGTCCGCGGCGCGCAGCAGTCCGGCGTAGGTCTCGTCGTCGACCCCGGGCAGGACCTCGAAGCGCGGCGTGCGCCGGGCCAGCTCCTCGAGCTGCGGGCGCTGGTGCCCGCCGCCCACGAGCACGAATCGCAGCGGCGCTCCCGTGCGCTCGGCCACGTCCGCGGCCGCGGCGACGTTCGCGAGGTCCTGTTTGGCCCCCATGTTGCCCGTGTGCAGGACGACGACGTCGCCCGCACCCCACCCGAAACGACGCCGTAGTTCGTCGGTGTCCACCGAGGGGGCCTGGGAGATGTGGGTCCAGTTGCGCACGGTGCTGATCCGGCGCGCGGGCACCGCCATCTCGCGGCGCAGGTAGTCCGAGAAGCGGTCGTGGATCACGACCACCCCCTGGCACGAGCGCAGGAAGGTGCTCTCGATACCGCGCATGACGCGCGCCACGGGTCCGCTCGCCGCGCCGGTCTCGGTGAGCCCGGCGGTGTAGATGTCCTGCACCCACGCGATCACCGGCGTGCGGCTCAGCGCGGCGCGCACCCGCACGATCGCGGACGAGAACAGGGCGGGGCTCACGACCACGACGGCGTCGGGATCGCCCCACGCGGCGGTCGCGGCACGCAGACCGAAGACGATCTCCATTCCCAGCCGGCGCAGCTGTCCGGCGTCGTGGGGAACGGGATGCGGCACGCGCAGGACGGGTACGCCGTCGATCTCCTCGTACGTGGCGCGGCGGCGCGAATACCCTTCGTGGACGCGCCACTGCGGGTAGTGCGGGAGACCCGTGATGACCCGGGCGTCCCATCCCTCCTCGCGCAGCGCGCGAGCCATGCCGGCGGTGTACGGCGCGATGCCCGTATGTTCCGGTGAATAGTTGAGTCCGATGATCAGGACGCGTGCTGCCACGCTATCTCCTCCCCCATGAAAAGCGGAGCAGCTCAGCTGCTGCCGCCTTTCCCGAATGGGCGGACTTCCCCAGTCCGCCTCCGCGCCACGTGGTGCAGCGATGCCTCATGGCTGTCCCACCGGGAGCGGTGAATGTCGCCGAAACACGAATCCCGCGTGTCCCGACGTTTGCCATCATAATCGTGTGCACAAGCACTTAACACCACAGTGGTGACAATTCTGTGTGGGCTCATATAGGTACACGTCGATATCGCCTCAGGTGGGAGCGCGAAAAACAGTGATCTTGATGTAAAACCACACATTAGGGGACGGTAATCTCGGTCACGACCGGCGTCTCCCTGGCTATGCTTTATGAGTGCAAACATGCACGACTCCCGCGGGGGAACGCGGAAGTGACGCGGAGTTCGGGGCATCGATCCGCACTTCGGGGTGGGGCCCGGTCTTCGAGAGGGCACCCCATCGCCACGGGGGACGTGCGAAGGGGCGCGGCTGAGGCGCACCGGAGCAGAACTGGGGGAGATTTCATGCGTATTGCCGGGCAGGCAACTTTCTTGACGGACCACGACCACACCATCCACGCGTGGGTCCACGGCCCCGCGGACGATCGTGTGCGCGGCGCCGTGATCGTGGCGCCGGCCTTGGCGCGCGAGGAGGTCGTGAGTCACCGCAGCATGCGCCTCGTGGCCGCGCGCGCCGCGGAATCCGGGTGGCTCGTGATCCGCCTGGCGTGGAGCGGGACCTCCGAATCCGGTGCGCGTCCGGCCCTGAGCAACCCGCTCGAGGTGTGGCACGAGGACCTTGCGGTGGCCCACCGTGCCGCGCGGGAGCTCGTAGGACCTGCTCTGCCCGTGCACGGGATCGGGCTGCGCATCGGTGCGGGTGTGCTCGCGACCTCACCCCTGCCGTTCGATCGGCGCGTGCTGTGGGAACCGGTCTCGGGCGCCGTCTACATGCGCCAGTACACGGGCCTGCGGCGCACGAGCGGGTTGATCCTGCCGCCCGAGGTCCCCGATGGCGTGGAGATCGGCGGCGCACACTTCACTGACGCCGAAGCCGCGGCCATCCGCTCCCTACCGGATCCCCGCAAGATCAAGACCCCGGGTCTGATCACGGTGCGCGAGGAGGACCGGCGCATCGCCAAGAAGTTGTACGGCGTGGCCGCGATCTACGCGAAAGCGAGCCCGGAGGCGATCGCCGCCCTCGTGGGTCGACTGGACGATTCCGTCCCCACCACGTCCCACAGGGAGGACTGGGTGGACGTGAGCGGCTGGCGTCCCACGACGACCGCGTGCTTCCATGTGGCGGAGTTCGGTGCGGAGGTCCAGGAGAACCTGCTGGAGCTGGGCCCGGACCACTTGCCGGCCTCCTACACCCACCCCGTGGGCCGCGACGGCACCGGGGCCGGCGCGGTGGTGCTCGCACCGCCGTCCGCGGACCCCAAGGACGGGCCCACGGGACTGTGGACCGTGCAGGCACGCCGACTCGCCGCGCGCGGTGTCCCCGCGCTGCGCATCGAGCGTCACCACTGCGGTGACGCCGCTGGCCTGGACGAGGTCAAGGACATCAACCCTTACACGGGGCAGGGCGTGGCGGACCTGGACCTGGGTGCCGCGTGGCTGGCCGAGCGCACCGGGGAGAAGGTCACCGGGGTGGGGCTGTGCGTGGGCGGCTGGCTGGTCGCCATGGCCCCGCCCACGAGCGCCATGACCACCCGCGTGGTGCTCAACAACGTGGCGTGGCGCGCGGCGGAGAGCTACTACGACAAGCTCTATCGCAACTGGGACGTGGACGCCGTGCTGGAACAGTTGCGCACCATGAGCGACGTGGAGGTCACCACGAGCTGGCGCACGCGCGCCAAGGACCGGGTGCGCCGCCGCATGCCGTACATCGCGTGGCTCGTGCTGGGCCGGCGCAACATCCCCAACGTTCCCGAGGTGGTCATGGAGTACGCGTCCCGGGGCGCCGAGGTCACGTTCTACTTCGGGCCGGAGGACGGTCTGCTCTTCCAGCAGGAACGCGGGGAGGAGGGTCTGGCCCGGTTGCAGCGCCAGGGCCGCCGGATCAGGGTGGCCCACGTGCCCGCCCTGGACCACTCCCTCCAGGCCCACGCCTCACGCCTCACGGCCCTCGAGATCGTGGACGCCGCCCTGGGCCTGAGCCCCTCACCCGCCGAGGAGGTCGTCCCGTGCGCCGTCTGAGAACACGCAGCGCCCGCGCGCTCGCCGGGTGCGCCCTCACGGCCGTGCTGCTGAGCGGCTGCGCGGCCGGCGGGTCCGGCGACCACGCGCCGTCGTCCTCCGGTGAGAGCCTGGGTTTCGACGACGCCGCGCTGTCCCGGGTGGGTTTCGCGGACCCGCAGCAACTCACGCAACCGTCCCACGGGATCACCGTGACGGGTGCGCGGGGGCTCTCGGAGCGGGCCGCGGAACTCGCGGTGAGCACGGATCAGGTCTCCGCGGAGGCCCCGGGCGGGCGCAACTCGGTGGTGGTGATCACCCCGCAGGACTACGACCCCGCGAAGAAGTACCCGGTGGTGTATCTCCTCCCGGGCAGCGGTGCCACGGAGGCCCCTGCCCTGCAGTGGTACGAGGCGGGTCAGGCCGAGCAGCTCACCCAGGGTCTGCCCGTGATCACTGTCATCGTGAGCGGGGGCAAGGTGGGCTGGTACTCGGACTGGGCGTCCCAGGAGGAACTCACGCAGAACTGGGAGACATTCCACCTGGACCAGGTGGTCCCGTGGGTGGATCAGCACCTGTCCACCAGGGCGGACCGCGAGCACCGCGTGATCATCGGCAACTCGATGGGCGGGTACGGCGCCATGCGCTACGCCGAGCAACGTCCCGATATCTTCGGGGAGGCCGTGAGCCTGTCCGGGTTACTGGACCTGTCCTCGGACGAGGCCAAGCAGACGATCGCCACGGGATCCCAGGAGGCCACGGGCCGCACCGATTCGGTGTTCGGCAACGGCTCGGTCACGACCGAGGAACAGTGGCGTGCGAACGATCCCGCGGTCCGGAGCGGGGAGCTCAAGAGTGTCCACGTGCAACTCTTCGCCGGCCGGGGCAACGGCCAGGAGGGGGACATCGAACCCGCTCTGAAGGACACCACGGTGACGATGGCGCGCGAGCTCGAGTCACAGGGAGTGGATTACCAGTACACCGAGTACGGCCAGGCGGGCCAGTGCAACGGCGGCCACGAGTTCCCGTGCTGGACCCCCGCGGCCACGGTCGCCCTCGGGCGCTGGGCCGATCGGGTGGGCGTGAAGCGCACCTCGCCCCAGCCGTCGGTGCCCTCGGCATTCGAGGACGTGACCTCACGGAGCTCGTCGTGACGAGCGCGCCCGTGACCGTGACACGCGGGACCGAGGCCGGGGACGGTGTCGTCGGCGTACCCCGCGTGGGGTGCGACCTGCAGGAGGTCGCGCCCGTGGCCGAAGCGCTCGCGCAACGCGGGCAGCGGTACCTGCGGGCACTGTTCGCGCCCGAGGAGATCGCCGACCTCACGCGTCCGGACGGACGCCCGCTCGCGGCGGAGTCCGTGGCGGGGCGCTTCGCGGCCAAGGAGGCCGTGCTGAAGGTCTTGCGCCCGAGCGCCGACGACGCCGTGGCCTGGCCCCAAATCATGATCCGCTCGGACGCCCACGGTGCCCCTCGCGTGGAACTGCGGGGCACGGCCGCCTGCCTGGCCCGCGGCGCCGGACTCGGGGCGTGGAGCGTGAGCACGTCCCACGACGGAGGCTTCGCGATGGCCGTGGCCCTGGCCATCCGCTCACCCCAGCCCTGACCGGAGGCCAGACCACCGCGCCGACCGGTACCCGGGGCGCGGACATCGAAAACCACCACATCAACCGAAAGAGGTTCACCCCATGGATTCCACCGCCATCGAGACCACCGTCCGCTCCGTGCTGGGCCAGCACGGGAAGCTGTCCGAGGACGCCGGGACGATCGCCGCGGATGCGGACCTGTACCGCGCAGGCATGACCTCCCACGCGTCCGTGAACGTGATGCTGGGCCTGGAGGACGAGTTCGATATCGAGTTCCCCGAGGAGCGCCTGACCAAGGCCACGTTCACGTCCATCAACTCCATCACCGAGGCCGTGGAGGCGATCAACAATGACTGATCATGCGGTACTGATCGACACCCCGCAGCGGGGTGCCGAGGACACCGACCGGGCCGAGCGGGTCGCCGCGCGCGCGGAGGCCGTGGCCGCCGTGGCGCGCGAGTTCGCGGACGCGGTGGACTCGGAGTCCCGGTTCCCGCGGGAGGCCATCGAGGAGGCCCGCGCCCAGGGCCTGTTGGCCGCGCCGATCCCGGAAGCGGATGGCGGGCTGGGCTACAGCATCACCGAGCTGTGCCGGATGCTCGAGCGCGTGGGTCGGGAGTGCACCTCCACGGCCATGATCCTGGCCATGCACCACTCCCAGGTGCTGTGCCTCACCCGCCACGCGGACACCGACTTCCTGCGGGACTACACCCGCCGTGTGGCCGCCGAGGGGCTGTTGTTGGCCTCCGCCACGACCGAGGCCCAGATCGGCGGGGACACCCGCAATTCCACGTGCGCCGTGCGCCCGATCGAGGACGGCCGGGTGGCCCTGCACAAGAGCTGCCCCGTGATCTCCTACGGTGCGTACGCGGACGCGATCCTGGTGACCGCGCGGCGCAGCGAGGACGCGGCGTCGAGCGACCAGGTGCTGTTGGTGGTCGAGGCCGAGAACCTGCAGCTGGACCGCCAGCGTGGCTGGGACGCCCTGGGGATGCGGGGCACGTGCTCCGAGTCCTTCGAGCTGGACGCCACCACGCCCGCGGACGCCATGTTCACAGTGCTGTTCGAGACGATCTCCGCGCAGACCATGCTCCCGGCGGCCCACTGCCTGTGGGCCTCCGCGTGGTTGGGCATGGCTACCCAGGCCGGGCTCACCGCCCGGTCCGTGGTGCAGAAGGCCGCGCGCAAGACCCCGGGGACCACACCGCCGTCCGCGCTGCGGCTCGCGGAACTCGAGGTGCAGCTGCAGTCCATGACGGACGTGGTGCGCGCGAGCGTGGCCCGCTACGAGGCCGCGTGGGACGATCCGGCCGTGACCGAGTCCATGCAGTTCGCGATCGCCATGAACACCCTCAAGGTCTCGGGCGCGGAAGCAGTGCGCCGGATCGTGGGGGACGCCATGGTGATCGTGGGCATCACCGCTTTCGCCAATCGTTCGCCCGTGAGCCTGGCCCGGTTGTACCGGGACAGCATCGGGCCCTCGGTCATGGTCAACAACGACCGCATCCTGCTCCACACCGCCACACTCCAACTCGTTTCCAGGGGGCAACGATGAGCGCCACGGACACCACACAGGACCTCTCCCAGCTGCAGGACACCTTCCGCGAGGGCCTCGAGGCCCACGGCTGGTTCCTGCCCACCCTCGGGGACGGCGTGACCGGGCTCGGTCCGCAGGCCGAGGACGTCGTGCAGGGCATCGCCGCCGCGGCCCGCAAGGTCGCGGCGCGGCTGTCCCCGGACGCCGGCACGCGCCGGTTGCGCTTCCCACCGGTCAACGGGACCCGGTTGCTCGAGCGCACGGACTACGTCGCGTCCTTCCCGCAACTGCTCGGGACCATCTCCGCGTTCGAGGGCGACAACAAGGCTCACCGTGAGCTGCTCGCCACGTACGAGGAGCACGGTGACTGGTCCGCCCAGCTCACCCCGGCCGGTCACGCGCTGGTCCCCGCGGTGTGCCACCCCTTGTACGCGTACCTCGAGGGCTCGCAGGTGGACGGCTCGGTGTTCGAGCTCGTGGGCGAGTGCTACCGCCACGAGCCCAGCCCGGACCCCATGCGTTTCGTGACCTTCCGGATGTTCGAGGCGGTGTGCCTGGGCACGCCGCAGGAGGCCCGGGAGCACCGCGAGAAGTGGCTCGAGGCGGGGACCAACCTGCTGAGCTCCCTGGGGCTCGAGGTCCACGCGGACACCGCCAACGACCCGTTCTTCGGCCGCGCGGGGCGCCTGCTCAGCGCGGGTCAGCGCGAGGCGCAGTTGAAGTTCGAGATCCTCACGGAGGTCTACCCGGGGCATCCCACCGCGATCGCCTCCGCGAACCTGCACGAGGACCACTTCGGTGAGAGCTTCCACCTGCACACCGCCGACGGCGCCGTGGCCCACTCCGCGTGCTTCGGCTTCGGTCTGGAGCGGGTGGCCCTGGCCCTGGCCATGCGCCACGGTTTCGACACCGCCGCGTGGCCCGCGACCGTGCGTCAGGAACTGGGGTTGCCATGACCGCCGTGACCGTGAACCACGGTGGGTCGGCGGGTACCGCGTCCGTGCGGGAGCCCTTCGGCCACGAGGTCCTGGCCGTGCGCGGATGCGAGTCGCTCACCGTGGCGAACGCACCGCGCTCCGTCCTGCACGACCCGGCGGAACCGTGGTCACCCACGAACTGCTACATGGACGTGTGGATCGGTCTCACCGCGACCCTCGGGTTGGACCCGCTGCCCATGCTCGGGGCCGCGTTCAGCGCGGACTTCCTGGGGGACCAGTGGGAGTTCCTCAAGCCCCGGCAGGAGGACCTTGAGACGCTCTACGGCCTCACGGTGGGGGAGTACGACACGTGGCGGCCCCTGGCCGAACACGTGCAGCTGGTGATGTCCCGCGGGGACGCCCTGATCGTGGAGGTGGACGCTTATCACCTCCCGGATACCGAGGGCGTGTCCTACGGGCGGGCCCATACCAAGACGTCCATCGTGCCGTTGCGCCTGGATCCGGTCGCGGGGGAACTCGTCTACCTGCACAACGACGGTGTCCACGTGCTGCACGGGGAGGACCTCGACAACGCGCTGGGCACGGGTGTGGGTTCCGGGTGGGTCCCGTACCCGTACGTGGAACTCGTGCGACTGGACGGCATCCGGTCCCTGGCGCCCGAGGCGCTGTGGCAGCGCGCCGTCGAGATCGCGCGGGGGCACCTGCGCCGCGCCCCGGACGCCGGGACGGGCGATGACGCGCACCCCGATCCGGCCGACCGGCTCGTGGCCGCGATCCGGGAGCACGTCCCGGTGCTCGCCGAGCGGGGCATGGAGTACTTCCACCAGTACTCGTTCGCGACGACGCGCCAGGCCGGTCTCACGTCCGGGCTCGCCGCCCACGCGTGCCGGTATCTGTCCCGCGGTGCGCAGGAGTGGCCGAGCGACGTGGACGCGGAGCAGCTGATCGAGGCCGCCGAGCAGTTCGACGCCGCCGCCGGCGCCGCCAAGGCCCTGCAGTTCAAGCTGGCCCGGGCGGCCTCGGGCAGGACACCGCGCATCGACTCGTCCGCGGAGGCGTTCGTGGCCGGGCACACCGCGGGCATGCGCGTGGTGCGTGAGGCCCTGGGCCTGGGGGAGTGACCGGGGTGCGCGACGCCGCGTGGACGCTCCGGCGCTTCGACCCGTCGCAGGACCCGGGCGATGCCCTCGCTCGTGGGATTCCCGCGCGGGTCCCGGGGACGGTGTCCGGTGCCCTGCGGGACGCCCTCGGGGAGGACCGCGTGGCCACCGTGCTGGCCACTGACGGTCCCGACACCGTGTGGGAGTACCGCACCCGGGTCACCACCGCCGGTGGTCGGCACCGGTTCATGTCCACGGGCGTGGCAACCGTGGCGCAGCTGCTGGTCGCGGACCGGGTCGTGCACGAGTCCCACAGTGCCTTTGCACCGTGGGACGTGATCGTGGAGCTGCCGTCCGGGCCGTGTGAGATCGCCCTGCGGGTCCTGCCCACGGCGTCCGTGAGCGTGCCGCGTAAGCCGCGCGCCCGCTGGTTGTCGCCGCTCGTGTCCGACCGCTCCCTGCGGTGGCGCCGCACCCCGCTGATCGGCTCGATCGACTGGCCCGGTGCGCTGCCCGTGCTGGGTCCGTGGGGCGGCCTGCGCGCTGTCCCACTTCTTTCTTCCGCCGCCGACGACGACACTCCCCACCCCTCGCTCGGACTCGTACCGCGCGCGGTGCGCACGCGGGTCGGGGAGGACGGTAGCGGCGTCGTGACCGTGGAACTCGGCCCGACCACGGGTACGACCCCGGATCTTTACGCGGACACGGCCGGGAGCGCGGGCGCGGCCGCGGAGCTGGCGGACGTCGGATGCTCAGCGGACCCGGACGTTCCGGTGGCCCGCGGCGCTGCGGTGGAACATGCGCGTGAAACCGTACACATCACCGTGGAGCCTCCCTATGAGGTGGACGCGCAGCCGGTGACCGCCGAGCGCGTCGTGACCGCGTCCGATGCCACATCGCGCGAAACGTTCACCGTGGACGTGACCGTGCCCGACCCCGCGATGTGGTGGCCGCACGGGATGGGCGAGCAACCGCTGTACCGGGTGCGGGTGCGCACCGGGCAGGGGGAATGCACGTACGCCGTGGGGTTCCGGTCGGTGTGTGCCGAACCGCGGGACCGGGACCATCGCGGTTTGGCCCTGCGGATCAATGACGTCCCCGTGTTCGCGAGGGGTGCCGTGTGGGCCGGTGCGGACCCCTTCGAGGTGGCCGCAGACCCGCAGCGCACCCGCGACGTGCTGGAACGCCTGCACGCGGGCGGCAGCACCATGATCCGCGTCCCGGGAACGGCGTGCTACGAGACCGAGGACTTCCACCGCGCGTGCGACGAGCTGGGTCTCATGGTCTGGCAAGACGTGGCCCTGGGGCCTCAGGACCCGCCGGACGATTCCGAGTGGCGCGCCGGGCTGCGCCACGAGGTCCGATACCTCGCCTCGCGGTTGGCCTCTCATCCGTCCACGGTCGTGATCTCCGGGGGCACCGAGGTCATCCAGGCCCCCGTGCTCGCAGGCCGGCCCGCCGAGCAGTGGCGCACGGACGTGGTCCTGCGGGACGTTCCCCGTGCGGTCGGGGAGGCCGATGCGGACGTGGTGGTCGTTCCGTCCTCTCCGTGCTCGGACGCGGACCTGGACGCCGCACAGCACGCGTACGAGACGGGCGAGGCCTCGGGGGAGCGGGCGGCGTCGTCGTCGGTGCCGACCGTCGCTCCCACGGACGCGGCCGACGGCGTGTCCCACTACTTCGGGGTGGGGGCCTACGGGCGACCGCTCGAGGACGCGGTGACCCGCGGGGTGCGGTTCGCGGCGGAGGCGCTGGCCTTCGCGGTGCCGCCGGAACCCGCCGCGGTGCGGGAGCAATTCGGGACGGACGGTCCGCTGGACGATGGGGATTCCGCGGACGCGTGGCGCGCCGGTGTCGCCCACGACCCGGGGGCGCAATGGACCTTCGAGGACACCACCGCGATCTATGTCCACCGACTGTTCCTGGACCGGGACAGCGATCCGGACGCCGGTCTGGCGACCCCGGGGCAGCCCGCGTCCGACGGCGCAGGGACGGGTCACGTCGAGCGCCTCGAGTACGAGCGCGCCGCGCTCGCCCACGTGTTCCAGCGGACTTTCGCCCAGTGGCGCAGCAGGGATTCGCCGTGCCGGGGAGCGCTCGTGCTCTCGGCGCTGTCCATGGCCGCGGGGCCCGGGTGGGGTGTCCTGGATGCTTCCGGGCGGCCCACCGCCGCGTGGTACGGGATGCGCCGGGCGTGCGCGCCCGTGGCCGTGTCCTTCCTCCCCGCCGGCGGCGACGGACTACCCGTCCATGTCTGGAACGACGGCCCGACCCCGCTCACGGCCACACTGCGACTGACCGTGGCCACGGTGCACGGCGGCTGCCAGCAACCCCTCGACATCCCGGTCACGGTGCCCGCGCGCGGCGAGACCGTGATCCGCGCGGACCTCGCGGACGGTACGTTCCGGGACCTTGACCACGCGTACGGTTTCGGCGAGCGGGAGTACGACGCCGTGTCCGCCCAGCTCGTGAACCCCTCCGGTCGCGTGCTCGCCCGGGACGTCCACCTGACCGGCGGACCGCGACGCAACGATGCACCCGATCCGGGACTTGACGCTCACTGGGTCAGGACGGAACAGGGGGAGTGGTCGGTGGCCGTGACGGCGTTCGGACTTGCGCGATTCGTGGCCCTGGACCTGCCCCGCGGGGCCGTGGCCGAGGACGGCTACGTCCATGTGCTCCCGGGTGAGACGGTGCACGTTCCGGTCAGCGGAGCCCTCACCGACGAGGGTCGTGCGGCCACGCGGGTGCGGGCGCTGGGCGTCCCATCGGTTCCGGTGGGCGCCGAGTCCGAGTAGCCGACAATCTCTCAACGGGCCGGGTGAAGCGTCACCTCATGACGGCCCCATGAGCCGTATCGACGAGAGAGCCCCGCACGTGCTGGCAACGCCACCCGTGCGGGGCTCCTGAGTCATTTGCCGGCGGCTGTCATCGGCCCGCTGTCCCGTACGCGCCGCGGTTCACACCTCGGGCACGTACGCCAGGACGTAATCCACCATCCGGCGGCACGATTCCGTGGCGAACAGCGAGTGGTCCAACGGGTCCAGGACGGTGAGCGTGCTGCGCGGGCCCAGGCGCTGGGGTGTGACCCCGCAGTGCTTGGCATCGGCGGGTCCGAAGACCGCGTCCACCGTGAGTCCGGGGATCTTGGTGAGCCGGCGCAGCGTGGGCTGCGGGACGTCGATGACCCCCACCCCGGCCGCGAGCGCATTGACCCGAGGTGACGCGTTGCGGGCGCGGTGACGGGTGCCGCGTACCACGGTGCGCGCCGTCGTCCCCACGTAGGCGTTGAGCCCGGCCAGGACGGCATCCCAGCGGGAGCCGGCGGGTGCGTCGTCGGCGGTGGGAGCGGACGACGGCGCTGCCGCCGCCTCGTCCTGCCCGGGCAGGGTGGGGGCCAGGGGGCCGCCGCGCAGGCCCTGGCGCCAGTAGCGCCACGGTGCCCGCTGCCATGCGGGCAGTTCGTGGGCCGAGGCCACCAGGCCCCACGCGCCCAGACAGATGCCCGCCCCCAGGAGCGGACCGTCCGTGAGTTCGCTCAGGTGCATCACGAGTTCCCGGGATTCGGTGAGCGTGTGGTGAGCGTACGGGTTGGAGTCCTGCGTGATGTCCGAGCGCACGAGCTCGCCGGTGTCGGAGCGTTCGGCAAGCAAGCACACGGCGCCGCGCGCGGACGCGAGCAGCGCGGTGCGCAGCCACAGACCGCCGGAGGCCTCCATGACCTCCGAACCCGGGGAGATGAACGCCAGCCCGGGGGCGTCGTGGTCGCGGGTCACCGGCTCGGTGATGATGGCCGGGCGTCGGGCGGCCCCGCTGGTCGAGCGCCGCAGCACCACGGGTGTCCCGGCCACGTCCACGGTGATCTCCTGCTCGGGGACCAGGCCGTCCCCGTCGGGACGAGCGGTGTCATCCGGCGTCGTCCCGGCCGGGGCGGCGTCCAGCGCGGTGCGAACGGTGGCGATCAGACGGGCGGGGACGGCGGCCGCGCGGGGGTGCACGTTGATCGGGAGTGCGCCTGCTTCTTCGTCGGACAGGATGCGGATCCGACGATCGGGACCGTCCGCGGGCTCGGGAAGCGCCTTGAGCGCGGCCGCGCCGTGCGAGGACAGCTGCAGGTTCATCAGTTCCGTGCCCTCGCTCACGCGGGGCGGTAGGTCGGGCCCGCCCATGCGGCGCAGCGCGCTCTGGTGGCGCACCCACTGCTTACCGGACACGGGGGCCAGCACCAGCCGGGAGGCCCAGCCATGATCCCCGGTGGCGGCGAGCACGGTGCCGCCCAGGCTGAAGCCCACCCCGTGGACGGGACCGTGGGAGCTCGCCCAATCGCGGACGGTGGTCAGGTCGTCGACCCACAGTCCGGCGTCCACGGCTTCCTCGGCGGTGGGGCTCTGACCGGTCCCGGACCAGTCGAGGCGCACCACACGCCACCCGTGAGCGGCCAGCGCCCGGGCCGTGTGGATCATGCTGCGGGTCAGGGTCACGCGATCGCGTCCCGGGGACCCCACGATGATGACGGTCCCGCCGCGCTCGGTGGCCGTGGGTTCGTGCACGTCCACCGCGATCCACCGGTTCCCGGCAGGCACCCACCCGTGGCGTACGGAGTCCTCCTCGCGAACGCGTGAGCGGTGGCCGGGCCTGGAACGGCGCAGCTGCGAGTACGTGAGCATGAATGATCCCCCAAGTAATACGTGTCTCCGTTGCGGGCGTCCGGTTCTTCCCCAAGAACCTCGGCGCGCTTGCCCCCTGACGAACTTTTGCCCAGACTAACCATTTTCCCCGGGACGGGCGGAGTGAACTGTGCAAAAGCATACGCCTTTGGCACGTGATTCCGGGGTTCCCGAGGGGAAATGCCTGCCCTCCCTTTAGGGGGTACTTAGGGCAGTTACCGGGTTTTCGCGGGGTCCCGCAGGTCGATCCCGAAGACCCGCTTCACCGCGGTGGTCACGTGGCGGCCATAGCGCTGCGAGGACGGCGTCGAGGAGAACGGCAGGAACCTACCGGGGACGTCCGGGTGGGTGATCTTCCCGTGGGTGGGCCCGGACGTGGTGACCTCGAAGCCCGCCCCGCGCAACCGTTCGAGCAGTTCCCTGCGGTTGGTGGGATAGCGGGTGCCGCTGCCCCCGGGTTTCGCGCCGGTGTGCTCGAGGGAGTCGGGGGTGTCCGCCCAGGTCTCGTCCGGGCGCCGGGCGATCGCCCACCCGCTGCGGTAGATCCCCACCACGCGGTGCTCCGCCCGGGTCACCTGCACGCACAGCCGGCCGCGCACGTAGTAGTCGGTGCGCCCGAGGTCCGCGGTCCAGGTGTCCTCGGGGTCCGCCACGACGGCTTGCAGCGCGCTCTCGCTCACGTCCCACACGCCCTGTACGACGACGCCGTCCGCGGGTACCTCGAGCGCCGGGGCCCCCGACAGATCGGAGTCCACGGTGTAGAACGCACGCTCGGGGGCAGTGGTGTCGGGGGTGATGCCCGCGCGCAACAGGCGAACGAACTCCGCGAGCTGCGGGTCCACCGTGAGCTCGCGTGGTGCTTCGGACGCGATGGGCGTGGTGGGTTCCCCGGCGGGGACCGTGCGCGGCCCGGGGCCCGGTTTGGGTGCCCCGCCCGCGGCAGGAACAGCACGGGTGCCGTTCGCGCCGGGAACTGTTCGGGGCCCGGGACCTGACCGAGGCGTCCCGTCCGGCGCTGCTCCGGCCCGAGGTTCGGAGTCATCGCCGACGGCGTCCGCGTCCCCTTGCCGCTCGGAAGGGCGCCACGAGGTGTAGTCCACCGGGCGGACGCCCAGTGCGGGGTCCTTGCGGCCGCGCATCGCGGCGGGGGAGGGGTGTGGGGTGC